>JBDSWM010000186.1:0-11603 GCA_039926685.1 Fibrobacteria bacterium | reverse complement strand
CCGCCGCCAGCAGCTTCTCCTCGATGTTCTCGATGACCTGCTCGGTGAGCTTGCCCTTCCCGAAGGCGCCTTTAACCTCTTTGACCACGCTTTCGCGCGTCCTGGTCAGCCCCTTGGCGATACGACTGAAGAATCCCATGTAATTTCCTGTTTTCTATCGAATATAATTTCAGGGGGTAGGAGCTAGGGGTCAGAGGCCAGGGAATACGAAGAAATACGGGGAAAAGACACGCCTGATCTAAACTGGCCTACTTTAAAGTAGGCCAGTTAAGGCCCAAAGCTATTCGCGCCCAGCGCACCTAGTTCCAAGGAATCTCATCCCCAAACCCCAATCGCGCGCAGCGCGCGTAGTTCCAGGGATCTTCCAAACCCCGTCGCCACACCCACCCACTCCATCGCCCCACTCTTAGCGACCGCCCAAACCGTCCGGGATAATGCAGGCATGGGCAGGTCCCAAGTGGGGCCGGCACCTCCGCGCGGGTCCGGGTTTCCGGGCATCAGGCGCAAGCGGCAGGCATCGCCACCACCGTATAGGCTCCCGTTTGCAGGCCTTCCGACCCGGGCGCGAGCCCGCTGCAGCGCGACCGCTTAGCTAGAGGCCCCCTTCAGCGGGCGAGCGCAGCTGACGACCCCGTATCCCCGGGTCGGATGGCCGGAAGCAACCCGGATAAGCTGCAAACCCGCTGAAGCCGCGCCCGGAAACCGGGCCCGCGCGGAGGTGCGATCTTCAGAAGGACCTACCCGCCCATGACCTCGGAGAACCCGTTGATTTCGGATTCCCGCTCCAGCAGCCATTGGCCGAACAGGATCAGCTGCTCCACCGGCAGATTGAACTCCTGCAAATAGGCTTCCTGGGTGGGCGGAGCGGCCTCGCCGGGCACATTGGTTATCTGGAAACCGTGGCTAACCAAATCCGCGAGGTGGATGACGATGACCTTGCGGTAGAAATCCTTGCTTGCCTCGGGTTGATGGTGCCAGGCGATGGCGTCCACGAGGTCGGCGGGGAAATTCCAGCGTTCCGCCACCAGGCGCCCGATGCGGCCATGATCGAAGCCGAACACCAGGTTTTCCGCCTCCGAAAGCGTTACGGGTCCCGTTTTCAGCATCGACCCTACGCGCGCGAATTCGCCCGAATCCATTTCCACCATCGCGCCCAGATCGTGCAGGAGCCCCATGCTGAACAGCTCCTCTTCCTCCTGCTTGGTATACACACCCGTGAAGTGCGCGATATGGCGCGAGAGCATGGCCACGGAAATGGAATGGCGCCAGAAATCATTCCAATGGCCCCCACCCGAAGCGCCCAGGGAAGCGGACAAGGCGATTTTCGCGACATTGTGGTTCCCCATGCGCACGATGGCGGCCTTCAGCGAAGTGATGGACTTGGGGGTGCCGAAGAAGGCGGAATTGGCGGACTTGAGCACCTTGGAGGAGACGGCCGGATCTTTTTCCAGAATCCGCGCCAAATCGGCCGCAGAGCAATCGGGATCCCGCAATACGTCCAGGGTTTGCCGGATGAGTAAGGGGTTCTTGGGCACGCCGCCGTGACGGGCGAAAAAGGCTTCCGGATTTCCGAAGTCGCTTTCGGCCATGGGTTGGCCCGGTTAGTTGGCCTCGATGAGGGAGAAGAAGGGTTCCGCTTCCACGATATGCTTTTCCAGTTCTTCCAGCAACTCTTCCTGGGTGCTGCCCAAGCCGAGCGTGGCCTCCACTTCCGCGATGAATTGCGCGTAGGTCTCGTTCTGCATGCATCCGCTGCCTTTGAGATGGCAGAGATGGTTGGCGTAATGCACGATGCAGGCCATGTCGCGCGAGCCTTCGTCGCTCATGGGGGAATGGTGATTGACGATGGGAAGCTTCAATTCGTTCGGCATCTGCCATTTGTCCACCAGCATGCCGCTCACGTCCGCGTGGCTCATGCCGAGCATGGACTTCTCCACCATCACCAAGGGCAATGATTTTTCCTTGGCGGCCTTCAGAACCGGGAGGTAATCCTCGTTGGAGAATTGCTCCAGAATGATCTTGCCGACGTCGTGGAGCAATCCCGCGCTGAACGCGGTTTCCATATCCACCAGTTTCTTGCGGCGGTAGATTTGCGCCACCATGCGCGAAGCGATCCCCACCATGAAGGAATGCTTCCAAAAGGCCTTGCGATCGAAAACCACCAGTCCGGGCTTGGCGGGGAACACCTTGAGCACGGAAGCGGACAGGACCAGGCTGCGGATGGTGTTGAAGCCCAAGATGACGATGGCGGAATTGACGGAGGAGATGGTGTGCGGAATGCCGTAGAAGGCGGAATTGGCCAGACGCAGCACTTTGGATGTGAGCGCCACGTCCCGGGAAATGAATTTGGCCACGTCCTCGGCGCTCGAATGGGGATCATTCACGATTTGCATCACCTTGGCGGCGATGGTCGGCATCGTCGGGATCTGTCCCAGATCCTGGATGATGCGTTGGTAACGTTTCTTGGAATCCTCGCTCATGGGCCTGATCTTTTTTGAGGTGCAGCTTGATTCTAGCATGCGGGGCGCCGTAAAAAAAAGAGGGTAAAAAAAAGAGGGGGCGGGAAAGGGCGGTGAAAATGAAAGAGCCGTCAAACATGATGTTTTGACGGCTCTGACCGGGGATTGGCAGGCACGGGGATCGCGCCCCGGTAACCGGTTTCAGGGCTAGAGGATGTTTTCCACGATATCGATCATGCCGTAGGACTTGGCTTCTTCCGCGGTCATGAAGTTATCCCGATCGGTATCCAATTCGATCTGCTCCACGCTCTTGCCCGTGGCTTCCGAAAGCATTTTGTTGAGGACGGTGCGGATACGGAGCATTTCCTCGGCCTGGATTTCGATGTCCGTGGCGGGACCGTACATTTGGCCCGAGATTAGCGGCTGATGGATCATCACGCGGGCGTTCTTCCACGCATAACGCTTGCCCTTCTTGCCCGCGCTCAGCAACTGGGCGCCCATGGAGGCGGCTTGGCCGGAAACCACGGTGACAACGTCAGACTTGACGGCGTCCATGGCGTCCAGGATGGCCAGGCCGGAGGAAATCACGCCGCCGGGGCTGTTGATATAGAGGTAGATGTCGTCATGATTCTGGCTGTCCAGGTAGATGAGCTGCTTGACGATTTTCTCGGCCACGATGTCGTCCACGGGGCCCCAGAGGAAAATCTTGCGGGCCTTGATGAAGGATTCCGCGATCTCCTTGGCGAGAAAAGAAGGCTCTTCCTTGTCCTTCTCTTTTTCCTTGTCTTCGTTCCTGTTCATGTTGCCGCCGTGCTGTGGTTGAAGGTTGCCCATCCGATTCCGGCTCTCGCGAGCCCGCCGGGTCCGGGAATTATATCATCGTATCCCGGAGATCATAAATAGAAATTTCGGAGCGGGGAAGGCAATGATCCTCGCGAACGGTTTCACAACGGAAACCAACTGGTGGTGCCATCTGGATTGTCCTTGACACCGAAGCCCTTGGCCTTGAGCAGATCGCGGATCTCGTCGCTGCGCTTCCAATCCTTGCGCGCGCGCGCGTCCTTGCGCTCATCGAGCAAAGCCGACATGGGGCCCGGCAGGGCGCGATCTTCGCGTTCGGTCTTCTCCGCCAGTCCCAATCCGAGCATGCGATCGAAATCGCGCACGAGCGCGGCCTTTTCCCCTTCCAAGAGGTCCGGATCCTTCAACATCTGGTTCACCACCGCCAGCGCTTGGGGGAACCCCAGATCGTCGTAAGCCGCGGCGAGGAAGCGGCGCTGCCAGCCCAGCGCGTTATCCGAGGCTATGGCCGAAGCGCGGCCGATGAGCGGATCGGTTTTGCGCCGCAGGCTCTTGAGCGAGTCGCGCGCCGTGTCCAGGCCTTCCCAGCTGAAGTTGAGATAACTGCGGTAATGCGCGCCCAGGCAGAAGTAGCGGTAGTCCATGGCGGAGTAGCTCTTCTTGAGCAGGAAATCCAGGGTGACGAATTCACCCGCCGACTTTGACATCTTGCCGCCGCCTCCGTCTTCCGTAGGGGCCTCCAGCAGCCAGCCGCCGTGCAGCCAGAAGCGGGAGAAGGTAACGCCGGTGGCACCCTCCGATTGCGCTATCTCGTTGCTGTGATGGACCCGGATATGATCAGTGCCGCCGCAATGGATGTCCAGCGTGGGCCCGAGATGCTTCATGGCCATGGCCGAACACTCCACGTGCCATCCGGGGAATCCGCGGCCCCAGGGCGAATCCCATTCCATGGCGCGCTTCACGTCCGTGGGCGAGACTTTCCAGAGAGCGAAATCGGCCGGGTTGCGCTTGCCTTCCGTGACTCCGATACGCGCTCCCTCCTGCATGCCGCGGATATCCAGCCCGGCAAAGTCCGCGTAGCGCGGAAAGCGCGCCGTGTCGAAATAGACGCCGTCCCCGGGGACCGTGTAGGCATAACCCTTTTCCTCCAGCACCTTGACCAGATCGATTTGCTCGGCGATGTAATCGGTGGCCTTGGTCCAGCGCGAGGGCTGCACCAGGTTCAGCCTCTCCCAATCGCGCATGAAGGCCTGCGTGTAGAACTCGGCGATCTCCCACACCGATTTGCCTTCGCGCGCCGCGCCTTTTTCCATCTTGTCTTCGCCAGTATCCGCATCCGAGGTGAGATGGCCCACGTCGGTGATATTGACGATATGGTTGACCGCGTAGCCTCCGTAATCAAGCACGCGCCTCAGCAGATCCTCAAACACATAGGTGCGCAGGTTGCCGATATGGGCGAAGTGGTACACGGTGGGACCGCAACAATACACGTTGGCTACGCCGGGATGCAGGGTGGTGAAAGGTTCCTGCTTACGGGAAGCGGTGTTATAGAAGCTGATTTGAGGAATCATGGGGCCAACCGGTTAAATATAGGTCGGACAAAATTTAGGAAAATTCCCGGGTCCGTGGGATTGCCGGCGTCGACCGTTCCCGGGATCGGTGGTAAGATGATTCCATCCAACCCGGGATCGAAATGCTGCCAGCGCCCCTCCCTCCGAACGAAATCGAACGTATCCGGGCCTTGCATGACCTGGGAATCCTCGATACCGAACCGGAGTTCCATTACGATGAGATCACGGAGCTGGCCGCGCAAATCTGCGAAACGCCCATTTCCCTGGTCAGCCTGCTCGACAAGGACAGGCAATGGTTCAAGTCCCGCCACGGCTTGGATGCCCAGCAATCGCCGCGGGACATCGCCTTCTGCGCCCATACCATCCTGGGCGGCAATCCGTTCGAGGTTGAGGACAGCCGCCTGGACCCGCGATTCCAGGACAATCCCGCGGTGACGGGCGCGGTTCCGGTGATCTTCTACGCCGGCTTTCCCTTGGATCTGGGGAATGGGCTCAATGTGGGTACGCTCTGCGTCATCGATCAGAAACCGAAACGTCTCACGGACAAGCAGCGCCGGGCGATGCGTTGCCTGGCCTCGCAGGTGGTGGCCCAGCTCCAACTGCGGCGCGCCAACCGGGATTTGCAGAAGGCCCTGATCGCGAAGTCCTCCTTCCTCGCCTCAATGAGCCATGAAATCCGCACTCCCATGAACGGAATCGTGGGCATCACCAACATGCTCATCGACAAGACCCGGGACCGGGAAACGCTGGATCATCTCCGCATCATCCGGAACTGTTCCGATATCCTCGTGACCCTGCTGAACGACATCCTGGATTTTTCGAAACTGGAATCCGGCAAGATCCGGTTCGAGAGCCACGCCTTCAGTCTGGAGGAATTGACGCGCAACCTCCTGGAGATACTGGGGCCCGTCGCCCAGGGCAAGGGCCTGCGGATGAAGCTGGGATTGGGCGGAAAACCGGATTGGCTGATCGGCGATTCGACCCGGTTGTCCCAGATCCTGCTGAACCTGTTGGGCAACGCCATCAAGTTCACGGAAGCGGGCGAGGTATCCCTGAACGTCGCCAAACGCCCGGCGGATGCAGGCCGCATCGCACTCACCTTTACCGTGCGCGATGACGGAATCGGCATCCCCAAACCGGCCCAGGAAAAACTGTTCAGTTCCTTCCACCAGGCGGATATCTCCACCACGCGGAAATTCGGCGGCACGGGTTTGGGATTGGTCATCGTGAAAGGCCTGGTGGAAGGCATGGGCGGGACCATCACCCTGGAGAGCGAACCGGGGAAGGGCTCCACCTTCGGCTTCACGCTGGAATACGAAGTCGGCGAGTCGCCCGCTTCCTTCCTGGCCATGCCTGGCGAGGGATCGGCAGGCCTCCTATCCGACATCAAACCGCTCGCGATCCTGATCGCGGAAGACAACCGGGTGAACCAGATCGTGGCCTTGGCGGCCGTCCGGAAGCTGGGTTATTCGGCCGACTTGGCCGCCAACGGGGTGGAAGTGCTGCGCATGCTGGAAACCAAGGAATACGATTTGATCCTGATGGATTGCCAGATGCCGGTGATGGACGGTTTCGAGGCCACCGAGCGCATCGTGAAAAAATACCCGCCGGAAAAGCGGCCCATCATCTACGCCTTCACGGCGGCGGTGACAGAAGAAGAACGCGCGCGCTGCATGGCCTCGGGCATGTCCTTGGTTCTGGCCAAGCCTTTCAGCCCGAACGCGCTGCGGCAAGCCTTGCAGGACCTGCCGGAATACAAAACCTCATTGCCTGCATAACCCCGCCTCCGGCGCAGCCCACCGCGCCCTGCCATCGGGTCTTATTCCGGTTCGGGCACGCCCACCAAGGTGATGTACAGAATACCGTGGGATAGCGGGATCTCCAGAAGATCATTGGCTTGATCATCGTAGTAACCGCCGATGCCGCTGGAACCGAGGTCGCGATGGACCGCCCATAGGTTGAGGCGTTCACCCACTTGGCCGGCGTCCAGACAAGCGTAGCGATAGCCCCTGTCCCCATAGGCTTCCGTCAGTCCCGCGAGATCAGAGCTATATACGAGGGCGAAGGCGCATTCCGCGGCCAATTCCTGACCCAGGCACATGGTATAGGTCTCGGTGCGGAAATCCCCGGCCCGCTTCAGCTCCAGGGCCAGGCTCCCGGCATCCAGGCGGTACACGCCCGACTCCAGGCCTTCCACGTTCAAGGCCACCAGGTGGTAGCCGCTGCGCCCGGGCGCCAGGCGCCAGGCGGCCCCGGCGTCGCGGAAGGAAAAAGCGAGCAGCTCCGATACTTGCGCCAGCGGGACGGATGCGCCGGAAAACTTGCGGCAACTGCGGCGGCGCAGAATGGTCTTGAGGGGATTGAAATCCTTGGGCACCGGGAACGACGTCAGGGGCCCGGCCTCCGGGACCTGCGGCCGGGGAGGCTCGGAACGTAAACGCTCGCAGGCGTTCTGCTGCACCTGCATGGAATCGCCCGCGGTGAGATGGCGGATGGCTTCCGCGGGCGGCTCGCCCGGAAATTGGCCCCGTGGATCGGGAATCGATCCGGCCTTGCCCACGGCCACGCCCAGCAATGGAAATTCTTCCTTGGGCGTGAGGAACAGCAGCTCCTCCAGGCCCGCGTCCAGGAATCCGCCGAGCAGGGAATGGTCCAGGTCCGCGTAACGGCAAGCTTCCAGGAGATTGCCCACGGCATGCCCCGTATCCAGTAGAATGCGGCGATACGCGCGTTCCTTGTAACGCCAGGCGCTGCGTCCGTACAGCCCGGTGAAGAGGAAGATGAGCCCGGAAGCCTCTACCGCGGGATGGCCCAGGAAATAATGCTTCAAATCGCCCCAAAAGGATCCCTGCCACACGGGGATCAGGGCGGATTTGAGGGAATGGTAATGGTAAAGACCGTCCGGTAGGCCGCTTTGATCGCGCGCGGCGACGTAGATTTCCGTGGGGTACAATCCGCCCGCCGAAGGCGCGGCGCGCAGGAAATGATCGCCGCCGCCGCCATCGCCCAGGCGCGCGGTGAGCCCCAAGGTGAAGAAGAGCAGGCGGGCTATATTCTCTAATCCCGCTTCCGGGCTGGCGGATACCTGGGGGCCTTCCTCCAGGTGATCCATCACCGATTGCAAGCGCGAGAGGAGGTCGATTTTGACTTTTGAGCTGATGGCCTTGAAGGCGGGAGGCTGATGATCCCAGTGAACCGGCGCCAGCTTATCGATGGTATGCGGGTTGTACTTGGTGAGTTCGTGGTATCGTTCGGTGAAACTGGCCAAGGTTTTTGCTCCCAGGGGAATGTAACCTGAGACCCGATTTTTGTACACTATGGGGGCCTATGCCGTTGCGTTTTTCCCACCTTAAAATCCGGTTCCCCCTGCGCTCCTGCATGGGCCTGCTCGCTTTTTTGCTGGCCACGGGGACGGCGCGCGGATTCACTTTCAACCGCAACGAAGCGCATATCCAGTGGCGCACCTCGGAAACGGAGCATTTCCGCTTCCATTATCCGGCCGAATTGGAACCGGTGGCGGGCTATATCGCCGGTATCGCGGAAAGCGTGGCTGAGGAGAAGATGAAGCGGTACCAGATCCGCCTGCCGAATAAGGTGGAATTCATCATCCGCGAGGACATTTTCTCCAACGGCTGGGCCAATTCCCTTCAGAATACCATGACGGTGTGGATTTCCGATTGGGACTTCCCCATACGCAGCACGCATAATTGGCTCAAGGACGTGGTCACGCACGAGTTCTCGCATCTGGTCTCCATCCAATCTTCCAGCAAGCTTCCCAGCCCGATACAAGGCCTGGTGCTGGGATACCAGGACTTCTACAACGAAGCAGTGCAAACCTCCGGGGCCACCATCATCCCCTTCACCAGCCAGCCCAACTGGTTCGCCGAGGGCGTGGCCCAATACGAATCGGAATTCTCCGGTTACGATGCCTGGGATTCGCATCGCGACATGCTCTTGCGCACGGCCTGCCTGAACGACAAGCTGCTCGGCTACGATAGAATGGGCACCTTCGCCGGAACCAGCCTGCAATACGAACTGGGTCCTTATACCCAGGGTTTCTCCTTCGTCAAATACATAGCCGCCAAATACGGCGACGATGCGGTCATCAAGCTGTGGGCGGAGAACGCGCGCATACACCGCCAGACCTTGTCCGGTTCGATGCGGCGCATCCTGGGCCGGGACGCGCAATCGGTATGGAACGATTGGAAGAACTCCGTCACGGCCCAGTACGCGGAACAGGTGAAGGCGCTGGGGCCTTTGCGGCAAGGGCGCAAGCTCACGGAGAAGGGCTTCTACAACTACTACCCGCGCTGGGACTCCAAAGGTGAAGGGATTTTCCTCATCTCCAATCGCGGGCGCGACGATTTCAAAGGCTCCCTGTACCGCTACAATCTGGCGGATACGGCCAAGCCGGAGGACGATCGCCTGAAATTGATCGCCCCCATCCGCAGCCCTTTCGACGTGGCTCCGGACGACAGCACCATCCTGTACCATTCGGCCCGCGAGGTAGACAGCAACGGCATCCACAAGCTGGACATCTTCCAACGCAATCCCCAGCGCAAGGCCCCCTTCTTCGCCTTCGGGCCGGACAAGACCGAGAAACGCTTCACCAAGTCCATGAACGCCGTGCAGGCCAGCTACGACAAGAAAGGGGAGCGTATCGTTTTCGTGCGCAACCACCTGACGAATTTCTACCTGTGCGTGGCGCCGGTTCCCGATCATGTCGACCCGAAAACCGGAAAGACGGAATTGGATCCGGAAGAGGTGAAGACGATTTTCCCCGCCGACTCCTCCCTGCAAGGCCGTTTCGGCTTCAACATCTACTCCCCGCGCTTCTCGCCGGACGGCAAGACCATCCTGTTCTCCTACTTCGACGGCGCCTCGCGCAACATCGCCATCATCAACGCCGACGGCAGCGGCTTCCACCCCTTGCTCGCCAGGTCTTACGATGAGCGCGATCCGGAGTGGAGCCCGGATGGTGCATCCTTCTTCTTCTCCGCTGACAGCAATGCCATCTACAACATCTACCGTTGCGCCCTGCCGAACGGAACGGGCGGCCCGGCCGGCGCGGTGGAGGCCATCACCCAGGTCCCCGGCGGCGCCTTCGCTCCCGCCCTCGATCCCACGGGCAAGAAGCTGGCCTACGTGAATTACGACAAAGACGGCTTCTCGCTTTACCTACTGGACGACTTGAAACCCATGGCGGCTCCGCCCACGGCCCTGCGCGCCCTGCATCCGGAGAACGAAGCGGTGGAACCGATCGAGTTCGAGGGCAAGAGCGAAAAATACGTAGGCGTGCCCAACCGCTATATCCTGAACCCGCTCCTGATCGGCGAGGAGATGTCCGCCAGCAACCGCAATGCCCGCTACGGCGAGGCCAAATGGCTGGCGGGCTTCAACGGGCTCATCAACGATCCCGTCACCCAGAATGAGGTATCCGCCGCGTTACTGCTGGAAGTGGGCAACGGCCTGGATTATTTCGGCGCCAACGACGAGATCCTGTCCGCCGACAAGGAATCGCAATTCTACCTGGGCTGGGCCAACCATGCCCTGCCCGTCTCGCTGGAGCTTTCCTTTTCCCGCGGGAACCTGACCACGCACGACACCCTTTCCACCCTGAGCAAGGATTTCGAGACCAAAACCATCATCGGCGAGCAGAACTACGCGGTCACCTTCCGCAACGTGGAAGCGGCCGCATCGTACAACCTTTTCGACGCGGGCTCGGTGGAAGATGACACCAAGACCTCTTACCTCCGGGTGGCGGGCGGCTATTCCTGGAACGATTTCAACTTCTACGAATACCCTTTCGCCTTCCAGTATTACAAGAACCTGTACCTGTCCACGGTGGCCAACCTGTACAGCGCGACCTACAACGACAAGGAGTCCATAGCGCCTACGGGCTTGGCGGCGGTGGCGGCCTATACTTACGACATGTCCGGCATCGTGCGCAACGGCACTTTCGCGGAGACGTTCGAAGTGACGGACGCGGGTGAGGTAAGGACGCTCTTCCGCGAGTACACCCTGCACGATCTGGACTTGGGCGCCACCTACGGCATCGGCCTGCCCTGGTCGGATAACGGCGCCTTGCTCCTTTCCGGATTCGCCGGCAGCGTGCTGGATTGGCATATCGACAATCCGGATAGCGGGGCGGATACGCTGGACACCTTTTTCGCCAAGGGCATGTTCCTCCGCGGTTACCCTTTCCTGCGCGACATCGAGAACCTGGCCTTCCAGGGTCGCAACACCCTCAAGTTCAGCGCGGATCTGAACCAGCCAATCATCCCGGACATCTATAAAGGCTACTGGGTGCTGTTCCTGGAGGATTTGTACCTGAACGTGTTCTGGGAAAGCGGGCGCGTTTGGAACGGTTCCGTCGCGGACCCGCGCCTTTTCGAGTCGGAATATTGGAAGCCGGCCAGCCATGCTGATGGCTGGTACCAGAGCGCGGGTTGGGGCCTCAAGCTCAACGCCCGCATCTACAACAATTATCCCTTCCTGGTGTATTTCGAAGCGGCCACGGGGCTGTCCGGATATCCCGACGGAAAAGGCGGCCTGCTGCCTTTGGAAAACGTGAAGATCAAGTTGGGCGGCCGAGGTACGGAAATCGACACTTATGCCACGCGCGTCAGCCTGGGCGTTTCCTTCGGCCTTTACAACGGCTTGTTGGGCCGCCAGGCCATCGGCTCCGCGCATAACCCCATGAAACCGGTATCCCCCTTTGCCCATCGCTAAGACCCGCATCAAGCCGGCCAAGACCGGCGATCCCCATACC
>JBDSWM010000185.1:0-8391 GCA_039926685.1 Fibrobacteria bacterium | reverse complement strand
AGCTTGTGCTCAACCACACTTCGGACCAACATCCCTGGTTCCAGCGCGCCCGGATGGCGGCTCCAGGCTCAATGGAACGGGATTTTTACGTATGGAGCGACGACGCCGATCGCTATAAGGACGCGCGCATCATTTTCCAGGATTTCGAATCCTCCAATTGGGCTTGGGACCCGGTTGCGCAAGCTTACTATTGGCATCGGTTCTTCAGTCATCAGCCCGATTTGAATTTTGAAAACCCCAAGGTTCAAGAATCCCTTTTCGAGGTTTTGGATTTCTGGCTCGATATGGGCGTGGATGGTTTGCGTCTTGATGCCGTGCCTTACCTGTTCGAAAGGGTCGGCACCTCTTGCGAGAACCTGCCGGAGACGCACGCCTTTCTCAAGAAAATATCCGCCCACGTCAAATCCCGGTACGATAATCGGATGCTGCTCGCGGAAGCGAATCAGTGGCCCGAGGACGCCGCCGCCTACTTCGGGTCCGGTGACGAATGCCAGATGGCCTTCCATTTCCCCTTGATGCCGCGCTTATACATGTCCGTGGAAATGGAGGACCGGTTCCCCATCGTAGACATACTAAGCCAGACTCCCGGCCTCCCGGAAGGTTGCCAATGGGCGATTTTCCTGAGGAACCATGACGAACTGACCTTGGAAATGGTCACGGATGAGGAAAGGGATTTCATGGTTCGTGTCTATGCGCATGATCAACGGGCCAAAATCAACCTCGGCATCCGGCGACGCCTCGCGCCTTTAATGGAAAACAACCGTAGGAAAATCGAACTCCTGCATAATTTGGTCCTAACCCTTCCGGGCGCCCCGGTCCTCTATTACGGTGATGAAATAGGAATGGGCGATAACATCTTCCTGGGAGACCGCAATGGTGTTCGCACTCCCATGCAATGGAGCGTGGATCGCAACGCGGGGTTTTCCAAGGCGGATTCGCAAAGGTTGTTCCTTCCGGTAATCGTCGATTCAGGCTACCACTACCATACCGTTAACGTGGAATACCAGGAGCATAACCCCAATTCCCTGCTGTGGTGGCTGCGCAGACGGATAGCCCTGAGGAACCGCTATAAAGCCTTCGGCTTGGGTTCGCTCCGCTTCCTTGCCCCGGACAATATCCGCATCCTCGCCTTCCTGAGACGGCATGAAAACGAAAATATCCTGGTGCTCATCAATCTCTCCCAACACCCGCAATGCTCCAGCTTGGACCTTTCCGATTTCGAGGGGTATACCACCCTGGAAATGACCAGCGGTAACCGGTTCCCCACCATCGGCAAACACCCTTTTGAAGTCATGCTCGGATCCTATGAATCCGTACTGCTCGAACTTTCCGCCCCGGATTTGCCGGTTGCCCCGGAATTCATTCCCTCGCTGAACCCGATGCGCGACCTGGAAGAAATCTGCCAGGGGTCGCCGCATCCTGATCTCTGGCAAAGGGCTTTTCCCGCATGGTTGGAGGCTAAGGGAATTAGAACCGAAAAATTGGAGCCTATGGACTCCTTCGCGCTCCCCGGGATTCCGACCGATACGGCGCGCCTCATCCTGGCCAAAAATACCGCCCCGAACGGGAAAGCCGCTTGGTTGGCCTTGCCCGTGCTTTTTTTGCCGTTGGAGGCCCAGGTCCCCGCCCAGGTTCGGATCGCCAAGGCAACCTTAGCGGGTACCCCGGGGTACCTTTGCGATGCCGCGGGAATCCCATCAGGCGCCAAAGCGATCGCCCGTTTTTTCCGCTCCCCCCAGGAAGAGGCGGCAAGGAATGGGCAATTCAGGGTTTGGCTGAATGAACCGGAAGCTGAAGCGGCAGCGCCGACCGAATCCACCCTTTCCATCAAGGAGTCGCGCGGAACCGCAACCCTGGCATTTTCAAATTTCGGGGTGCTTAATTTATTTCGGGAGATTCCCGACGGGACGCATCCGGATCCGGAAATCACCCTTTTCCTCAGGGAATGGGCCGGCTTTAAGGAAGTGCCCAAAATCATCGGCTTGCTGGAATGGCAGCCGCTTTCCGAAAAAGCCTCCACCGTCGCTTACTTGCAATCCTGGGTCAAAGCGGAACGGAATTCCGAGGAACTGCTCCGGGATTTATTCGCGAAAGCCATGCTCTCCATTGAAAAGGAAGGCTCGGCCTGGATTGATCCCCCGCGGCAAAAACGCTTGGGGAGCGCGCTGGACTTCGCAGCTATGCCTCCTGCCCTTAAGGAAGCCTTCGGAGGTCCATGCCATGAATTCCTGGATTTGATGGGCGAGCGCATCGCCAAGATGCATATCGCGCTGGGTTCCGAACCGGACGCGTCGGAATTCAAGCCGCAACCTTATGAATGGCAATACCAAATCGGCGTATACCAGTCCATACGCAGCCTGTTCAGCCGGCACTTCGCGGGACTGGAAATGCTGCGTACGCCTATGGGCCCGGCTCTTTCCGCCGAGGCAAAGGCCATCCTGGGAGAAAGGGCCGCCATCCTGAAACGGCTCCACCGGTTGCGGGAAAAACCCATCAGCGCGCAACGAATCCGGATCCACGGCAATCTTGAGCTCCGCAATATCTTGTTTTCAGGAAAAGATTTCATCATTCAAGGGTTCGAAGGCGATCCCGACCGTCCGTTCAGAGAAAGGCGTTTTAAATATTCGCCATTGCGGGATATCGCCGGACTCGTGCGATCGATACAGGAAACCGGGCTTTATATTTGCGATCGCCTCAGCGAGCAACGGACTTCCGACGGGGACCGCTACGAAAAATGGGGCAGGTCCTTGGGATCGATCGGCGCGGGATTATTCGTGTCCTCTTATTTGCGGCAAATCCAGGGCCACTCCATTGTTTCGGAGTCGGAAACGGAGAACGAGATTCTACTTGACTGCTTTCTGTTGGAAAAGGCGGTTCAGGAAATCGGAAAGCACCTGTCATCGCCCCCGGAACGGTTGGAAAGGGCCTTGAGGAAAATGGAGGCATTGCTTGGGAGCTAAACCTCCATTTTCCAAATGGAACAAAGGAGCCCTCAGATGTGGGTCAGATTGGCTCGATCGGATTGAGCAAAACCCGAGCGCGAATTCAATCGCCGTATAGAGGAGCAACCCCGTTTCGAGTCTCCCTGAGGTTCGACGTCCGACTTTTGGCCCGCAGTGGGAATCCGAACCCCTTCTCTTTTGAATTTGGAGCCTGTGCAGCAAACCCTTTTCTCTCCTAATTTTGGCCTTTTTCACTCTGGTTTTGGCCCTGTCGAACTCTCAGATTTATACCCTTGCAAAGGCACTTAACCTCCTGTATATTATGGATGTTCGCTGTTCGAGAACAGAAAACATAGGTGATTTATGGAACTGAAGCCGCAAGACCTGGTTGTATCCCTAAAGGTGTTAACTCTTGGAAAGAAAAAATGGAGCCAAAGGGAATTGGCTCAAAGTTTGGGGATGAGTCTTTCGGAAGTGAATGGTGCGATTAAGCGCGCAATAGGCGCGGGGCTCATGTTGGGAAAGGATTCAAGAAATGAAGCGCCACGTTCCGTACCTTATGCTCTTCGGGAATTTATAAATCATGGAGTTCGCTACTCCTTCCCAATCGAAAAAGGAGCGAAGGCCAGGGGAATACCAACCGGGATGATTGGAGCTCAGTTACAAGATGAGTTTTCGAATTCGGAAGAAAGTGATATGCCCGTTTGGCCTTCACCCAATGGTAAGGTTCGAGGTATAGGCGTTAAACCGCTTTATAAATCAATCCCCGAGATCGCCGAAAGGGAAGAAAACAAAGACCTCTATGCTTTTCTTTCATTGGTGGACATGATAAGAGATGGGCGGGTACGGGAAAGAAATTTGGCTTCACAAGTTGTTTCCAAAAAACTGGACATGGCCTCCCATTTTGTCTGAATCGATTCGACGTTTAACACTGGCTGCGGAGGCTTTACCAATCCTGGTAAACCGGTTGGTTTTTGTTGGTGGCGGCGTGACCGAATTACTGATAACTGATGCCGCCGGCAGAAAACCAAGGCGTTCATAAGCAGAGGAAACTCGGACTATCGCGGCAGCAGGGATTTCGAGGATATCGTAGCACTTATCAACGGAAGGGCCGAGTTACTAGCTGAAATGAAAGCAGCAAAACAGGATGTCCGTGAAGCCATGAGAGACTTCTGGCGTCCCAGACTAAATACAACGGATGTTGAAGCTTCGATTCATGAACATGTCGATGGATATGAAGATGATCGTCGCGGACCTTTGGTGCATGAATTATTCAAAGCAATGCTTGCTTGAAAAGCTAGGGGTTGAAACAAAAAGCCCCCGGCCTCAATCGAGACCGGGGACTTTCTGGTGGAGTCTGGGAGAGTCGAACTCCCGACATCCTGCTTGCAAAGCAGGCGCTCTACCAACTGAGCTAAGACCCCGGAGATGCAAAAATGCCAAAAATGGGCGCATCCTGCAACCGCTTGGGCCCCTATTTCTCCATAAAAAAACGCCCATGCCGATAAAAGCCGACCGGAAGCGGTGAAAACTCAATGCCCCAGGCGCATGCGCACGCCAAGGCCCAAGCGCAGCCACAACTCCCCGGCCATATCCCCGGAACCGCTGCCCAGAAGCATGCTGGGGGTGAGGGAACCGTACACTTGCACCAGGTCCTGGAAATCGTACAGGGCCATGGCGTCCATTCCCAGGTTCCAGTACAGGGCATTACCCCGTCCTTCCATCCAGGCCAAACCGGCATGCGCGCCGACCATGGGCCGGAAATCGCCGCGATAGGGGGCGAAGTATGCCGTCAATTCCCCGGCCTTTATTTCAATCGCATGGCTGTTTTCCATGTCCGGCCGCACCGGGAGGAAATCGTAATTGAGGCGCAATTCCAGCTCGGCGGATTCGTTCGCCCCATAGGCCAAGGCGAGACTCGCCCCCGTGCCTAGGCGATGGGCTTGATCCAGGAAAGCCCCGCGCCAACCCCCATCCAGGTATAAGGATCCTGCTTCGGCCCCATGCGCGGGAGCGAATCCGGCCAGCAGGAGGGCGAAGGCGCATAAGGGCCGGACGGCGCGGAAGCGCGAGGTACGAAACATGCGCGTTACGCTGATCACCATAAATAATACCCCACCGAAAGCCCCGCGGTGGGGCCCGATTCCGCGCTGGTTGCGCTCTTGCCCGCGCTGGCGTCGATCCTGGGGCTCACCACCACGCCCCCGCCGCCGATCACGAGGAAATAGCCGATCGAGGTCGCGAAGTAGAAGCCGCGCCGGTGCCCGAACTCATAGCCCACATGCATGGGGATGGCCTGTTCGGTGCGGGATACGCTGCGCACTTTTTCCGATTGCACGTTTTCCGCCTTGGTTGTTTTCAGGGCATAGCCGCCTTCGAAGAACACATGCTGCAGGTAATATTTCCCCAGCAGGAAGTAGCTGTCGGTGCGGCTGCGATCGAGGACGGCCAGCAAATCGCTGGTGCCACCGCCCCCGCCACTCACCTGGAAATGCGGGGAAAAGTTCCAGGCTATTTGCACCCCCATGGGGCCGGCCGCCGCGCCGGTTTTCAAACCCAGCCCGAAGCGGCCGTACTCCTGGGCCCGCAGCGGGACCGGCATCGCGATCATCAACATAATCATGAGCATCATGATCGGCGGCAAGCCCATCCTCAGGGCCACCGCCTTTACATCCAGTACCGCCATTACCACTTTTTCCGCCATAGCCGCCATCATGCTGCTCAGAAGAGGTACATCCCCAGCGCGAGACCGAAGCTCAATCCCGATTCGGCCGTATGACCGTAGGCGAAGGATCCGGAAGGCGTTTGCGCCGTGACGAACTTGCCGCCGCCGGTGAGCATCAGCAAATAGCCCACCGATACGGTTCCGAAGATGGATCGGCGCGGCCCGATTTCCATACCGAAATGCACCGGCACGCCCACTTCCCAGCCGGATTTGGAAACCGTGTCCAGGGAATCGGAGGCTTTCACGGTGGAGATTTTCAGGTTAAGGCCGGTGTCGAAGAAATAGGCGCCTTCGTATTTACGCAACAAGGCGAAGATGCTGTTTTCCCGGGTGCCGTCCTGAACCAAGGAATTGTTCTGCACGCCCAAGGGCGGAGCGGGCAGGCCGAATCCCGCCTGCAACTGCAATTCGGGATAGAGATTGTAAAGCAAGGACATCCCGAGTATGCCTGTGCCTTCGCCCGCCTTAACGCTCAAGCCCCATTTGCGATCCGGGCCCAATGGATACAGGGCCGTGGGAGGTCCGGGAATCACCAGGTAATTGTCGGCGAGGCTGCCTTTGATCTGGTTCACCTCCTGCGTTTGCCGTTTGAGGGAGGCGGTATTGAAATCGGCGACCTTGCCTCCCGCCACGCTCACTTGCGCCACGCGCCATTGATCCTTCTCGACCTTGAGCACGTTGTAATTCCCTTCGGGCAGGGATATGAGCAGCTCGCGATCGGGGCCCTTGTAGAAATCTGCGAGGATGCCTCCCCGGTCCCGGTCCAGCACCAGGTATTTCCCGTCCTGCCGGAACCCGAACACCAGGCCCGATCGGCCTTGGGTCAGGTCGGCCAGCACGATATCGCCTTCCCCGTAGATGCGGAACTGGTAGGCGGGATGTTGGATGCCCGCGCGCGTGCGCGAAGTGGTTTCGATGGTCATCTGGTAGGCGTATTGGTAGGCCTCGTTCAGGGTAACCTTGCGGTCACCGGAGAGATCGGCGCTGCCGCGCAGGCCGTTGAGCCAATGATGGGTGAACACGGAACCTTCCAGCTGATCGGATTCCTGGGAGC
The DNA here is from genome assembly GCA_039926685.1 of Fibrobacteria bacterium. GTDB lineage: Bacteria > Fibrobacterota > Fibrobacteria > UBA11236 > UBA11236 > Chersky-265. The sequence goes on along the minus strand of JBDSWM010000185.1, from coordinate 1,670 downwards.
GCTCGTCCATGGCGCTGGAGGCGATGATGACCTGGCCGTACACGTTCTTGAGGTTCTCCAGGGAGATGGGCTTGGTGGCCGATCCGCCCTTAAAGCGCGTCAGCATCCCGCTTTGGCAGGCGTCGAAGATGCCGATCTTGACCTGGCTGGGAACCGCCTGGAAGGCGTCGCGCAAGCGCTCCAAGGGGAACCGGGTATTGCCGAGGCGCAGGGCGTCCCGATCGGAATGGCCTGAGTAATAGAAGAGGAAGAGGTCTTCCCCGCCCCCGGATCGTTTGCGTATGGCCTGCAAGGCGTTGTCCAGTCCCGCGCTGTCGCAATCCATCAGCACCTGCACGTCCGATTCCGCGAAACCGGCCAGGCGCGTCAGGACATCATGGAACCGCCGCGCATCGCTTTGCGCATAACGCAGGGAATCCACGTCCTTGCCGCCGAAATTGTTCCCGACCAGCAAGGCATGGCGGCGCGCGGAGGCCGTTCCGGCGAAAATCGCCAGGAACGCCAGCATGGCGGCGGCACGGCCCGCGGCCGCCTTGTTCATGCCTGGGATTTCCTGAGCAGCAGGGTCTTGACCACGGAAGCGCCGGCTTTGCCGGGAGGGCCGGGAAGCGCGCCTCCCGGAAGACCGGGAGGCGGCGGAAGCAGGGAAGGCATGCCTTCCAGGTTTCCGGAAGCCCGGGTATAGGCTCCCATCAACCAGCTTTCCACCGCGCTCCCGGATAAAGGTTCCGCGCCGAAAACCATGACGAACAATTCCGATCCGGGCGAGTCGTCCAAGGTTACGGCGAAAGGCAAGGTGCGCTTTTTCGCATCCGATTTTCCGACATCCGGGCCCCCGTCCGCGACGGCCCCGGAGGCGGCGGGCAGGCTGATAGGCAGGGAATCGGCGGCGGAAGGGTCGGTCCGGTACATGCTCACGTGGCCGCGCGCGTCGATGCTGGCCAGGGTAACATAGGCGTGACTGTCGGCCGCGTACACGAATTGCAACTCGTCCCCGGCCCTGAGCAGATCCGAGGGCTGTCCCGGGACCACGCTTCCGCCCCGCTTGAGATAATACTCCAGCAAAGGACCGCCTTTGGTGCGGATGCCGGTTTCGCTGATCACCTTGGGTTGCAGTCCCAAGCGCATGAACACGGGCAGCAGCACCAGGCAGGCGGCCAGGCCGGCCGTGGCGGGAAGCCAGCGGGAGGTGGAGAAGGTACGGCGCAAGGCTTCTCCTGCCCCCATCGTCTCGCCCGCTACCGCGCCCGGATGTTTCGCGGCGAATTCGCGGAAAGGATGGATGAGCAGGTATTCCCGGCGTTCATTATCGAACGCGGCCATCCGGCCCCGGCAGTCCGGGCAGCCGTCCAGATGGAGCTTGACGGAATGTTTTTCCTCCGTTCCGCTGTCGCCTAGGAAATAGCGCTCCAAGCGGACGCGATCGCATTTTTCAATAGGCATGATTGCCCTCCAGTTTCTCCAGCTTCCATTGCGCCGTGGCGCGGCGGAAGCGCGTGAGGTGTTTACGGATGGTGGAAGGCGCCAGGCCCGTCATGCTGGAGATCTCATCCTGGGTGTACCCGTCCCAATAGGTGTACATGACGATATCCCGCACCATCTTGTTCCAGGGGAACATCAGCTTGGCGAGGATATCCCTCAGGATGATGCGTTTCTCCACCGAGTCGTCC
>JBDSWM010000184.1:0-16182 GCA_039926685.1 Fibrobacteria bacterium | reverse complement strand
CTCCGCCGCCCCATTGCTTTCCGAGCCTTTCCATGAGCACGCCGAAGAGTTCTTTCGGAATGGGCGTAACGGCCCCATCCACGTTGACCGTGAACGTGCTCTGGCCATAACCACCGCCTATCGCCGCGGCGGCCAAAAACAAGGCGCGTAGGCCCATTCTTCCATGAGAGATCATGATCCGCTGCTTTCTTGGGGGGCAAATGCCATGCAAAAGGATACGATCCGGAAACGAAGCATTACAAGAAATGCAAGTTCCGCTTTTGATTATTGGGATTTTCGCATTATGCGACAGCGCTGAAAAGATTTACCTCTTAAGCGTGAAGGCAAGCAAGAATAATCGGAAGGCGGATCTCCTTGATGAAGACTTGGGCGGATTGACGCGGGAACAATTGATCGCGGAAATCAGGGAACTAAGGAATGGAATCAGGGCGCACCGGGATGCAAGTCGGCATGAACTGTGCTGGCATCATCCCCGACTCTGGGGCTTACTGCCGGAGAAAACGGAACCATTGCCGACCGTTCCAGAATGGCCGCAATTCCTGGATGGCTGCATCCAATACCGGAAATCATTGGACAAGCAGGCGGCCGATGCTCCGCGGACAAAGATCTCCTATCAGGGAAAAAAGTAGACAGGATATGCCGCGGGCCGCAACAAGGGGCGGCTAAACTTTAATTCTTGCATCCGCCTCTGCGTGTACCCTGGTACGAGGCTTGGTTTGGAAAAACCTCCTCCACGAAATCGCTAAACCGGTCCATACCAGCAATGCCGCCGTAAAGGCCGCTGATGCTACGATGGCTTGGCCGAGAATGCCCCCCGCTTGGCCCGTGTGGATGGGGACAACCCATGAACGCAGTTTACGCCCCAGGTTGTATTCCGAATACGGTTCCCATTTGACGACAGCGGCCGTAATGGGGTTTAGCGTAAGTTGGGACCGCGATGACCTGCGCCAGAATCCGGGCTTTTGGATATAAGCGATGATAGGCGCTCCCGCCTTTTGGGGGAGGCGCAGTGCGATGGAATGCCAAGCGGATGCCTTACTTTCGGCTTGCGCCAGCATAGTGTCAAGGCTGGCTGCCGCCCTATCCGGGGTCCGGTCGGCGACGCTTTCCTGAGCCCGCGGTCCCTTGCGCATATCCTTGCCCCCGGAACCCGCGGCTTCTTCGGGAGCCTTTGGAGGCGGGGTATTGCCCGAAAGGACATACACCAGGTCGCTGGCCCAGCGATAGCCGACAATGGTCCCGGTCAGGGCAATCACGATCAGGAAAGGAGCCATCCAGAAGCCGAAAGCATTGTGCCAGTTCCAGTCCCGGGCCTTGCCCGTTAGCTTGAGATTAGGGAGGGTGACGGACTTGAGCGCGCGGCGGGTCCAACGCCGCGGCCACCAAAGGTAGAGGCCGGATACAAGCATGAAGAGGAAAATGAGATTGCCGGCATCGATGACCGGCTTCCATATTTTCCGGGAGGCGAGCCAGCGATGCCAGTCCTCTACCGATTGCAGGAAAAAATGGATTCTGGAATCCTTACCGATGATGTTCCCTGTGTAAGGATTCGCATAAAGGGAGCCTTTTTCCTTGCCGAATTTGACGACGATGGATGCGGCGGGATCGGACCAAAGCCTTATTTCCGTGGGCGGGGCATCCGGAAGTTCCTTGCGTGCATTCGCCAGGACCGCATCCAGGCCGGCCCGCCGGGAATCCGGACCGGGCGCAACCACCGTCCTGGCCTGCCGTTCCGACCAGTCCACGATTTGAGGTTCGAAAGCCAAGAGCATGCCCGTCACCGACATGGATAGCACCAAGGCGCCGATGACGATGCCGATGGCCAGGTGGGTCCAGAAAATAAGCGTGCGGAAAGGCATATTCATTCCGCTAGAACGCGTAGGCGAGATTGACCATATAGTTTCTCGGCGCGGCCGGGCCCACCATGTTCGGATTCGCCTGGGACACCCAATAGGTTTCGTCGAATACGTTGTTGAGATTGGCGCTCACGCGAATATTCTTGAAGTCATAGTAGAGTGCGGCGTCATAGGTGGAATAGTCGGGCAGCTGCAGCCATGCCAACCGGGTCTTCTGCTCGCTGCTGTAATTGCCGCCGAATCCGAAGCCGAGATTCTTGAGCATCCCATCGTCCACGGTGTATTTCGCCCAGAAGCCGGCCTGATGGCGCGGTGCCGCCTCCTTCCAGCGATCCACTTCCTCCGGAATGCTGCTCTTGGTGATGCGGGCGTCGTTGAAGGCGTATTGCCCGTTGATGGAAAGGTTGTGCAGGATGTTCCCGGCGGCTTCCAGTTCAAAGCCCCGGGAAACCTCCTGCCCCCGTTGCTGCAACAGGCTGGGATTGGCGGGGTCGCCGGCGTTCACCAGGATATTGTTCTGCTCGATCCGGTACAAAGAGGCCGTCACGGAAAGCCGCTTGCGGAACCATTCACTCTTGGCGCCGAATTCGGCCATGTTGCTGATTAGCGGGTCGAAGGGCCCGCCGAACTGCGCGGGGTTCCCGACGGTGCTGGCGCTTTGCGGTTGGAAGCCCTCCACATAGGCCGCGTACAAGTTGATTTGGGGAATCACGCTGTACACCAGCCCGGCCCTGGGTATGATCGATTCCTGCCATACCTTGCGCTCCGTGCTTTTGCCATAGTCCAGGAAGTCGATGTAATACTCCTTGCGAAGGCCGAGCATCAGCTGCAGCTTCCACCACTTGGCCAGTTCCTGCACGTATACGCTGTTGGTGAAATAGCGCGTGGTGGGATTGGCCGTGCGGGTGGTGAAGTAGCCGTTGATGTTGGCATCGGAGTAGTCCGGCTTCGCCAGGTCGTAGAACGGCACGTTGGGCACGGGATTTCCGTTCTTGTCCAGCAGGTACTGGCTCTTTTTCGCGGGGTTGTAGGTGGCGATGGAACCGCTGTTGGCAGCATTACGGTAGCCGTTGGCCACGCCGTTGGTTGTCCCCTTGGGGACGATGCTTTGGATGAAATCGTACCCGAGAAGGAGGGTATGCTCCAATGGCCCGGTCTTGAAACCGTAGTTCAGGTATGCGGTAAGGTTATCGTCGTAGCGTGTCCGCCTTCTTTCCGTGGTCGATTGCAATTGCAGGCCCGGGATTTCCTGGCCGGCGCTGTCCACGGCATAGGCGTTGCCTCCCCGGTGTTCCATCATATCCTCGAAGAACACGTATTTCATGTAGGAAGCGTTAAACGAAAGCTTTTCCGCGAACTTGTGGTTCAGGGCAGCGATGAGGTAGTAGTTCTTTTCCTTGAGATAATCGCTGGCGCGGGACATGCTCTGGGTGATGGGGGTTTGGTAGAGACGTTCCTTCCCACCTGCGTTAGGCCCATAAATGGGTTGCCCGCGTTCCGTGCGGCCTTTGATGTCCGCGTACACGAAATCGCCGTCCAAAGTGGTATTGGACGTGGGTCGATATGAGATGGAAGGGGCGATGAGCATGTCGGCCCTTTCCTGCAGGTCCCGGAAGGTGGCCGTGTTCTGATAGGCTACGTTCAGCCGGTACAGCAATGTCTTATCCTGGTTGAGCGGCCCGGTGAAATCCGTATTGATCCGGCTGGTCTGGAAACTGCCCGAGGAGACGGCTACGGTCCTTTTGCCGGTTTCGGACGGCTTTTTGGTCACGTTGTTGATGGTGCCGCCCGGCTCGGTGTTGCCATAGAGGGCCGAGGCAGGCCCTTTCACCACTTCCACCTTTTCCAGATTGGTGATGAGCGGCGAACTGAAGGAACGGCCGCTTACGCGCATGCCGTTGATCAGGTAGTAGCTGTTGCCGGCGATTCCCCGGAGCGTGAAGCGGTTCTCGAAATTGTTCAGGCTCACGCCGCTGACGTTCTTGATGATGTCATTGATGCGGAACGCCTGCTTGTCGAGCATGAGTTCCTTGGTCACCGTGCTCACGGACTGGGGCATATCCTTCAGGGGAATGGCCGTCTTGGACGCGGCTGAGGAGGTCTCGGCCTTATAGGAGGGCCGCCGCTTGCCTAGGACTTGGACCTTTTCAAGGGGATTGATTTCCTTGCTTTCGGAATGGGGCGCCGAAAGGGCGGTGGCGCTATCGGCTGCGGAAAGGGAGTCCAGCGCCCCGGTCTGCATCATACCGGAAACCGATCCGGGTTCGCCAGGCGGGCCTTCTTGGGCGAGTAAGGGAAGAGCGAGCCAGGCCAACAGCATGACGGAGCGTGCGGAGCAAAGGGGGATCATCGGCTATCCTTAGGAATAAAGAAAGGGATGGAGGCCCTTGTGTTTCGGGCCGGCCAATATTAAGATTAAGACTTAGTCTTAATATTATGCGAAAGATACCCCTCGCGGGAGAGGCGATCAAGGGCGGGAATGAATAGCGGGTATAAACCTTTGTGCACGGATTCACGCCCTCCGCGGAGAGCGTGAATACCGAATGGGTCTGCCAGGGGAGGCCTGGCGGTCCGGCTCAGCGCAGGATGATGCGCGCCGAGTAGGCCTTGGAACCGGAGACGATGCGGATGAAGCAGATTCCCGCGCTGTAGGAGGCTTCGCGGGGGGACCAGGCGAGGCGTCCCTGGGAGAGATCGTCCGCGCTCCATTGCTTGAGGAGCTTGCCGTCCATGCCATGCAGGCTCACGCGCAAGCCGCGAGCGAGCGTGGCTTTGTCGATTTCGACGATCACGTTTCCATCCCGGAATACCCAGCGGATGCCGGAGGGGGCGCCGATGGCGGCAAGTGCGAGGGGCTGAAGCAAATCGTCGCGGTTAAGGTTCTTCTGGATCATCCAAGCGGAGAGCGGGATGCTGTCGGGTTCCCCTTCCTCGGGGAAGATGTCTTCGGGATCCAAGGGGGGTACGCCCGCTTTTGCGTATTTGCTTGCCAACGCCGACTTCAGGGAATCCTGCTCCAGGGCGAGCAAGGCGTATTTGGAGTCGATGAAGCCCCATGCCGATGCCAGCGAAGGGGGCATGGTTTTGGTCAAGGGATAGAAAGGAGTGCTTCCGAAGCTGCGCGCGTATTGGCCCCCGTCTTCCATGTCTATGATGAGCGGTTTTTCCGTGCTCTCTTTGGTGATTATGTCGTCGGTATAAATCCTCCAGGTAATGCTTTCATCCAATTCCGCGCGCGAGAAGATCCGGAGTTCTTCGGCCCCCTGGCGTCCGGGTTCCGCCCCATTGATCTCTTTCTCGACCGAGTCCGCACCGGCCGTGACCAATGCGACAATGCGGATTCTGGGTCCGGGGGAAAGGTCGGTGAAATCGGCAGGCGGACGGAATACGAAATGCGCGAGATGGCCTTCGGTTCCCTTGGCGTCCTTCATCGATCCGAGGCAGACATGCGAACCTTCCGCGCCGCCGAAGAGCGGCGTGATATGGCGAAGCCAAGCCCCGCTTCCCGCTGCACCCCAGTAAACATAGGGGCGGAATTGCTGGTATGCTTCCGGATCCAGCTTCAGGGACGTGGAAACCGCATCCTCGTTCTTCACTGTCGTTTCTGTTCCGTTCGCGCGCACAGAGGTGAACGCATAGCCAAGGGTACCCGGCCCGCCCTTTACGCTCACGCTGGCGAGGCCGGAAAAGGCGTGCGGGAATGGGATGCGATGCGCGCCATCCTGAAAGCTTGAGGGAATCAGATAACGGAAACGGAGCTTGCGGGAACCGTAGAGGGAAACGGGGAAAATGCTGAGTGCGTAGCTGTTTTCCCCGGTCTTTTCCAGGATGGCGGGGTCACGGGGTCGAGGAGGATCCTTCACATTGCGATCGACTACTTCCTCGTATAGGCCGCGTCCCTTGATCTTGGTCTGCAATTTGCCTTTGAGGATGGTATTGCCGTTCCAAAGGAGGAATCCCGTAATCACCGTACCCTTCGCCATCTGGAGGTTACCCAGGATTTCCAAGGAATTGGGGTAGCCGGGGTTGTCCCAGCCGGAGCGTGTCACGATTTCAAGTTCATGCTCCACGTCGAGGTGGTCCGGCTGAATGGTGATATCGATATGCTCGACAACCACCTCGGCATTTCCTTGCAAGGCGAATCCTTGCGTCGCCTGCCATAGGAAGGACGCAGATTGCTCGGCAAGAACCGTTCCGACGGCGAAAGCCGACAGGATCAGGACGACTAAAGCGGAACGCGGATTTTTTCCGACCATTGGGCCTCCAGGGATGAATAAGTGCTGAGCAAGGGTAATGCCAGGCCAAAATTAGAATAAAAGCCGGGTTGGAACCCGGAGGAGGCAGGATTGACAACTTGGAGTGTTCACATCCTGACCACCTGCCTCGACCGGAAACTAATCCTTCTATGATTGAATCAGCGACACTGGCCTAGCGATTTTGGAGGCGATCTGATCAAGACCCGCAATGATACCGACGGGAAGATCCAAGTCCGCGGCCTGTAAGTTTTCCCGCAGATGGGCCAACGATGAGGTGCCTGGAATGAGCAATATGTTCGGTGAACGCTGCAAGAGCCATGCGAGGGCGATCCGCATTTTGGAAACGCCCAGGGTCGTGGCCGCGTTTTCCAACTCCGGGGCCTGGATGGGCTTGAATCCTCCCAAGGGGAAAAACGGAATATATGCCACGCCAAGGGAGGCAAGATAGTCGATGAATAGGTCGTCTTCGCGGTAGGCGAGATTGTACTCGTTCTGAACGCAAACGATTTCCGTTATGGAACGGGCTTTTTCGAATTGCGGCCGGGATACGGTGCTAAGACCGATATGCCGGATAAGCCCTTTCCGCTTCAGGTTGGCCGCAATGGTCACGGCGCTTTCGACTACCGCGGGACTATCCGTTATGTTGAAGCGGAGATTCACCACCTCAATGGCATCCAGGCCCAGGTTCTTAAGATTATCGGTCACGCCATCCGTCAGGGCCTTTTCGGAGAGCGCGGGTTTCCAGGATTGATCCGCGCCCCGGATGTAGCCGATTTTCGATACGATCGTCACCCCGTTACGATAGGGATGCAGCGCCTTTTTCACGATTTGATTGGTGATATGGGGGCCGTAATAGTCGGCTGTATCGATATGATTGACTCCCTGTGCAACGGCCTCCCGGAGCAACGCCACCGCGGCGTCCATATCCTTGGGCGGTCCCCATACGCGGGGTCCGGCCAATTGGATGGCCCCATAGCCGATCCGGTTCAAGACCAGGGAAGTACCGGGTAATTGGAAGGCGCCGCCGAGTTCTGGTTTTTGCTTCATGTCCATCTCCTTTTCCGTCGCTAATGGATAACATTACACATGTAAACATACGCATGTAAGTTGACTCTTGTCAAGATGCGTCTTACCTTCCTATCCCAAGGGCGGAAAAGCGGCATGATTTCCCAAAAAAGCGGCAAAAGCAAAAAGCCAAGGCAGCGGAATCGCAGGGGGGAAGGCGAACTGTTACGGGCGGAATTATTGGAGGCCGCGATGCGATTGCTGGAGAAGTTGAGCCCCGGCACCCAGTTTTCACTGCGGGCGGTCGCGAAAGAAGCCAAGATAGCCCCTCCCTCAGTTTACATCCACTTCAAGGACAAAGACGCGCTGTTGCTTGCCGTTGTGCAAGAGTTGCTGGCCGAACAAATCGCTCTTCGCCATGCGGCCGAGGAAGAAGCCGCCAAGGCGGGCGGGGGAGCTTGGGACAGGCTATTGGCCCGATCACTGGCCTATGTGAAATTCGGTCTCGAGCGAAGGGGTCATTATAAGCTTCTGTTCGAGGGCCAGGTGATTCCGCGCATGAGCAACCCGGGCTTGGCGTATTCGCAAGCATTGCTGTCCCGTACCACCGAGCTTATCCAAATCATTTTGGGAAGGGGCGATTCCAAGCACGAAGTCCAGGCCTCCGAGAAATTGGGGCTTTTGCTTTGGTCTTGCTTGCATGGAATCGTTTCCCTGCAAATCAATAAACCGACTTTCATCTGGCCGGATGCGCTTGAGCTCGTGGCGCAAATCCAGAAAAGCCTGCTTACCGCAAATACTCCCGCCTCAGTTTCCGCGCCCGGTGCAGGGGCGCTTTCACCGCCTCCCGCGTCAAGGTAAGCCTTTCGGCGATGGAGTCGATGGTCATCATCTCCACATCGCGCAGCAGGACGATTTCACGATAGGCATCAGGCAGGGATTGCCCCAAAAAGGATAAGAGGCGGCCAAAACCCCGATCGGTTCGCGGCCTCAGAAATATTTCTTGAGCACCTTTTTATTGGCCACGAAATAGTCCACGCCGGAGAGCAGGGTGAACAGGGTGACGAAGGTCATGAGCGAATAGGGGATATAAGCCCAGATATCCGGCCAATAAGGCACATGGGGGGCGAAGCGGCGGAGCAGGGTGTCCACGATTTCCAATACCAGGATGGTGATGATGGCGGTGCCTTGCAAGGCGGTTTTCCATTTGCCGCTGCGGCGCGCGTCGATGGTCACGCCGGAAGCGGCGGCCAGGGTGCGCAAGGTTTCCACGGTGGATTCGCGGAAGAAAATGACGGCCACCATCCAAACCGCCGCGTAGCCGGAGGCGAGGAAACACAGGAAAATGCCCATGTTCGAGATCTTGTCCGAATAGGGATCCAGGTATTTCCCCAACTGGCTGACTTCGCCGCGCTTGCGGGCCAGGTAGCCGTCCAGGCCGTCGCTGGCCACGAAGAAGATGGCGAGCAGGGCGGCCAGGATCTTAAAGGTGAGATGGTTGTCCTGGTACAGGAGGTTGTTGTCGTAGAAGAAGACCCAGATGAAGACCGGGGAGAGCAGGATGCGGCTGAAGGTGACCTGGGTGGCCAATCCCACCGGGTTGCGCGATTTCTCGTCCCGGTAATAGAAGTACAGGTAGCCGATGCTGGTGGCGATGATCATCAGGATGCTCACCACTATCATGATGCGGGAATAATGCTCCGAATTCCACACGTACAGCATCATGGTGACGTTCAGGCAAAGCGTCGTGATCTTGCCCCAGATGGTCTTGAGAGGCAGCTCGCGGTGATCCTTGAGCAGGGCGATGCTGAAGATGAGATAGAAGATGTTGCGCAAGGTGATGGTGACCAGGCCCGCGCAAAGCATGGTGGGGAAGGGCTCGTTGGGGTCCCATAAGAGGCGGAGGAACAGCACCAGGAAGATGAGGTTGCCGAGCAGTTTTTCCCCCAGTTCCAGCCAGAATAGGGCGATGGGACGTTCGATATCCTCATGTTCGAGCTTGAACGAGGCCCAGAAGCCCATGATCAGGGAGGCGGACAGGAAAACCGTGGCCCACAAAGGGCGATCCAGGAACAGGCAAACCAGGGCGGCGATGAAGGTTCCCAGTTTGATGAGCACCCAGACGCGCCCGGCGATGCGTTTGGGCTCCAGGCTTTCCGCTACGGGCTGAATCGGCGCGGCCGGAACGGAGGAAAGCTCATCCATGCTTTAAGTATAGGAAAATCCGTTCTGCGGGACCCTCGGCGCGGCTGTTGCGGGGTATGGACGTTCGCTAAGGAGCGAAGGCGGCCCGGGGCTTGCCGGAATGTTTGCCGCCCGCTGTGATGCGGGAGAGGAAGCGGTGCAAGGTGCGCAACGCCTGCTTGCGGCCATCGAAAGCGCGCTGCCCGCGGAAACGGCCTTCCATACTGGTCCGGAACCGGCCCAACCCGGATTCGAACGCCTCCCAGCGGGCCAAGGTGAATTCGCCCAGGCGGAAGGTCTCGCCGAATCCGCTGCGGTTGAGGGCCAGGGCGTTAAGCTCCTGCTCCAATACGTCCGGTTCCGGAAAGGCGAGCACGGGCTTATGCAGGAATACCGCTTCCCCGATCACCTGGTTCCCGGCGGTCGTGATCAGCGCCGCGCTTTTCGCCAATTGCGTCAGGAACCCTTCCCGGCTGATGGGCGCGGCCATGACGTTGGGCGGCAAGCCCGCCGGAGGGCTGGCCTGCCAATCGGAAAAGACTATGAAGCGGCGATCGGGCCGCTTGGCCATGGTTTCCAATAGGGATGACAAGTATCCGGCCTGCTTCAGGTAGACGGTGACGGAATCATCCGATTCCCGCGGCAGCCCTTTCAGGCCATGGGGGATGAATGGACCGACGAACACGGCGCGGCTGTTCGGCTTCTTGGGAAAATGGTAGAAGGAACTGGCGATGATACCGTCCGGCCGCCCCGCCCAGACGTTGATCCCGAACTGGTAAAGCTTGAGCATCAAGGCGCGTTGCCAGCCCTTGATGGGAGGCAAACGGCTTTCAGTCAGGAAATGCTGATGGTCGATGGCCAGCAGGGGGACATCCATTCGCCTGGCGAGCCGGGACAGGTAGGGCTCGAAGTCGGAAATGATGAGATGGGGCCGGAACGAGGAAGCCAGGGAGGCCACAAGGCCATGCCGCCGGCCTATACCGAACAGCAATCCCAAGGTTCGGACGGCATTGCAAGTCACCGTTCGCCATGGATCGAGCGCGCCGGCACTGTTGAACCGATAGCGGATCATGGGGATTACTTCCAGATCCAGCCCGTGTCCGGCCAGCACCTGCATGGCGTCGCCGCCGGTCAGTACTTTGACGCGATACCCTTTGGAGACCAGCCATTGGATGATTTGCAAGCTGCGTGCGGCATGCCCGCGGCCCTCGCCCTGCACGCCATACAGAATCCGTTTGGGGATCCGCTGCGTGCGCTCAACCATGGCGATACCCGTGGTTGGCGATCAGGTCGCGCACGTCCCTTGCGGCCAGTTGCAATAGATCGGGATCGTCCCAGACCTGCCGCAGTACGTCCCAAGGCCGGGTGGTGGCGGCGTAAACGGTGCTGGGATCCCGGAAGCATTGGTCCCGGCAATCCGTGCAATCGCGGTAACTCCGGTCGGGGCGCAGGGGCGCGCCGTCCAGCGTGTCCACTACCCGGTCTGAATGATGGTAGCATGGCCGCAAGGATGCCTGGTCGGGCCCCAGGAAGAAGATGTCGCTCCCCGCATGGCAACCTATGCGATCGGATCCGCCCTTGAGCTCGCGCATTTGCTGATGGATGGATACGTAGGGATTGACAATGGCGCTGCCGCAATCGCCGGCCTTGAGCCGCAGGAGATGCGCGAAGATGCGCAGCAATTCCGCTTTGCCGTAAGAGACCGCGGACCCGCCCAAGGTGGCCAGGTGGGAGCCACCCTGATCGGGCCGATGCATCGGGTAGGAGAAAATGAAGCGATCGATGCCGAGTTCGCGGCGGTAATATTCCATGTGGCCTTGCAAATCGGGGAGCCCGTCGGCCAGGGGCAGGATCCGGGAGATCACCGTCTGCCCGAAAAAATTCACGCGCCGTTCGCGGAGCAAGGCGATGCCGGCCAGCATCTTATCCTTCCGTGCCGAGAACCCGCGATGCTCCAGATGCTTGTCGAAGGGGAAAGTATCCAGGGAGTACCAGAGGAAATCCACGCCCGCTTCGGCCAAATCATCGATAAGCCTGGCGTCCAGCAGGGATCCGTTGGTGCCTGTGCGGACCTGGAACCCGTGCTGCTTGGCGCTCCGGACCAGATCCCGGAAACGCGGGTGCAAGGTAGGTTCGCCGCCGGTGAGATGGAGCACCGAGATCCCCTTGGCCTGGATGGCTGGGAAACGGGAAATTAAGTCGTCCACGTCCAGCTTGTAGGCCACATGCCCCTGGCGGACGCGTTCCGCCAGCCGATCCTTGTTGTACCCGCAGAAGGAGCAGGTCGCATTGCAAAGGTCCAATACCTTGATGTTCAGCTGTCTACCGGGGAGCATGGATTTGAAGAACATGGGGTTATGATACGTTCCAGATCTTTCCGTTCTGTTCCCGCTCCATGTCCGCGCGGTTTCGGCGCGCGCCTCGCATTGCCGGATCCTCCGCGAGCGGATATACTGGTCGGGTCCGTCATGGTAACGCACTCCCCTCCGCAGTCCCCGTCATCCGAGCCCCTGGCGCGTCTTCGAGGCATCCGCCGCCGTTTTATCCGCGTTTGCCTGGGCTTCGTGGGCCTAGGAGGGCTGTTAACCTGCTTGGCCTTGTGGTTGCTGGTGCGCGATCCCAGTCCCGGCCTGGAGGCCCGCCTGCCCGCCGCCTGCGGCGCCCAAGGGCCGGGCTTTGCTGTGCGATGCCTGGATGGAATGCCTTATCTGATGTCCAACGGGCTTCCCTATCCCACCGGATTCGATTCCACCGATCATCCCCGCCTCTCGCTGAACGGAACCTGGCGCCTGCTTTTCGACGGCCCCAGTCCGGCCTCCGCATCCGCGACTACCGCGCCGGCCGGCGATACCGCATTCGACCCGGGCGGTTTGGAGCGGGGAGATTGGTATACGACGGGCCTTCCCATCGAAATCCCCTCCACTTACAATGCCGCCGACGGACCCCATCGCGGCCATCAAGGAGCGGTATGGTTCGCGCGCCGCTTCGACGCCGGCCCGGTTCCCGATGGATGCTGGCTGCGGCTGGGATTCCAGGGCGTGCTGCTGCGCTGCCGCGTCTGGTTGAACGGAACCCTGCTGGGCGAAAGGGAGGGAGGCTATACTCCCTTCTACTTCGACATCGGAAAGCATCTGCGTCCCGGCGAGGGGAACATGCTGGTGGTGCGCGCGGACAACCGTCTTACCTATGCGTCCCTGCCTCCCCGGGTGCGCCCCAAGCATAATCCGGTATGGGGGGTGTACGGCGGCATCTACCGGGACGTTTACCTGGAGACATTGCCGCGCGAATACGTGAGCAATGCCAGGGTTTCCGCCTACCGTGATTCGCTGGGCGAAGGCTTCGCCTTGCAAGCCCTGATCCAAGCCGGGCAGGGGGATTCCGCCCGCCAACAGGGCAAAGGCGGGGCCGCGACAGAGGGAACGCTCAGCGTGACGATTTCCGGGCCGGGGGCGGGTCCGCCCGTGGTGTCGGCCTGGAAGCCCGGGGTAACTCAAGTGTTACGAATGCGGCTTCCCATCCAAAGGCCCCTTTCCTGGGCCCCGGGAAACCCGAACCTGTACGCCGTGCGCCTGGAATTGCGCGGACCGCCCGGGGAAGGCGGGGATTCTCCCGGGCAGGTGCTGGAAACGCTTTGCATCAAGGCTGGATTCCGCATCCTGGCCGCCGAAGGCGCCTCCCTGCGCATGGATGGCCGGCCCCTGTTCCTGAAAGGCATTTCCAAGATGGAGGACGATCCCGTCCTGGGCCAGACCCAGTCGCCGGAAACGATCCGTAGGGACCTGGGCTTGATCCGGGACATGCATGCGAACTATATCCGCTTGGCGCATTATCCCCATCACGATGCCGAAGCGCGGCTGGCCCGGGACATGGGAATCATGGTGGGGGAGGAGATCGCGTATTTCCATGTGGGCGAGGGCTGGTCGCAATGGCTGGTGGATTTCCAAGGCTGGGGCGGATTCCCTTTCACCAGTTTCGGAATGAAGCAATTGCACCGTCAGGAACTGCTCCTGCACGCGCAGCAAAGCCTGATTGAGCTGCTGGAGCGGGACGGGAACAATCCGGCGGTGATCCTCTGGTCCCTGGGCAATGAGAGTTTCAGCCTGGGCGACCGCGCGGGGCGGGTGTATGCCTGGCTTCGGGAAACGGCCAAAGCCTTCGATCCCTCCAGGCCGGTTTCCATGGCGGAGATGACCTATTACCTGCCGCCCTTGGACGCGCTCAGGTCATCGCCGCGTTACCTGGACGTCGCATCGCTCAACATGTATTACGGCTGGTATTTCGGGGACAAGGAAGGGGCGGCGGCGCACCTGGACAGGTTCCATGCGCGTTACCCTGGAAAGGCTGTGCTGCTCTCCGAATTCGGCGCGGAAGCGGCCCTGGGCCGCACGGACTCCTCAGGCTTGCGCACCGGGGATCGGGTTTTCTTCCCGCGCTCCTATTCCGAGTCCTACCAGGCCGATCTCCTCGCCACCCATGTGCGCGCGGCTTGGGAGCGGCCTTATGTACTGGGGGCGTCACCTTGGGTGTTCGCGGATTTCTATTGCCCCTGGTTCCCGCACAATCCCGTGCCGGAGTACAACAACAAGGGCGTGATGACGCGCGAACGGGTTCCCAAGCAGGGGTATTTCGCGCTGCGGAAGCTATATGCGGACCTGCCCGATTTCAGGGGACCGTGACCGGCGCATAGTAGTCGCTTTGAGAGGCTCTTGGAAAAGGCGGCAGCTCAGGACTGCGCCAGCAGCTCCCGGGCATGCTTGAGGGTGGCCTGCGAGCCTTCGTCTCCCATCATGCGCGCCAGTTCCTGCACGCGTTCCTTGGCCGACAATGGTATCACCCGGGTTACTGTACGACCGCCTTCCAGTTCCTTGATCACCCGTTTCTGGCGCGCGGCCTGGGCCGCCACCTGGTGCAAGTGGGTGATGACGATGAGTTGATGATGGCCCGCCAGCTCCTTCAGGGATTCGCCCACGCGGTTGGCGGTGACGCCGCCGATGCCCGTGTCGAGCTCGTCGAAAACCAGCAAGGGGCGGGGATCGCTTTCCGCCAAGGCGGACTTGATGGCGAGCATGATGCGCGAGATTTCGCCGCCGGAGGCAATTTGCCGCAACGGCTTGGCGGGTTCGCCCGGGTTGGAGGCCAGGAAGAACTCCAATTGGTCGTAGCCGACGGCGGTCAGGGCCACGGCGTTCCCCACCGCTTTCTCGCCGGAAGGGATCTCGGAGCGGATGCGCGTCTCGAACGCGGCGCCTTCCATCCCCAAGCCTTGCAGGTTCTTGTTGACTTTCTGATCGAAGGCGCGGCTGGCGTCATGGCGTTTGCGGCTCAGGGCGTCGGCCAGGATGCGCGCGGCCGCGAAGGCTTCCGCCTGGGCGGTTTTCAGCCCTTCGATATCGGCTTCGGAATTCTCGAAGCCCTCCAGTTCCGTCTTGCGGCGTTCGCGCAAATCGACGAGCCCTGCCATGTCTGTGTGGTATTTGGCCTTCAATTTCTGGATCAAGGCCAGCTTGGCGTTGAGTTCGTCCAGGCGGGCCGAGTCCGCGCTGTGCGGCAGGCGGAAGCCGCGTAGGGAGGCGCGCAGATCGGCGAGGCTTTCGCGCGCCGAATCCAAGGCCGGCATATGCGCCTCGAAGGGGTTGGGCGACAGGATTTTCCCCAAGCCCTGGAGGTCCTTCTGCAAGCGCGCCAGATGGCCGAGCACGTCGCCTTCCTCGCCGTCCAGTATGGACAAGGAGGCCTGCAGTCCGGCGCCGATTTTCTCCAGCGAACTCTGCATCTTGAGCTCGGATTCGATGCGTTCCTCTTCGCCCGTAGCCAAGGGGGCCTTCTCCAGTTCCTTCCATTGGAACTTCAGGAAGTCGTATTGCTCGCGCACGCGGCGCGCGCTTTCCTCCGCGTCGCGCAGGCGATCCCCCGTGTCCTTCCAGGTACGGTAACCGCGGTAATACGCCTCTCCCTGGGCTTCCAGGCCGGCGAACCCGTCCAGGAACACCAGATGGGTGGCGGGATCGTTGAGGGATTGCTGATGGTGCTGCCCGTGCAGATCCACCAGATGGGAGCCGATTTCCTCCAAGGCGGCCGTGGTCACTCCCGATCCGTTCACGCGGCATCGGTTCTTCCCGGCCGGGGTCAGCTCACGCTCGAGCACGATGTCCTCGCCTTCGGGCTCGATTTCCAGGCGCGCCAGCGCCGCCTTGAGGGCCTTGGAAGGGGGGATGTCGAACAAGGCTTCCACCTTCAGCTTGTCCGCGCCCTGGCGGATGAGGTCGGGCTTGACCTTGGCGCCCAGGATGAACTTGAGCGCGTTCAGCAGGATGGATTTGCCCGCCCCGGTCTCGCCGGTCACGGCCGTGAAGCCGTCGCCCCATTCCAGATCGGCGCTTTCGATGATGGCCAGATTGCGGATCTTCAGTTCGCGCAGCATGTTTGCCTCCGGGAACGGCGCAGGGCCGGATGAAAGGGATGGGCGGCGGCGAGGTTCACAGCGGCCCCGCGGCGGCGTCCCGCGCGCGGCGGGAACCGGTCCATCCCAGCTTGGAACGCAGGGACTCGAAATAGGATGCGCTCTTGGGCCGCACCAGGCGCACTCCGTCCGTATGCTTGCGGATGAAAACGGTATGCTCGGGCTTGAGCTTGAACTGGATGCGTCCGTCCACGATCATGTTGACTTCCATGTTGCGCCCCAGGTTGCTGCGCACGCCCACCTGCATGTAGTCGGGCAGGATCAGCGGCCGCACCGACAGGGAGGTCGGGTTCATCGGAGTCAGCAGCAGAGAATCGGCGGAAGGATGGATGATGGGGCCGCCCGCGGAAAGCGCGTAGGCGGTGGACCCGGTGGGCGTGGACACCAGCAGGCCGTCCACCCAATAATCCGTGAGGAACTG
>JBDSWM010000183.1:0-7189 GCA_039926685.1 Fibrobacteria bacterium | reverse complement strand
CCCAGGATTTCCAGGGCCGCCGGGTTGGCCATAAGCACCCGCCGGCCCGCGGCCAGCAGGATGCCGATGGGGGCGGATTCGAGAATGTCGAGATATTCCGGCCTTGTCATTCACGCTCCCAGGGGGGGACCCGTTCAACCAGGAAAGCACGTCTGCCTACAGTATCATCCCGGGGAAAGGGGCTTCAATGGTTTTCTGCGTGGTTGGGCCCTGCCGCTCATGACCGCCGGACGGCCCGATTCAGGGCCAGGGATGCCGGGGATAGCGCCGCTTCATCTCTTTTTTGACTTCCGGATAGGTATTCACCCAGAAACCGGATAAATCCGAGGTTTTCTGGACGGTGCGGTAATTGGGCGCCAGGATATCGTAAACCACCTCCACCTTGCCTTCCAGGATGGCGGTTCTGCCTTGCATGCCCACGAAGTCCCCGAGGCGGGCGGAAAGCTCCGGGGGCGCATTTTCAAAGTAGGTGAGTTTGCCCGTGCGGCCTCCAGCCAGCTTGAGAGAGGTGGGCGCGGCCTTGTCCACGAAGGCGGACAGGGATGCCCCCAGGTAATCCCGTAGCGCGCGGGTTACCGAAGCGGTTTCCAAATCCCGGAGCGAGGACCGTCCCGCGCACATCTCATGGTAGATGAGGCGCCAATCCTCCTCGTCCAGCTTGGGCAATCCGTATTCCGGGAAATGCTTGGCCGCGATGCGGATGCGCTGCACCATCTGCCTGGCCTCGTCGTCGAAATTGGGGAGATCAATCTCCCCGGAAACCAGTTTCTCCACCAGCAGGAGCTCCGACTCCTCCGCGTCGAGCACGCCTTCTTTCAGGGTTTTCCGCTCCAGGGCCAGTCCCCGGAACAATAATTGTTCTTCCTGGATTACGCGGCCGCGCGCCGCGTCCCAGCCCCCGACCTTGGTCCAGACGCATGTTCCGGGAAAGGCATCTTCGATCCAACCGGACTCGCAGGGCAGCAGCATGGGGATGCCCACTTGCCGGTTCTGGTTGACGCCTCCGGTCTCGTGCAATTCCAAAGCCAGGATAACGTTCACGTCCGCCGGTACCTGGCCCGCCTCCACCACGCCCCGGCGGCCGTCCGCCATGGCGAAGCTCTGGCTTTTTTCCACCCGCACGGCGATGCGATCCTGGAAAGGCAGCAGCCAACAGCGGGTGGCGGCGGCGCGCAAAGCGGCTTCCTCCTGCTGGGGCGTGGGCTTGTGGCCGGAAGCGGCTGGCATGGGCGCGCCGGCGCTATTCGCGCCGCTTCCCGCCGCGGGGATCCGATCGAGCAAACGGAGCAATTGCTTATAGGCCTCGCGCGTCTCCCTATCGAAGCGGCGCGCATCCGCATCCGTGGCCAGGTCCATGCCGAGTGAGAACAAGTCGGCCGGTGCGCCTTTGGCGCGGCGCGTTTGCGATTCGAGCACGGCCGCCATGGCGGCGGCTTGCGGCCCCACCCCGGCGTGCCGGGCATCGAGCAACACCTTGGCCAATACCGGATGGGCCGGAAAGCGGGCCAAGGTCCGGCCGATATCGGTAAGTCGGGCGCCACCGGACGGGGCGGCGGCGTCGGAAAGCGGGGTCAAGGCGCCGATATGCACCAGGGCCGTTTCCGCCTTGTCCCACAGGGCCTGGGAAGGCGGCGTAAGCCAGGGGATCAGCTTGTCCCCGCCGGCTACCGGGACATCGGCGACCGGAGCGGAAACGCCGAGGGAACGACCGGAACGCGGGGCCGATTGGCGCAAGCGTCCGTAGCGATCGGCCAGGGAGTGCAGGGAAAGCACCATGGAGGTGGGTTCCACGCGCAGCACTTCCGGTTCCAGCACGGCGGGCATGGCGCGTTCGCGATCCGCGGACCACAGGCGCACGCAGGCCCCCGGGGCGGTGCGCCCCGCGCGTCCGGCCCGCTGCCGCGCGCTTTGCAGGCTAATGGAACCCAAATACAAGGTGTTCATATCCCGTTGCGGGCTGAAGGCGGCGATGCGCGCTTGCCCCGAATCGATGACCACGGTGACCCCGGGGATGGTCAGGGAGGTTTCCGCCACATTGGTGGATACGATTACGCAGGAACCGGACAAGGGCGCGCGCAAGGCGCGCTGCTGGGCCTCCATCTCCATGGAACCGTGCAATTCGAAAAGGCCGATGCCATGCTGGCGGCACAGCGGATCGAAGGCTTCCAAGGTGCGGCGGATCTCGCCTTGGCCGGGCATGAAGATGAGCACCGAACCGGATAAACCCTGCGCCAGCAGGCGTTTGAAAGCCCGCAATGCCTGCTGGCTCAAGGCTTCCTGCGTCATCGGAGGCTGATGGGAAATCTCCACCGGGTAGGTTTCCGCCGCCACTTCGATCACCGGGGCGGGAGCCAGAAAGGTTTTAAGGTCTTCCAGCTCCAAGGTGGCCGACATCACCACCAGGCCCAGATCGGGACGCGCTTCGGCGCGCAGGCGCTTCAGCCATGCCAGGGCCGCGTCCGCTTCCAAAGTGCGTTCATGGAATTCGTCCAGCAATACGGTGCCTATCCCGTCCAAGAGCGGATCGCCCAGCAATTGCTGGAAAAAAACGCCGTAGGTTTGATACAAGATGCGGGTGGTTTCCTTGGATTTCCCTTCGAAGCGCACCTGATAACCCACCGTGCCGCCCACCGCCTCGCTCATTTCCTCGGCCACGCGCAAGGCCAGGTTGCGGGCCGCGATGCGGCGGGGTTGCAACACCAGGATGCGGCCCGGTCGATCCAGGAGGAAGCGCGGGACCTGGGTGGATTTGCCCGTGCCCGGGGGAGCGCACAGGATGAGCACGCCTTCCCGGGCGACGGCTTCGGTGATCTCCCGGCGATGGGCCAGGATGGGCAAGGCGGGCTGGTTCACGTCGCTAAGGTCTTAAAAGTGCCCAGTCATGCCAAGCCATCCTTGCGGTTTTACTTGCGGTTGCGCCTGAGGTTGCACTCCAGGTTCGGCGCGGATCCGGGTTCGGAAGGAGTCAAAGCCCAAGCCGGCAACGGTTTACGGCAGCCGTATGGTTGCCTTCGGCGGCGGGATATTGCGATAATGGAGCCGACCGGCCGACTCGATCGCCGGCGCGCAGACAGGGATACCTACACGTGGATATAACAACCATACTCGGGCCGGTGCTCGCCATCGGCTTGATACTGCTCGGAATGATATTGGAAGGCGGCGAAATCAAGTCGCTGATCCAGGCCACCGCCCTCATCATCGTGGGAGGCGGCACGCTCGGCGCCATCGTGGGGAGCTTCCCCATGGAACATCTGATGGCCGCCGTCAAGGCCCTCAAAATCTGCCTCTTTCCGCCCAAATCCGATCACGAAAAGGTCATCGCCGAGCTCACCGAGCTGTGCCAGTTCGCCCGCAAGAACGGCATCATGGCGCTGGAGTCCAAGGCCAAATCCCATCCCGACGCCTTCACGCGCAAAGGACTGACCCTGGTGGTGGACGGCATCGATCCCGCCATGCTGCTCAGCATCATGGAAACGGAGCTGGAAACCTTCGAAGAGCATGCCAAGATACCCATCCCCGTGCTGGAAGGCGGCGGTGCCTACGCGCCCACCATCGGCATTATCGGCGCCGTGCTGGGCCTCATCCACGTGATGTCGAACCTCGACGATCCGTCCAAGCTGGGCGGCGGCATCGCCACGGCATTCGTGGCCACTATTTACGGATTGACCATCGCCAACGTCATCGCCCTGCCACTGGCCAGCAAATACAAGCTGCGCGTGGTGCAGATGGTGCATGAGAAGAACATGATCCTGCAGGGCCTGGTGGCGCTGCAGAACGGCGAGAATCCGCATTTCCTGAGCCAGCGCCTGCGGGCGTTCCTCCCCGGCGGCGGGCATGCCGGCAAGGAAGGCGCGCACTAGGCGGGCGGCGGGCGCATCCAAGCCTTACCGGCAGGCCCGCGCCTCCCCATCGGAAACCACATGGCCAGAAAACACAAACATCCGGAACACGTCAACCACGAACGCTGGCTCGTTTCCTACGCGGATTTCATCACGCTCCTGTTCGCCACCTTCACGGCCCTGTACGCGCTCAGCAAGGCGGACGCCAGCAAGGCCAAGGCGGTGGCCGACGGCATGCGCGAAGCGTTCGGAACCAGCGGCGCCAAGATGGTCAACATGGAAGCCTTGGACGTGAACGGCATCCCCTCGGACAAATCGCGGCTTCCCACCGGCAACGGCAACGAGAACGCGCCGCCGGCCGCCACCAAGGAAGCGGGCAAGCAGGAGTTCGAGGAGATCAAGAAGCAGGTGGAAGAATTCCTGATCACCAAAGGCATGCTGGACAAGGTCGCCATCGATCAAAGCGAGCGCGGTTTGGTGGTGAGCCTCAAGGAAGGCGGCATCTTCGAATCCGGAAATGCGGAGATAAAACCGGAGGCTTATAAGATCCTGGAGGAATTGGCGTCCAAGATCACATCGTACCGCAATCCCGTCCGGATCGAAGGGCATACGGACAACATTCCCATCCACTCGCGCACCTATCCCACCAACTGGGAATTGTCCTCGGCGCGCGCCACCAACATGGTGCGGATGCTGACGGAGAAGTTCAGGGTTCCGGCCGGAAAACTGTCCGCCTCCGGCTACGGCGAGTCGCGCCCCAAGACGTCCAATGCCACGCCCGCCGGACGCGCCCGCAACCGCCGGGTGGATATCGTGATCCTGTCGGGAACTGGGGAACGCGCCGAACCGGAATCCATCTCGGACGACAGCGGCTTATAAAGCGAACACGCTTTTAGCGTGCGAGACGGCTTTCCCGGACCCGCGCCGCGCGCAATCCATCCGCCCGCGCGATTTCCTCGCGCAGCACTTCCAGCCGCATGGGCTTGGTCATGAACGCGTCCATGCCGCAACCCAGGCATTTTTCCTTGTGCCCCGGCATCGCGTTGGCAGTCATGGCGGATATCCAGGCATGGGCGTCGGCGGTCTTGGCCTCGAGGGCGCGGATGGCGGCCGTGGCGGCGTACCCGTCCATCACCGGCATTTGGCAATCCATCAGGATCAAATCGAATGCGCGCCGATGGCACGCGTCCACGGCTTCCTGACCGTTTCGCGCCACATCGGCGGCGAACCCGAGGCTTTCCAGATACCCCGTCACCACCAGTTGGTTCACGGGATTATCCTCCACCACCAGGATCCGGAGTGGCTCCGGAGGATTCACGAGGGGTGTCATTC
Source organism: Fibrobacteria bacterium (assembly GCA_039926685.1). Lineage (GTDB taxonomy): Bacteria > Fibrobacterota > Fibrobacteria > UBA11236 > UBA11236 > Chersky-265. The sequence continues at coordinate 2,018 of JBDSWM010000183.1, read as the reverse complement.
CATCCATGTGGGTATCCTCCGGTTTGATTCTCCTGTCCAAGGCATCGTTCCCGCGGCGAGCGCCAGCTGGGCCGCGCCCTCCCAGCAAAGGTATTTGCTGAGGGTGATCGGTAACCATGGCCTGCAGATCGCCTTCGTAGTTTTCCGCCTTCTCATGCAAATCCGAGATGCGGCGGACGGCTGAACGCAGCAGGCCTAGATAGCGTTGCTGTTCATCGTCCAGGCCGGTGCGGCCCAGCAAACCGGCCATGCGCACCAGCCCATGCACGGGGATGCGGATTTTCCGGTACAGGCCGGTCAAGCGGGTGCGCTGCTCTTCGACTTCGATCCCGGCCATCTCGATGCGCTTTTTCTCGGTGACGTCCTTGCCGAACACGGCCATGCCGCTCACCTTTTTCGCCGTGGCGATGGGATGGAAGGAAACCTCCAGGATGCCTTTGCCCCCGGGCCATTCCAACTCATGTTCCTGCACCAGGCGATCGCCTTTGCGGATGCGGCGCGCGGCCTCTTCCAGATGCGACCGCATCCCGGGCGCCAAACTCTCCAGCAAACAGGAGCCCTCCACCATCGGCTGTCCGGTCAGCTTCAGGGAGAGCAGGCTGGCGGCGGAATTGAAGACCAGGATATTGAAGTCCAAATCCATGGACCAGATGGCGTCCGTGGTATTTTCTATCAGGCTGTGCAGGTTGGCCTGATCGCGGCGGATGCGCGCCTCCGCCGCCCGCAGGGCCGCCGTCTCGCGGAAGGCGTTCAACGTCCGCATCACGGTGGGAATGAAGCGCGACATGTTCGATTTCAGCACATAGTCGGCGGCGCCGTTCTTGAGGGACTCGATGGCCAGTTCTTCCCCCATCATCCCGGAAAGGAAGACGAAAGGCACGTTGGGGCAATGGCGCCGGCATAACGACAGGGCCTTGAGTCCATCGCCGCCCGGGATATGGTGATCGGAAAGGATCAAATCGTAGCTTGCGTCCAGCAGGGCGGATTCGAAGGTCTCCCAATTCTCGGCGCGGCGCATCCTGAACCGCATCGATTGCGATTTGAGCAAACCCTCGACCATATCCGCAAAAAACGGATCATCTTCCAGGTGGAGAATGCGCAATTCTTGCATATAACCGTTGGCCGATCGCTTCGGAATTATACGCCCCGGAATACTGCGAATGGCTTTCCAAAACTACCGGAACACGCACAGAATGTACGTTGAACCTCAAAAAGCGGAAAGTAAAAAAGGGGTTAAACCGGCAATACCAAGCGTCGCGTTCCCGCTCGAATTCGGTGACAATACCGTAACCAGGCGGTTTCGCCCATCGCGAAGGAGAACGGCTGCTAGGGCAGCAGCTCCAACCGGGCCCGCCGCCGCGCCAAAGCGCCTGCCGCGGCCGCGTTCATGTGCGTGATTTCCCCGGCCCGCCCTCGGCCCTCCCACAACAGGATTCCTTGCCAGTTCCACATGCGCACCCGGCCGGGAACGCGCCAAAACAGGCTGCGCCCGCTCACGGAGACGGGATCGGATCCCCGCGTCCGGAATCCTGCCAAGCCGGATGAGGTACGGGAAACCGTGACGGGAGTTACCGCGCAATTCGCCTCGCCGCCGTTGTCCATGCATAGCGTCACGTTCATCACGCCGTCGCCGGAAGGGTTGGAAAGCTTCAAGGAATCCCCGGCCTGGGACGTATCGGCGAGCTGGGCGGATAGGGACCACAGGTAACGGAGCGGGGGCGCGTTGGGAACATCCTTCAAGGCGGCGGCATTGGAAACCGTGGGCCGGAGGACCAGCGGCGCGGCGCCGTTCCAGGAGGCTTTGGCCGGCAAGGCTATGCTCGGATCCGGGATGGAATTGCGGATCATGATCACTACATTCCTGTTCTCCGTATGGTCTTCGTATTCGGCGGAAAAACGGTAGACGATCTGCGTATCGCTTTTCACGCGCGGAGCGGTGACGGCCAGGCTGAACGCTTGCGGGTCCAGGATCTTGGGCGCGGGTCCGGAAAGCGCGCTCCAGATATAGGAGTCGGCGC
>JBDSWM010000182.1:0-23681 GCA_039926685.1 Fibrobacteria bacterium | reverse complement strand
ACGATACGGTGGAGGCGGGCGAGGAGATTCCCGAGGCATTCTTTGCCGCGGTCGCGGAAATTTTGGCCTACGTGTACAGCCTCAAAGGCCAACGGGCGGCCTGAGCCGCCTGACTTCGATCTGACCGGATTTTCCGGACACCCTCGAAAACATTCCGGTTTAAGGATTGCGCGAAGCTTCCCTCGCGGCCAACCCCAAAAAACGCATGCCGCCGGATCGCAAAAATCCCTAACCTTGCCGCTCCGGAAAGTCCGGCCCGGGCTTTGCTCATGCAGGCCCTTATGCGGCCCGAGCGGCCTGAGCGACCCGATCTTATGATCATCGGCAATTTCACTTAGGAACTTTAATCCATGCAAGTAGCGGCGGAAACCAAGAAAATAGGCGGAGTGTTGCTGGCCCACAAGGACCTGCTCATCGCTTTCGTGCTCATCGGCGTGATCGCCATGATGATCATCCCCTTGCCCACCTTCCTGCTCGACGTCCTGTTGACCCTGATGATTTCCCTGGCCATCATCATCATGCTCATCTCCATGTATATCGATAATGTCCTGGATTTTTCCGTGTTTCCGGGCATGCTGCTCATCCTCACCCTGTTCCGACTGGGCCTGAACGTGGCCACCACCCGCCTCATCCTCACCGAAGGCGAGGCCGGCGGCGTCATCCACACCTTCGGCACCTTCGTCACCAAGGGCAACATGGTGGTGGGCGCCATCATCTTCATCATCCTGGTCATCATCCAATTCGTGGTCATCACCAAAGGCGCCGGCCGCATCGCGGAAGTGGCCGCGCGTTTCACCTTGGACGCCATGCCGGGCAAGCAGATGGCCGTGGACGCGGACTTGAACGCCGGCATCATAACGGAAGCGGAGGCCAAGGAGCGCCGCCGGAACATCGGCCGCGAAGCCGATTTCTACGGGGCCATGGACGGCGCCAGCAAATTCGTGCGCGGGGACGCCATCGCCGGCATCATCATCACCGTGGTCAACGTCATCGGCGGATTCATCGTCGGCATGACCGTACAGGACCTCTCATTCCAGGAATCCATCAAGCGCTTCACCATACTGACCATCGGCGACGGCCTGGTCACCCAAATGCCCGCCTTGATGATCTCCACCGCCTCCGGCATCATCGTGGCCCGCGCCGCTTCCAAACAGAACCTGGGCGATGAGGTAATGAACCAATTGACCCAGAGCACCAAGGCCATGTACACCGGCGCCGGCTTCATGGGAATCACGGCCCTGATCCCGGGCATGCCCACCATCCCCTTCCTGCTGCTCGCCTTCCTGGTGGGCGGATTGGCCTTCCTGGTCGGCCGCAAAAAAGTCGCGGAGAAGGCCGAGAAAGCCGTGGAGCAGGAAAAGAAGGCGGAAGAAAAGGAATCGACCGCCAACCCCGACAAGATCGAATCCTACCTGCAGGTGGATCAAATGGAACTGGAAATCGGCTATGGGCTGATCTCTCTTGTGGACGTGAACCAGGGCGGGGATTTGCTGGAGCGCATCACCATGCTGCGCCGCCAATGCGCCACGGAGATAGGCGTCATCGTGCCTCCCATCCGCATCCGCGACAACATCCAGCTGAAGGCCAACCAATACGTGGTCAAGATAAAAGGCATCGAAGTAGGCCAGGGCGAATTGATGACGGGCTGCTTCCTGGCCATGGATCCGGGCGGCACCAGCCAGAAAATCCAGGGCATCCCCACCGTGGAACCGGCTTTCGGCCTCCCCGCAATCTGGATCACGCAATCCCAGAAAGAGGCGGCCGACATCTCCGGCTATACCGTGGTGGAGCTCCCCGCCGTCATCGCCACACATCTCACCGAGCTCATCCGCAACCATGCGGGCGAAATCCTGACCCGCCAGGACGTGAAGTCCCTGGTGGACAACACCAAGGTCACCAACGCTACCGTGGTGGAAGAGCTTATCCCCGGCCTGATGGGCATCGGCGACGTGCAGCGCGTGCTCATCAACCTGCTCAACGAGAAGGTCTCCATCCGCGATCTCGGCACCGTGCTGGAAGCCCTGGCGAACGCCTCCAAGGTCTCCAAATCCGAAGCCTATCTCACCGAACAATGCCGCCAGGCCCTCTCGCGCCAAATCTGCAAGGCCTACAAGGACGCCAATGATTGCATCCACGTCATCAGCCTGGAACCCAAGCTGGAGCAGATGCTGGAAGCCTCGGTGCAGAACACCGATCGCGGCCCGCGCCTCGTGATCCGCCCGGAACTGGTCGGCCGCATGGTGGGACGCCTGTCCGCGCTGGTGGAGCGCATGGTGGCCCAGAACATGCAACCCGTGCTGCTGTGCTCGCCGGGCATCCGCTTCCAATTGCGGAAAATCATGGAAGGGTCCTTCCCGAACCTCGCCCTAATCTCTTATAGCGAAATCGCCAATGGCGTGAACGTGAAAGCCACGGGAACCGTGGTTCTCAACGACAATGAAAGCGGTGCCCAATGAAGATGAAATCCTACCAAGCCGATACCATGCAGGAAGCCCTGTCCCTGGTCAAGGATGAAATGGGCCCGGACGCCGTGATCCTGAAATCGCGGCGCACTTCGCGCAAGGTGCTGGGCAGGACCCAGACCTGCTTCGAAGTCACCGCCGCGCTGGATGAAAGCCTGTTCGCCCGCCCCGAGCCGATGCCGGCCGACCGGGAAACCGCGCATAGCACATCCCCGCGTTCCGCCCTGGCCGCGAAAAACCTGAGCCCCGCGGCCGCCCGCCTGGCCGCATTGCGCCCCAGCGCTTCCGCGTCCTTCCCCAAGCCTTCCTCCGGCCGGTCGCCGGACGCGACCCCGGGCCAATACGATTGGAAAGGATCCCTCCGCCGGGTCGACGAGGACGGCAACGAGAAATCCCTGATCTCCGATGAGCGCCGCCATGTTTCCCAGGGTCAGCGCACCCCCGAGCGCCGCGACTCCCGCCCCGCTGCGCCCCAGGATGACACGGCCGGGTCCGGCGAAAAAGTGATCGAAATGCTGCGCAGCGAATTGAAGGAATTGCGGGAGCTGAAGAAAAGCTCCGATCAGCCCGCCCGCGAGCTTAGGGACCTCAAGGAAGAGATCAAGGCCATGATGGAATCGGCCGCCGCGCGCACGGCCGCCGCCGCGGCCTCGGCCGCCGCGAACGCCTCCGCCTCCCTGTCGGGTTCTCGCCCCGGCGAGTCCAAGACTTTCGCCCGTTCGGCCATGACGTCGGCCACCGGCTGGATCCCCAATGTGGAATTCCAAGGACTTCAGGAAAGCCTGGTGGACATGGATGTGGAACCGGCCCTGGCCGCCGAAGCCGTGAGCGCGGCCTATGCGGATTTCCGTTCCGCGTACAAACAGGAAGGACCCGCGGAAAGCATGGCCAACGCGCCCGGGGAACGGGAGGCCGCCATGCTGGCCCGCAACCTGGCCGAACGCATCCGCGTTTCCGGCGGCATACGGCTGCGGCCGGGCCGCCCGACCACGGTGGCCTTGGTCGGTCCCACGGGCGTGGGCAAGACCACCACCTTGGCCAAACTGGCGGCCCTCGCCAAAATGCAGCAAGGCAAGAAGGTCGGCATCATCTCCGCCGACAGCTTCCGGATGGGAGCCAACGAACAATTGGAAATCTTCGGCCGCACGGCCGGCATTCCCGTCAAACCCGTGTTTTCCCCGGCCGATGTGGCGCAGGCGCAACGCGATTTCGCCGGCTTCGATCTCATCCTCGTGGACACGGCGGGCCGCAGCCACACCCATAAGGAGATGTGGCGCGAACTGCAGGGCCTGCTGCATTGCCTGGCCCCGGATGAAATCCACCTGGTCCTTTCCGCCCCTACCCGCATGCGCGAGCTCTGGCATTTGTATGGCCTCTACCGCGATTTGGGGGCCGCGAGCATCATCTTCACCAAGCTGGACGAATGCCTGTCCATGGGCTGCCTGTACAACCTGGCCCGCCGCGCGGAAGCGCCCCTTTCCTATCTCTGCAACGGACAGGTGATCCCGGACCATATCATGCTGGCGCGCACCGATTCCATCGCTTCCGCCATCGCTGGAGCCGCCCGCACGGCGCTGGCTTCCGCGCGCATTCCGGCCGATGCCCAGGCGGCCCGTTGAATGCGCATCATGAAAAAACTCAAAAGGGCCCGGCACTTATCTTCTTGTCAATCCGGGCCGTCGGGTTTGATAATTAAACCTCAGCGTGGAATTGGAGGAAATTGAATGGACGCATTGTCCATAGCCAAATCGATAACCCGGGCCGTCCTGATGACCCTGGTATTGGCCGTCATCGGGTTCTCGCTCCTGTTCGCCCCGGAGATCAACGCCAACCAAGTCGCGTTCGCCTTGGGAAAAGGCGTGCTGACTTTCCTCTTCGGCTGGATTTTCATCCTCATCCTGTCCGACGCGATGGTCAGATCCATAGCCTCCTCGGCCCTGGAAGCGCATGCAACCCGAAAAGAGGGCGGGATGCTCTACCATTTCCTCAAACCCGAACCCGGAGAGATTCTGGACGGGATAGGCGGAAAAGCCGCCGCCAAGAAACCGGCGGACCCGGCGAAATGAATTCCGTGATCAATCCTGAAATAGCCCGCTCCCCGCGCCCCCCCCGAAAAGCATCCGCGTTCTGATGGCGGATCTCAGCGCTCTGTGGACCGAATACCGGGCCACGGGAAGTAAAGCCTGCAAGGACAAGCTCCTGGTGGAATACGCCGGACTGGTCAAATACATCGCGCAGCGCGTGTCCATGAACCTGCCCGCCTCGGTCGAGTATGACGATCTGGTAGGCGCCGGCATCATGGGCCTGGTCAAGGCCGTGGAAGGTTTCGAGCCGGAACGCGGCCTTAAGTTCGAGACCTTCGCCACCCATAAAATCCGCGGCGCCATCCTGGACGAATTGAGGGCGCTGGATTGGGTGCCACGCTCGGTCCGGCAAAAGAACAAACTGCTGCAGAAGGCCTACGCCAAGCTGGAAAACCAATTGGGCCGCATGCCGTATGACGACGAAGTCGCGGCCCATCTCAACCTGTCCCCCACCGAGTTCGAGGAAATGCTCTGCGACGTGGCCCCGGCCACGATCCTTTCGTTGGAGGAAGCGTTACCCGATCGCGGCGACGAGAACAAATCGCTCAGCCTTATCGACACCATCGAGGATCCGCAAGGCTCCAACCCGCTCAAGGAACTGGGTTACCAGGAAGTGAAGAAGATCCTCAAGGAGACCATCGCCCAGTTGCCGGAGAAGGAAAAACTGGTGGTCGCCCTGTACCATTACGAAGAATTGACCCTCAAGGAAATCGGGGAAGTGCTCAATCTGACCGAATCCCGCGTTTCCCAAATCCATTCCAAAGCCATGCTCAAACTCAAGGCCAAGCTGCTCCAAAAAATCAATGCCTGAGGCCCGGCCCTTCTGCTATAATGGCTGAGCCCGCCAACCCGAGCGAATACCATGTTCCTGGACCAAGCCAAGCGCGTAAAGCGGATCACCGACTCCCTGATTTCCCTGCCCACCTTGCCCACCGTCATCGCCAAGATGCTGGAGCTGGTGGACAACCCCAAGACCTCGGCCAGCTCGCTCTCCAACCTGATCATGCGCGACCAGGTGCTCACCGCCAAGATCCTAAAAATGGCCAACTCCTCCTTCTACGCCTTTCCGCGCCAGATCGCCACCGTCAAGCTGGCGTTGGTGGTCCTGGGGTTCGAGAACGTCAAGGAGATGGCGCTTAGCCTCTCCGTGTTCAACTCCTTCAAGGGCGAGAACAACAAGCATTTCGACACCAGCCTGTTCTGGCAGCACTCCGTTTCCGTGGGCGCCTGCACGCGCATGCTGGCGCGGGAAACATGCTACCGCCTGGCCGGGGAAGCGTTCGTGGCCGGCCTGCTGCACGATATCGGCAAGGTCGTGCTCAACCAATACCTGCCGCAGGAATTCGCCCAGATCCAGACCTTGATCTTCGAAGGCGGCCGCGCCTGCGACGATGCGGAATTGGAAGTCCTGGGCGTCACCCATGCGGAAGTGGGGGCTTGGCTGGCGGAACGGTGGAACCTGCCCGTGATCCTGGTGGAAGCCATCCGCTACCATCAGCATCCCGATCAATGCCCGCGCAATGCCGAACTTCCCCTGCTGGTCTACCTGGGCGACTATCTGTCGGTGAAATGCAATCTGGGCAAGAGCGGATCCAAAGGCGTGGAAACCCTACCGGCCGCCATCCTTGAAATGGCCAACAAAACTCTCTCACTGACGCCGGAAAGCCTGGAATCCTTCCGGGGCGGGCTGTTCGCCGAATACGACAAGGCCAGCAGCTTTATGATGGAGGCTGCATGAAGCCGCATAATGACGCCACGGCCGGCATGAAGGATCTGGCCTCGGACATAGAACTGCTCCAGTCCGCCCTGGCCGAAGGCCGCGATCTTGCGGGCATCGCTTTCGCGTCGGATCAGGTCTCCGCCCTGGCGCTCGAGCTGGTGCGCACCCATTCCAAGATCGACAGCCAGGCCAAGCGCCGCATCCGTTCCGCGAGCGCGTCCCTGAACCGGGCGCAAATGGAAAAGGAGCAATACAAATCCTCCCTCAGCGAATTGCTGAAAATCCTCGACCTATGCCGGGTCATCTCCAGCTCCCTGGATCTGAAGGACATCCTCCATCATCTCCTCTTCCTCCTGAGCGAAATCCTGCCCTCGCGCGGCTGCGCGGTTTTCGTGGGCGGCAACCGCAGCGGCGCGCCCGACCTCTCGCCGGGCACCGCCCCGCTCCTGGCCAGCAATTTCACGCCCCCGCTGCAGCGTATCCTTGCGCAGCATTTCGAAGAAGGCATCATCCGCTGGATCCTCAACGAGCGCCGGGTCTGCCTCATCCCCAGCTTCGAGGAGCGCGCCGGCGAGGAGGCCGTTAACGGCGATTTCGCCGTGATCCCGCTCAATGACAACGACAGCAATTACGGATTCATCTGGATCGCCTGCACCATCAAGCAGGAGGCCGTGACGTCGGAAACCACCAACCTCATCTGGGTGCTTTCCAGTCATGCTTCCATCGCCATCATCAATTGCCTGCACCGGCAGCGCATGGAGGAAAAGCTCAACGAGCTGAAGCTGCTCACCTCCATCAGCGCGCTCAAAGGCGAAATCCTGCGCGGCTCGCCCCAGGGCCAGTCCGCCGGCGGCGAAGCCGGAGCGGCGCCGTTCCGGGGCGAAGGCAGCCTGCCGGCTTTCTTCGCGGAATTCCATCGGCTCATCCCCTTGGAACTCAAGTTAGGCAAAGGCCATCTGATTTTGACGGGAACCGACGGCATCCCGCTTTTGCATCCCGCCCTGGAACCCCTGGATGCCGTTCCTTTCGGGGAGCATCCGGAAATGCGCAAGCTCTTGCGGCTGGCGGATAAAGAGCAGGTGCGGCTGGAGGCTGGGGACTTTTTCCGTTCCGCCTATCCGCATGTGGCCAAGGCACTGGATTCGGCCGGGCTGGCTTTGCTTTCCCTGTCGCCGGCGGAGAGCGGGGGCGCTTACCTGCTGCTTCCGCTTACGGCCGAGGATATGCAGCGCATCCCGCTATTGCAGAACCTGCTGCTGGCGGTCGCTTCCCAGGCGCGCGTGGTGGCTGAGAACATCGACCTTTACGATTCCCTTTTGAACGCCAACCGCAACCTGACCGCGCTGCAGTGGCAATTGGTGCATTCCGGAAAGATGGCGGCGCTTGGGCAATTGGCGGGAGGCGTGGCGCACGAGATCAACAATCCCCTGCAAATCATGCTGGGCCGCATCCAGATGATCCAGATGATGGCGGAAGAGAAGAAGCCGGCCGGCAAGGCCAAGCTCAGGGACGAACTCAACCTGGTCACGGAGGAAGTGCTCCGAATCCGCGACATCGTCCGGAACCTGCTGGACTTTTCGCGCCAAGGCCATCAGGAAACCTCCTTCGCCCCCGTTTCCCTCAACGACACCTTGAAGGACGTGCTGGCCTTGCTCCAGCATCAGCTGATTTCCAACCAGGTGGATGTGAAATTGTCCCTGGATCCGGAGAACTTCCGCGTCATGGGGAACAAGAACCAGTTGAAGCAGGTTTTCATCAACCTGATGATGAACGCCATCCACGCCATGGAAAGGGATCAGCGCGTCCTGGAAATCGCCACCTTGCTGGACGATGGCCAGGTGACCGCATCCGTGCGCGATTCCGGAGTGGGCATATCCCAGGAGAATATCGCGCGGATTTTCGAACCCTTCTTCAGTACCAAAAGCATGGGCACCGGCCTGGGGCTGTCCATAAGTTACGGTTTGATCAAGGAGCATAAAGGCACCATCGAGGTGGAAAGCCAGGAATCCCGGGGAACCTGTTTCACCATCCGGATTCCCAAAGTCTCGGAAACGGCGCTCGGATATAACCTCCTGGTGGGGTAATTCCGCGTTTTCAGGGCAAATCCCCAGCCGCTTCCGAGCCTGTTTAAGGGAAGCGGATTCTCCTGGAATACCCCATCAAATTTAAAGTAAAATGGTCCGCTCATGACCCTCCCCGGATCCCTCGCATTGTTCCCCGATAGCGCGCAAAACGTGTTCTTGCTGGCCGCGCTGTTCGGCGGCGTTATGGGGAGCCTTATCGGCGGGCTGGCGGCCGCGCTGACCGCGTATTGGTTTTCCCGGCGATTGTTCAAGAGCAAGGTGCTGGACAATGCCCGCAAGGATATCAAGGTCTCCTTATCGGCCTACACGGAGTGGTTGACCACCGTTTCCGGCGAGTTTGCGCAGTGGAAAACCGATTTGCTGGGGGCATTTCTGCCCGATTCATCCCAGGATCAATTCGAATTGAACCGGATGCGGAAACTGTTCGTGGATCAGCGCAATCAGCTGTGGATAACCAAGCTGGAGGAATACGATACCTTGCTGGAAAAATTCAATCCGGCCATCAAGGCGCTGTGGTTCCGGCAAATGGAATTGCAAGAGTCCTTTTCCCTGGTTCTCAATTGCATGGAATCGGACCCTCCTGCTGCCATCGCCGCGGGCGAAAAAATCGAGGAGTTGGCCTTCGAGCAATGCCAGTTGGTCTCCGACTTCCTTTATCATCTGCAATACGAATGCTTGCGATCGGTTGCCAGCGCCAGACCGCGCGCTCCCCGGGACATCATCAAGCCCCGCATCGTGCGCACGGTCATGGGGCGCATCAAAGTCGCCTTCCCGAAGGACGGTCCGTCCCCCGTGCAATAATCCGCTCAGGGGTTTCCCTACGACTCCCGCGACCGCAGCCCGGCTCCGCTTCCGCCTTTTTCCATTGCTGTCCGCAGGGGAATGTCCTATCATGAATCGTGCTCAAACCATTCAAAAAAGAAGGCAAATGGGGCTTCAGCGACGAGCATAACCACGCCGTCATACCGCCCCGTTACGCCCTCGCCTCCCGTTATTCCCAGGGCCTGGCGGCCGTCGCCGTGATTGGCCCGGCCAGCAAGGCCTGGGGATTCATCGACGAAGGCGGCGAGATCGCCATCCCACCGCGTTTCCAGGAAGCGATGGATTTCCACGAGGACTTGGCGGCCGTGCGGCTAGAGTCTTCCCAGGCCGATCCCGGACCGTCACGTTGGGGTTACATCGACAAATCCGGCGCGCTGGTGATCCAACCGTTGTTCGACAAGGTGGGCGAATTCTCCCAAGGCCTGGCGGTGGTATGGAAAGACGGCAAAGCCGGTTATCTGGACAAGCAGGGCCGCACCGCCATCGAACCGCAATACGCCCATGCCGATCCGTTCCGCGAAGGCCTGGCGCGGGTGCGCCTGGCGCACGGCTCCTGGACCCATATCGACCGGCAAGGCGTCAGCCGGCAACCCGCGGCTTACCAGGAGGCCGACTCGTTTTCCGAAGGTCTCGCGGCCGTGAAGCCTTACCCGCAAGGGGGTTGGGGGTACATCGATTCGGATGGGCGCACCGTCATCCCCGCCACCTACGAGAAAGCCTTCCCTTTTACCGAAGGCCGGGCTCGCGTTGTCACGGGGACCTATCCCCACGGCAAATTCGGATTCATCGACAAGCAGGGCAACACCATCATCAAGCCCCGCTACCATGAGGCCGAGGATTTCCAGGAAGGCATCGCGCGCGCCCGTTTCCTGGGGGGCGATTGGCGCCATCTGGACGTCGCCGGGAACATGCTCATCCCCGCGGGCGATCGCGCCAGCCTGCTTTTTTCCGAAGGCCGGGCCCGCACTTTGGTGGACGAGAAATGGGGATTCGTCGATCGCACTTATGCCTTTTGCATTCCCCCGCGCTACGACGAAGCCGGGCATTTCTATCTGGGCCTGGCGTCCGTCAAACTGGACGCGGCCCATCGCGGCGATGGGGCCGATCTGGATATGCCGCGTTCGGAACCCATCCGGAAACCGCGCTGGGGATATATCGATCCGCAAGGGGTCCAAGCCATTCCCGCCCGGTACCTGATGGCGGGTTCCTTTTCCGAGGAACTGGCTGCCGTGCAAGTGCCGGCCTGGCCGGGGTTTTCTCCCAAGTGGGCTTATATCGATCGCTCCGGAGAAATCGCCATCAAAGCCGCTTTCGACTTCGCTTATCCTTTCGCCGAAGGCCTGGCGCGCGTCAACATGGGCGGGACCCGAGGCCGCGCGGGCGGCGTGCAGGGCGGACGCTGGGGGTTCATCGACAAGCAGGGCAAATACGTGCTGAAACCCCAATACTCCTACGTTTCCTGGTTCGCGGAGAATCTGGCCGTGGTCCGCATCGGAACACAATGCGGTTATATCGACGGCAAGGGACGCATGGCAATCGCGCCCCAATTCGACGAAGCCTATAATTTTTTCAAGGGCTTGGCGCGGGTGCGTATAGGGGAGCATTGGTTCTACGTGGACGTAAACGGAAAGAAAAAGCCGTTCGATTAGATTTCCGATGCAAAGTCCGCTTGTAAGGAAAGGGGCATCTAATTAGTTTAACGCCCCATGGAGCCCCAGTCAAAGAGTGCCAAAAGCGCCAAGACCGCCATCCTGGCCTATCGCCGGACCCTGTACCGGGTCTCCCCCAATAGCCTGCACGCCGTAATGGAGCTGACCCGCGGCCAAATCGACAGTGATTCCGCCATCGGTTTCGTACTCCGCCAGGAAGGCTATGACATCGGGACGGATGCTTTCAGTCCCGTCATTCCGGCAGCTTGATTATAAGCTTGCCGAATTGGCCCGACGAGTCCATCCGCCGCAGCGCTTCATCCGCCTGATCGAAGGCGTAAACGCCGTCTATCACGGGCCGGAGCTTTTCCCTGTCCACGAAGCGGATCATATCCGCGAAATCCTGGGGCGAACCCATGGTAGTGCCGAGCAAATCGAGTTGCCGCCAGAATACCTTGCGTAAGGGCAGATCCTTGGGATTGCCCGCGGTGGCTCCGAAAAACACCAATCGGCCCCCGGCGCGGCTCAAATCGCATAGCTTCGGGAAGTCCGGCCCCCCGGCGGAATCGATGATGCAATCGAACGCGCCCGCCTTTTCCGCCAAGAGCTCGGACCACTTCTCCCCGCGGTAATTGACCCCGCCCTCGGCGCCCAGTTCCACCGCCCTGCGCAGCTTGTCTTCCGATCCTGAAGTGACGTGGACCTTGGCTTTCGCGGCCAGGGCGAAGCGCAGCAGGAACAGGGCCACGCCTCCGCCGATGCCGGTGATGAGGAGTTTTTCACCGGCTTGGATCCGGCCCCGCGAGAACAGGGCGCGAAATGCGGTGGTGCCCGCCAACGGTAATGCGGCGGCTTCCTCGAAGGAAAGGTGGGCGGGCATGGCCGCGAGATTGGCGGCCGGTGCGACGACGTATTCGGAGAATGTGCCTGGGTCGGGCAGGCCCAGGATGCGAAAATCCTTCCCTTGCGCAGCCTGGGATGGGCCCCAATCCAAACTCGGATTAATCACCACATTGCGGCCCAACCAGCCCGCGTCCGTTCCCGGCCCCAGTTTTTCCACCACGCCGGCCCCGTCCGATCCAAGCACCAGGGGGAAATCAAGCCCGGCATATTGGCCCTTGTGGATCCAAAGATCCCGATGGTTCACGGAAGCGGCGCGCACCCGCACGGCCGCTTCGCCGGCCTTCAGCGAAGGCAGGCGCATTTGTTTGATGCGGAGCGGTGCGCCCGCGGCCTCTAAAACCAGCGCATGATAGGATAGCGACATAAGGCCCTCCTGCCTATCAGCAAACTAGCCGATCACGGCAAGCCGGGCAAGCGGTACGGCGGAGGCGCCCGGGGTGTATATTTGCTTTCCTGGGCCGCGGTCAAGTTGTATCATCAATGCGGGCCGTTGCCGGGGAGCGAAAATGGAAATGACCTGCGGACGCGATAGTCACGGCGATTCCCTGCTGGAAGCCTCGGTTCCATTGCTCACGGTCACGCGCGGCGGGATAATTGACATGCAGCATGCGGGACTGGCCTGTCTGGTGGATGCGGCGGGAAACCGGCTCTGGTCGCTGGGCGACCCGCATGCGAACGCCTTCATCCGTTCTTCCGCCAAGCCCCTGCAAGCCTTGGCCATGCTGGCTTCCGGCGCCGCCGATGCCGCCGGCCTGGATGAGCGCGATTTGGCCATCGTCTGCGGATCCCATCAGGGCGGTCCGGAACAGGTGGCCCAGGTCGATTCCCTCTTGGCGAAAAGCGGGCTCAGCGCGGACCAGCTGGGATGCGGCTCGCCGGACGGCGGTGAGGACGCGCGCAAGGATATGTGTTCGGGCAAGCATGCCGGCATGCTTACCGCTTGCAAGCACCTGCATTTGCCTTTGGATAGCTATCTGGACCCGGATCATCCCTGGCAACGCAAGCTACGCTCCACGATATGCGGATACTGCGCCGCCGATCCCGAAACCACACCGCGCGCCGTCGATGGATGCTCCGCCCCCACTTTCAGCCTGCCTTTGTACAATATGGCCTTGGGATTCGCCCGCCTGGGGCGCGAGGCCATGCAGCCCGGTCCCGCGGCGCGCTTGCTGCGGGCCATGGCCGGGCATCCCGGAGGCCATACCGGCGAACCCGACTTGCGCCCTTTCGCGGTGGAAAACGCTTCCGCCGATCCCGGTCTGGGCGCGGCGATATTCACCAAGGCAGGCGCGAATGGTTTGCATTGCGCCAGCATCCCAGCGTTGGGACTGGGTTTCGCCCTGAAAATCGCCGATGGCTCCGCATTGCCGCGTTGGCCCGTGTTCACGCGCGCCTTACAGGCGTCCGGCCGCATTTCCGAACGCACCGTGGCAGCCATGCGCGAGACCCTGTGGCCCCGCATCCTGACCCGCAAGGGCGTGGAAGCGGGGAATTTCAGGCTCGATTTTTAACCCATCGCCCTTCGCGGAACATATCTTCCCTACAGACTTCCGCAGTTACGGGGTCATCGCGGCGTATAGCTCAAGGAGGCCTGACATGAGAAACATTTTCAAGAATATCGATATGGAACAAGTAAAGGATCAGATTTCAGATATCAAGGCGCAGGTCCAGGATATCCATTTCCGCAAGCCCTGGACCAAGGGCTCGCCCACCCCGGGCATCGCATTCGTCGCCCTGGGGGCCGCAGCCGCCTTGGCGGGAGTCGTCTTATACCGCAATCGCAAGCAAGTGGCCAGCTTCTGTGCGCAATGCGGCAGCGATTTGATGGGGAAGCTGGAAAGCTCCGGGATCAAGGACAAGGCCGCGCATATGCTGGACAAGGCGCAAGCGGCCTATGACCGCAACGGATCCCATGTGGAAAGCCCCCAGCCTATCTAGGGAGAAGAGGGCGAATCGAAGCGGGCTTCCGCTTCGAAGTAGCCTTTCGCGGCCCCGCACTTGGGACAACACCAATCCTCGGGAACATCCTCCCACAAGGTTCCCGGCGCCAAGCCGGAATCCGGATCCCCCAAAGCCTCGTCATAGATGTGCATGCACAGCATGCAAACGTATCGACGCTGGCCGGGGATCGTGGAGGACATCAGGCGGCTTTTACGGGTACCGCGGGTTGGGCGGATACCACGCGCCAACAGTCCGCGGTGTTCAATTGGGTCGCGCCCGCGGCTTTCAGATATAAGAACAATTGCATGCGATAGCCGGTCAGCCAGCGCATAGGGTACAAGGACAAGCCCTCCCCCCTTTTCATGGTCTCGCCCCAGGGATAAGCCATTTCCAGATCCAAGGTGGCGACGGATACCGATCGGAGTTCCCGCGCCGCGGCTTCGGCTTGCCATGCCATGCGATCCGCGAAATCCGAAGCCGGCATGCCCGCCGTAACTTCCGCGGTACTCCGGCCCATCTGCCAATCGCCTGAGAGGGTTTTCATGAGCCCATTGTAGGGCCCGTAGCTCAGGTAACGGAGCAGTTCCAAGGTATTGCGCTGGCCCGGCGTAGGGCGGTAATCCAGCCCGCCCGGGGGTATTTTCCCGAACAGGTTGATGCAGATTTGGCTTTCCTTGCGCCAGGCGCTGATGAAGCTTTCGATGGTGAACATGTTATGGTTTGCCTTTCATGACGATGCCGATGATGTTTTACTTGACGATGACGAGTTCCGACTCGGAATAATATTCGCCCCGGTAGGTGGCGATGCAATTCTTGCCGCTCTTCTTGGCGAAATTCTTGGCGCGGTTGGCACGATCCTCGATTTCCCTTTCCGTGAGGAAACAATCCGACGGGATCCACACGGCGCCGATGGACACGGTGGCCTTTTCCGCGATACCGCGGTAGCTGATCATGCGCAATTTGGCCTGGAACTCCTTGATGAAACCCACGCCCATCGCCAGGCTGAAATTGGGGAGCAGCTGGATGTACTCATCGCCGCCATAGCGGTAGCCTTGTCCATGGGTATACAGATGCGATTCCATCAGCTCCATGAAACGCGGCAGCAGATCGCGATCCACCTTGGTCTCGGTATAGCGCGTGTTGAAGGATTTGAAATCATCCACGTCCAGATAGGCGACCATCAACCCGTTGGATCGCAATTCGCATTTCTCGCGGTAGTAGCGCAGGTCCTTGAAGAATAGCGAAGGCGTTTGCAGGATATGGAATTTCTCATCGTACTCCCGCTTCTCCAAAGTCTGCGACGAAGTCTGCATCTCTTCCACGAATTTGATGGACAGGAATTCCGTGAGATGGGGCACGCGCAATGCCGGTGAGGCTTGGAACCACGGGGCCTCCATAAGCTTCCGGATAGGCTCCAATTCCTTTTCAAGATTGCCGATCAATTCCGGATGGAAGGTTTTGCTCAGGGGCT
Source organism: Fibrobacteria bacterium (assembly GCA_039926685.1). Lineage (GTDB taxonomy): Bacteria > Fibrobacterota > Fibrobacteria > UBA11236 > UBA11236 > Chersky-265. The sequence continues at coordinate 8,545 of JBDSWM010000182.1, read as the reverse complement.
CTTCCAGCTTGGAAGCCACTATACGGCGCTGATGGATCAGGATCCTTTTTATCAAGGAGGCGTAATCATCCGCCAGGATATGTTCCTCTTTGGGGTGGCCGCCGGCATTCCGCTTTTTCAAGAGTGTGCCAAGAGATGACAATTTGGAGAGTATGCTGTCGAGCTCCGAAGGGAGTTTATAACCAATCTGGGCCTGTATTTTGACCACGAGATTTTTTTTCAGCCACTCGGTGAAGGCTTCCGAGTGTTTCTCGATCATATCGCATTCATCATTGGAAAAAATTGGCATGGTCCCTTAAAAAGTATTCACTATCCGCGCGCTCGCGGCGTCTAATTTACTTGGCAGGAAAAAGGCAAAATCCTTGCTTCGAGACCGGTCCGATTGTTTAATATGATTATGGATACCAAAAGCCCCCTCAACGCCCAGACCAGAAACCGTTCCATAGGAGGCGCGCGCGCCTCCCTTCCGCGACCGTCCCCGCTGCCTTTCCTAGGCAGGCCGGCGGATTCCGCCCAGGGCGGCAAGAGCCCGGATTGGCAAGCCAGCGGCTTGGTCGATCAGATGCTCGCCTACCGCGACTGGTGGAACTTGCCGGCGCGCCGTCCGCTCCCGCATACCAAAACGCGCTGATCGGAAACCGCTTCTCTCCGAGGCGGTCCGATCACCTCTAGTCAAGCCGCCCGCATCGGCTTCAATATACCCATCAGTTTTTTAGACCAGATGAACATCTCCGTCCACACGGACAGGCATGCGTCGTGGTAGAAATTCTCCCCGATGCTTTGCTTGAAGTTGGCATAATGGACCTCGCGTACTTCCCGCGTAAGCCAACGGCCCACGGCATCCCTATCCACCGCGGCCCGGTAGCGATAATCGCATTCCGGGGTCTCGCGTACCTGGAACCCGGGAAAGGCCGCTTCGATATGACCTGGAAAGCGCGCTCGCACCCACAGGATTTCCTCTTCGCCGGGAAATTCCACGATGGACAGGAAAGCTTTGTTCGTAAATACCCACATTTCTTCCTCCCGCTTGCTGATGCCTACCAATGCCGGGGTCTAACCCCCCTGGCAGGAGGAAAGATACCCTGGCCCCCAGGTCAGGATTTGTCCCCCTGGAATCATACCAAGCCGTTTGATCCGGGCCCGGTCTACGGCCCTTGCGTAACATAGATGTTACCTAGGCGACGCTTCCCTCTTTGCTTTTACAAAAGGCTATTGCTAAAGGGCTTTACAGAGCGAAAGGAGTATCGGAGACTTCGACGCTTTCTTCCCGGGTGGGTAATCGATCGCGATTCCATTGTTTTGATGTCAGCTATTGATCCTATTTGTCAGCGAATGGCCGTGTTGTCAACAACTCCCCTATTGCAAACGTATTTTCTCGACAATACGCAGGATTCCGGATTGCCAAACCGCGATCAAAGAATTTATTATCGCTGATCAACGATCGGACGAGAGGCAAGCATGGATGTGCAAACGCAAATAACCCTTCTCTGGCTCATGACATGCACCGGCCTGGTATTCTTCATGCAAGCCGGTTTCTGTTGCCTGGAAGCGGGTGCGGTGCGCTCCAAGAACAGCATCAACGTGGCGCTCAAGAACGTCGTCTCCTTCATAGTAGCCTCCGCCGTCTATTACATACTCGGATATGCCTTGCAATTCGGGAAACCCTGGATCGACGGGCTGGCGGGGCGCCCGCTCATGGCCCTGAAAGGGGTGGAACAGCCGGAAATGTTCGTGTTCCTCTACCAGATGGTGTTCTGCACCACGGCCGCGACCATCGTTTCCGGAGCCGTGGCGGAACGCATGCGCTTCCTCCCATACATCCTGGCCACCGGCGCCATGGGATTGATCATCTACCCAATTTACGGGCATTGGGTCTGGAACAACGAGGGCTGGATGCATCGCATCGGTTACCATGATTTCGCGGGTTCATCCGTGGTACATATGGTGGGCGGCTTCGTGGCCCTGGCGGGCATAGTCAAGGTGGGACCGCGCATGGGCCGATTCGAGATGACCGGAAAGGTTCGGGACATCAACGCGTCCAACGTGCCCTTGGTGGCGCTCGGCGTCTTCATCCTCTTTTTCGGTTGGATTGGGTTCAACGGCGGATCGGCGCCCTTCGGCGCGCAAACCGGGTCCATCGTCCTGAACACCTTCCTGGGCGGCATTTTCGGCGGAGTGGCCTGCCTGCTGGTGGGCTGGGCGCTGCGCGGAATCAGCGGCGCCTCCACCATCATGAACGGCATCCTGGCCGGCCTGGTGGCGATCACCGCTTCCGCGGATATCGTGTCGGCGCCGGCGGCCTGCCTTATCGGCTGCGGCGGCGGCATAGTCTACCTATTCGTGGATGGGCTGCTCCTGCGCTTCCAGCTGGATGATGCGGTCAGCGCCGTGCCCGTGCACGGAGCCGCCGGCCTTTCCGGCATCCTCATGACGGGAGTGTTCGCCAAGCAGGAGCATCTGGATTCGCTTACCGCCCTGTTGGGCCATACCGTGAGCCGGCCGCAGTTTATCGGCATCCAAGCCATGGGCGCTTGCGTTTGCGCCATGTGGGCCTATACGGCGGGTATCCTCATGTGGACCATAATCCAACGCATCTCCCCCCTGCGCGTCACCCCGGACGAGGAAATCGTGGGCCTGAATTACTCCGAACATTTGGTGACCAGCCCCGCGGATGAAATCGTGACCTATCTGCGCGCCCGCGCCGATAAGGGCGAGGCCGCCCATCCCCACGATTTGGAAGGCGGCGAATACGCGCGCCTGGTGTCCGCCATCGAGGGCTGGGCGGGACGTCTGGAAAAGGAAAGGGAGGAATTGGAGCAGGTGCGCGGTTGGCTGGGCCGGGACGCCGACCGGCTCTACGAGGTAATCCGCCGCTGCGAAGAGGAGAATCGCATGCAGTCCAAACGCCTGGAAGCCGTATCGCATAAGGTGGAAATGGTGGATCGGGAATTGCGCCGGCGCGCGGATACCCCAGGCGCCGTCACGCCCCTGGCGGCTGAGGTGATGGAAAGCGTGCGCGAGAAACTGCATGAGATGCAGGCGGGAGGCAACAACGTCTCCTATTACTGGGAGCAGCTGCGCAACCTGGGATCCTCGCTATTCCGCAACACGCGTTCCCTGCATCAGCCAGTCGAGGGGAAAGCCTGATGCTACTCACCGGCAAAGTCCTGGGACATTGCCATCTCGAGGGCCTGATCGGGGAAGGTTCTTCCGCGCAGGTCTATAAGGGCATGCACCAGACCTTAGGCATCCCCGTGGCCGTCAAGATCCTCAAGGTGGCGCCGCAAGACTCCATGGCTTCGCATCTGGCCACCTACCGCGACCGCTTCCGCCGCGAGGCGCAATTGGCCGCCCGCCTGAACCATGAAGGCATCGTGCGCGTGCTCGATTTCGGGGAGGAATTGGGCAGCCTTTATCTGGTGATGGAATACGTCAACGGGTACACCTTGTCCGAGTACCTGCGCAATAACGGCCCCATGGGGGAGGAAATAGCGCTCAAGGTGATCGGGTACCTCGCCGCCGCCCTGCATGCCGCCCATCTCCAGAACATCGTCCACCGGGACGTCAAGCCCGGGAACATCCTCATCACCAAGGACGGCTGGCTCAAGATAACCGATCTGGGCCTGGCCAAGGATTTGTCCGTCCGGGACATGACCAACGTCGATACTGTGCTCGGCACGCCTTATTACATGGCGCCGGAATGCTTCATCCCCGGAAAGGATCTGGGACCCTCCTCGGACCTGTATTCCCTGGGCATAATCCTCTATCAAATGCTCACGGGAAGCCCGCCCTTCACGGGAACCCTCAATCAGGTGATCTCCGGGCATCTGCATTCCGAACCGGTTTATGCCTATACCCAATTGGGCGTGCGCACGCCCCTGCCGGAACCCACGGTGCGTTTGCTCAAGTCCTTGCTGGCCAAGGATCCCTCCTTACGCCCGCATACCGGCAGGGAAGTGGCGGATCTATGCCAGATCCGTTTGCAAGGGGCGCATACCGGCATGGCCTATGCGCAGGGAGCCGATCCCGGCCGCGACTATAGCGGTCTGGCCGATTCGAGCACTTTCCAGCGTCTGGGTATTTTCATGGAGCGGAATCTCGGCTCGCGCACTAGCGAATACCAAGGCCATCGCGTGCTGCATACCACGGGAAAGGAACGCCTGCTGATTTGGGCGCTCGCCGCGCTCTTCATCGGCGGGGCCTTGGTCGCCTACTTCTCTTCCCGCTGAGGCGCGCCCGAAGCGACCTTTTCCACCTCGCACAGGGCCCGATCCAGCACCTCGATGCCCGCATCGGGCAATCCCGCATTTTCGCTCAGGTAACGGCGCCAGACGCGGCCGCCGCGCACGCCCTGGAACAGGCCCAGGATATGCCGGGTCATGGAAGAGAGGCGATGCCCGCGGCGCAATTCCGCCTCCACGTACGGCTTAAAGCCTTCCAGCACCGCGGCGCGCGAGGGTATTTCCGCCGCCTCCCCGAAAAAACGCTGATCCACCTCCGCCAGCAGGTAGGGGTTCTCGTAGGCGGCCCGCCCCAGCATTACGCCGTCGAACTCGCGTACATGGGCCTCGGCCTGCTCCAGGCTGGTGATGCCGCCGTTCAGGATGAATTTCAGGCCGGGAAAATCCGCCTTAAGCCGGGCCACCACATCGTAGCGTAGCGGTGGCTTGGTGCGGTTCTCCTTGGGGCTCAGGCCGTGCAGCCAGGCCTTGCGCGCATGGACGATGAAGGTATCGCAGCCCGCGGCCGCAACCGTGCCGATGAAATGGACCAGCTCCTCGTAGGAGTCCTTATCGTCGATGCCGATGCGGCTCTTGACAGTGACCGGGAGGTAGACCGCCTCCCGCATGGCTTGCACGCAGCGCGCGACCAGCTCCGGTTCCGCCATCAGGCAGGCCCCGAATTTGCCTTCCTGTACGCGATCGCTGGGGCAGCCCACATTCAGGTTGATCTCATCGTAGCCGAACCGCTCGCCCACCTTGGCGCAAGCGGCCAGATCGGCGGGATCGCTGCCGCCCAATTGCAAGGCGATGGGATGCTCTGCGGGATCATAGGCCAGCAGGCGTTCGGCCTTGCCATGCAGGATGGCTCCCGTGGTCACCATCTCCGTATAAAGGCACGTGTGGCGACTCATCAGGCGGAGGAAGAACCGGCAATGCCGGTCGGTCCAATCCATCATGGGAGCCACGGAAAATCGGGTCATGGGTAGGATCTAAAAAAATATGACTTAAGCCGCCTTCAACCGCCTCGCCAAAAGGATGCTTACCACGACGCACCCGCCTCCAATCAGCCCTACCGTCCCATAATTCTCAAGCCTGCCCCCTACCCCGCCCGTGACGATGGCCCCGGCGACCAGGGACGCCAGGCCGGAGGCGAATTGCTGCATGGCTGAATTGAAGCTCATGAATCCCCCGCGGTACTGCGCCTGCACGCTATTGGTGACCATGGCCATGCCCGGTATGAAGCGCCCGGAAGCGAAGACCATGAAGAACGTGGTGCAAACCAGCGCCGTCCACAAAGGCACGGGAGGCAGATGGCTGATGATGAGGATTGGGAATATCGCGATGATGCTGAGCACGGTGAACACGCGCAGCAATCCCAGGCGATCGGACATCTTCCCGATTTGGCGCATGGAAAAGAAGGTCACGCTTCCGCCGCAGAGATATATGAGCGGCAATTGGTCATTGCTCAACCCGACGTTGGACACCAGGGAAGGGCTGAGGTACGGGATGATGAGGAAACCGGCCATGGTCATGAAAACCGTGAGGGCGAAGGCGCGCCAATGGTTGGCCCGGCTGAGGATGATCTTCATTTCGGCCCATGGCTTTTCCTTCAGTTTGGCCAGATGATCGCGCATGGACGGCAGCACTTTGAATGCCAACGCGACGATGAGGGCGCTCAATGCGGCGAGCAGGAAGAAGGGGGCATGCCATCCCAGGTGGTTGGCCAGGAACAGTCCCGCGGGCACGCCCGCGATGGAGGCCAGCGAGAACGACGAGAACAAGGTGCCCATGGCCGCGCCGCGACGCTGGGGCGGGATCGCATCGCCGATCATAGCCAGGATGGTAGCGGTAGCGACACCGCCGAATCCGCCCGCCAGGAAGCGCGCTGCCACCAGGAACGCATAGTTGGGAGCGAGCGCGCAGGCCAGCGTGCCCAGCCCGAATCCCGAATAGAGCCAGAGCAGCGCGGTCTTGCGATCGAAACGATCGATGAACCAGGCGGCTACCAATCCGAAAAGGCCGGCGCTGAATGTGTAGGTGGAAACGATGAGCCCGAATTGGGCGGGCGTGATCTTGAAGACCTCCATCAAGCGCGGGCCCAACGGCATCACGATCATGAAATCGAGTATGTGGGTGAACTGGATCGCCGACAGCATGTAGAGCAGTATCTTCTCCTGGCGCGGAGGCAAGGGAAATCTGCTGCTCGCGGACGGCTGCGGTTCTTTATTCTGTTGGATCAAAACTCCTCCATTGCCTTGGATGCCATACTAATTATTTTCGCTGTGAAACCACATCCCGAAGCGGATTGCTAGCGGGTAATCAAAGGAGAAGCGATGATGAAACGATTAAAGACCGTACTGGGATGCGCGCTGGCGCTGGGAGCCGGTTTCCTTCCGGTAAGGGTATCCGCCCTGTCTTTCGGTATCGGTCCCATAGGCGGGATGAACTTTGCCAACGCGGATGTAGAGGATCATAGCAAAACCGATGGACGGCAAGGTTTGGCGCTGGGAGCGCAAGCGGAATTCGGCGTTACCAGCCCATTCAGCGTGGTGGTGGAGCCCATGTACGTGCAGAAGGGCGCGGAATTCGAAGTCATCGGCGTGACCACCAAAGGTGAATTCGACTATGTGGAAATCCCGCTCCTGTTGAAGGCCAAGTTCGGGGCCATGAAGGCGCATGCTTTCGTATTCGCGGGACCTAGTCTGGATATCAACGTGAGCACCAAGGGCGCATTTGGATCCATCTCGGGCGATTTTGAAGATGAGTCCGAGTCGGTGGTGTATTCCGGTCAGGTCGGCGGTGGCGCGGCCTTCCAAATCCTGCCGTATGTATACCTATCAGGGGATGTCCGCTATTCGATGGGTTTCAGCGATGCTTTGGACAACTCGGTCGGGGACATCGACAGCTGGAAGTCCCGCGATATCAGGGTCATGCTGGGATTCCTGTTCCATCTGAGCCAATAAACATCCCGCCCGATAATCATTCCCGCGAATAAGGTGCAAAAAAAAGGCCCGCCTCCCGGAAGGGAAGCGGGCCTAGCCCTTGATATTCCGACGAGGGTTACTTTGCCTTGGCCTTGGCCGGTTTCTCCGTCTTGCCGGCAGGCGCCGGCGCCGGGCGCACGCCTTCGAAGCCGAGGACCAGTTCCACTTCCTGCGATACCACCACGCCGCCGGCCTCCAAGGCCGAGTTGTACTTCAGGCCGAAATCATAGCGATCGATCTTGCCCGTGGCCGTGAACGCCGCGCGCTCCATGTGCCAAGGGTCGAGGATGATGCCGCCGCCCTTGATTTTAAGGGCGATTTCCTTGGTGACGCCGTGCATGGTCAGGTCGCCCACTAGGGTCGCGGTCGAATCCGTCATGTTCACGTCCTTGACCTCTTTGGAGGCGAACTTGATCACCGGGAATTTCGCCACGTCGAAGAAATCCGGGCTCTTGAGATGTCCATCGCGCTTGGCATTGCCGGTGGTGATGCTGCCCGCATCGATGGTCAGGTTCCCCTTGGTGGCCTTGATATCCTTGGGATCGACGTCGAAAGTCCCGCCGAACTTCTCGAACTTCCCGGTAACCGTGCTGATACCCATGTGCCTCACCTTGAAAGTGACGTCCGAATGGGCGGTATCGACGTTATAGGTCGCGGCCTGGGCCGTGGCCGCCAGGGCGGAGACCAAGAGCATGGATCCGAATTGAATGATTCCCGATTTCTTCATTTTTCCTCCGAAGGGGTGATACTTGAATTTAAGTTACTTGTTGCAACAGATACCGTCAAGAGGATTATATCCGGCCCCATGTAATCGGCAGAATAAAAAAAACCGCTTGAGCAGTGGCTGCCCAAACGGTTTTTTTCCCGCTCCGCGCTCAACTTATTTTTTATTCAGATGCTGCGGAAGCGAAAAACGGATTTGGCCCCAAGAAAGAAGCCTTGGCCCATACCCTTTAGGTAACCTAGGAACCCTCCGCCCCGTGCCGCCAAATCCTCGCTGGTCAGCTTGCCTCGCCCGTAATACGAAACGCCAGCGATGACTCCGAGTCCCAACATGATTTTTGCCAACTTACCCATAGTTCCCTCCTCGTGGTTTAAAGTGGGTTACCTGGGAAGATATATGTTGGCAAGGGGCTAGGCCATCCTTAATTCTTTGCGCTCCAGGATTTTCACATACAGGTCCTCGGCCAGGCCGGACTTGATGGAAACCAGCAATTCATGCTGGCGCAGGGCGCATTTGAGATCGCCGCTGGAAACGTGGAGGATGCCCATACCGAAAAGCGCTTCTTCGTCGAGCGGATTCAGGCCCAGGGCGATGCGGTAGGATTGGAAGCTGGC
>JBDSWM010000181.1:0-13908 GCA_039926685.1 Fibrobacteria bacterium | reverse complement strand
CCTCGCGGATGAGGCTGATGGCTTCGGCGGGGGAGAGCTTGACCGTGTCCAGGTCGGTCATGAGTTGGGAATCGTTGCCCAGGTATTTGGTGAAGGCGTCCTGGAAGGTGACGACGAACTCCTCTTCGATCAACTGGGCCGCGATATGCGCCCGGCCCACGCTGCCGCCGCGGGCCCGCGCCACCACGCGATCATAATTCAGGCTGACGCCATTCTCTTCCAGACGGTCCACTATCTTGCGCGCCCGGTCAACGCGCCGGACCCGCAACTCCAACAGGGTCTTGTTCAATTTGAGATGGGTAGGGTCGAATAGATAGCCGAGGATGTGGATGTCGCTGCCGTCGACGGAGGAGCTGATCTCGACCCCCGGGATGTACTCGATGCCGCGGGCCTGAGCGTATTCGCGACCTTCCTCATAAGAATCGATATTGTCATGGTCGGTGATGGCTATAGCGGAAAGGCCTTGGGAGCGGCAAAGATCGATCAGGTCGCGGACATCCAAGGCTCCGTCGGAAAAGGTGGAATGCATGTGCAAGTCCACAAACTCCTTGGCGGATGCCGCATCCTTGTTATCCTGGGCGAATTTGCTGGATTTCATTCAGATTTGCCTGATTCCGCCGGAAAAATGACCTTAAGACTGTTTCTATTATAATACAATCCCACGGGCAATACTACGCATCCTTTCCGTCGCTATTCCGGCGGCGCAGGGTTGGAATTACCCTGGGAGGGCAGTAAATTTCCTGTCCGTTTATGGTCCATATCCAGCATTTTTCCACCTTTTCAGATAGAAGAACCGAATGATACATCCCATCGTGATGGCCGGCGGCCGAGGCGAACGTTTTTGGCCCTACAGCAATGCCGAACATCCTAAGCAATTGCTCCCCTTGGTCACGAAAAAAACCATGCTGGAAGATACTCTGGAAAACCTCCGAAAATTCAAAAAAGGCGCCAAGGTCAGGTTGATTATCGGGAAAAACCTGGAAAAGCCGGTGAAGAAGCTGCTCGGAAAACGCCCCGGGGTGGAGGTGGTGGCGGAGCCGATCGGCCGCAATACCGCCGCCGCCGTAGCCTTGGCCTGCCGCCTCATCCAGCGGGAAGACCCCCAAGGGGTGATGCTGGTTCTCACCGCGGATCATGCCATCGCGCCGCCGGACAAGTTCGCCCAGGCCATGCGGGCCGCCGCGGCCGTCGCCGCTGAGGGTAACTCGTTAGTTACCTTCGGCATCCGGCCGGACCGGCCGGAAGTGGGTTTCGGCTATATCGAATCGGACGGGGACGGACGCCAGGTAGAAGGCCTGGATAGCTTCGCGGTGAAATGCTTCGTGGAGAAGCCGGATCGGGCTACCGCCCAGACCTATCTGGACTCGGGTCGTTTCTTCTGGAACAGCGGCATGTTCGCGTGGAGGGTGGATTATCTCTGGGAGCAATTCCGCAAGTATCAGCCGGAAATCGCACGCATATTCGAGGCCGCCGGCGATCTGAACCCCAAGAGTCCCACCTTCGCCAAGCGTCTCGCGAAGATCTACAAGACAGTGCCCGAGATCTCCATCGACAACGGCATCATGGAAAATGCCGACTCGATCCGGGTGGTGATACCGCAGTTCAGCTGGGACGATATCGGATCCTGGTCGGCGCTGGAGCGGTTGCACAAGCCCGATGCGGCCGGGAACCGCATGGTGGGGGAGTGCCTGGCGGTGGATGCCTCCGGCAATACCTTGTTTTGCGAAAACGGGTTGGTGGCCGCATTCGGCGTATCGGATCTGTTGATCGTGCAAACCGGCGGGGTCACCCTCGTGCTTCCCAAGGACCAGGCTCCACGACTGAAGGAAATCGTGAAAATGGTCCAGAAGAGCGCGAAGCTGAAAAAATTCGCCTGAATCAGCCTACGGGCTTGGGGTAGACGACGTTTAGCCTGGGATTGAGGAAGCTCGTATCCCAGGCCGCATCGTCCGCGGTGAAATGGCCGGTGGCATCCGTGTCCGCGATGCCGGCCAGCTGCAGCAAACGCCCGTTGGTCCCTATGCTGCGGGCTGTTTGCGCAAACAGGCCCAGCAACAACCCGGTGGACTCCACTTCCAAAGCGGGCAACCCCAGCAGCATTTCCTGGGGCGGGGACCGAGTAGCCCATATGCCTTCAGCTCCGCTTATCACCGCCAAAGCCTTGCTCTCGCCTTGCGCGGCCCGCTCTTTCACGGTCTCCTGGAACAACTCCCGTTCCAGTTGGGGATAAGCGCCCTGCCATAGGAAAAGCCGGGTGGATTCCGGACGCAAGCCCTTTGCGGCCAGCATGGCATGGGCTTCCTTGAGATTGTCCCCGCTGGCCGCCAGACGGCTCCATTTGGGAACGATGGGCCGCTCGGAAAACTCCCATAGCCGCAACACTTGCAGGTTCCGGCGCAAATGGTTGACCGGTTCGCCCGCGTGCAGGAAAATGTTCGCGAAGGGCCCGCGGGCCTCCCCGGCAACCTGCACCCGCATGCCGGCACCGCTGGAGCGGATCAGGAAATGCACTAGGGGGGAGGTTTCCAAACGCAAATTGATGCATAGTTGGGGCCGGAAAGCGGAAGCCGAGCGCACCAGATTCTGGAAGTGGGCTTCGCCCCAATGGAAATTTTCGCCGTCAATCCCCAATACCCGGTCGGGGCCGAAAAGGGCGGCCAGGAACCCGGTAAGCGGGAGAGGGGCCAAGATGAGCAAATCCACGTCGGGCAGGTCGTTGACCAGGCTTTGCACCACCGGTAAGGCGATGAGAACCTGCTGCAGGTCCTCGGGAAGCAGGATCAGCAGGCGGAGCTTATCGGATAGGGCTTTTCCCAATTGAAAAGGCGCGTCGGGCAGGTCCCCGCCGGATTTCCACGTCAGAAACTTCCAAAGTTGCTTGGGGGGGAGATAGTTCAGGGTTTTATACGGCCACCGTTTCCCGATTTCGGGGTCGCGGCCTAGTTTTCGGCGGGCCATATGTCTTATACTAGCTAAAGATAATTCTCGAAGGATTGAAAATAGCCTCCGCCAACTCCATTATGGAAAATCGCAGCAGCCTATGATGGTATTCCTGACAGCTTTGCAAATCATCCCTGCCCTGCTATTGAGCCTCGTCGGGGCTCCCATGCTGCCTTCGCCTACCCTTTCCCATTACGAGGCCACCTTGATGGCCATCCTGGTCGCGGAAGCGGTATTTTTCCTTTTCCTGACCCGCTCGACGGATTCCCACTACCGAATCGGCACCTTTGCCCAGGCAGTCTGGCTTTTCACCTTCGCCTGGCTATGCATCCATCTGCTGGGCGGCATCCAATTCCGCCTCAACTTGACCATCGCCCTGGCCACGGCGGCGCTGATCGGTACCCAGGCCCACCCTGTGCACTCGGTCTATATCATCCTCCTCACCATCGCCGGCGCCATGGCCAGCATAACGAATCGGTTGTACGGGTATCTTCCCTGGACATCTCCCAACCCCGTGCAGAACATTCCCGAATACGTCTTTTCGGTTTTTTTCCCGATCGTGAGCGTAACCCTGTTCCAAGTGATCCTGCTGGGGTTCAAACGCGGAAATGCCCTGGTCCCCAAATACGCCCCGCCGCCTGAGGCGCCCATCACTCCATTGCAAGGCGCCGACAAGCCCACGCCCAAAGGTTCGGTGATCTTGGCGGGGGAAGAAACTCTGATGGAAGAGTCCACGGCCACCCAGTTCTTCAACCGGGTTTACCTGGAGAATCAGGGCGATCAGGCCCTAAAGGACATGAAGGACATCCTGAATACCGTGGTGTATTTCATGAGCCGCAACTTCAAGGCTTATACCTCGCTGGGGTTCCTGGTTTCCGAGCTCGGCGACAAGCTGATCCTGAACGCCGTGGTCACCAAGAGCCGCAACCTCAATTACGATTGCGTGATCGAATTCGGGAAAGGCACCATCGGGTCCGCGGTGAACAAACCCGGAGGGTTCATCACCGGAAACCTGCGTTCCTATACGGGCGAACTCGAGTACTACGGCAGCCAGGAAAACATCAACTCCATGATGATCATGCGCGTGATGGACAATCAGACCAAAAGGATCCAGGGATTGCTGCTGGTGGACTCGGAGAATATGCGCGCCTTCACGGACGAGCATAAAGTGCTTATGGACCGGTTCACGCAGATCGCCTCCGCGATGATCACGAGCGCCAAGCTGACCTATCAGATGAACAAGGTCGCGATCCAGGCCGATCTGCAGTATGAAATCGCGAAGAAGCTTTCCGAAGCCCTCAAGGTCGAAGAAGTCATCGACGTATTGACCCAATCATTGATCCGCACTTTCGAGCATGACCGACTTATCATCATCGCCTACAATGCGGCCACCGCCAAAGGCGCGGTCTGGCGCATCATCGGCGACGCCGGCGGCATCGCCGAAGGCATGGAATTCGACATCCATTGCGAGCGCAGCTTGTACGGAAGCGTTTTCCGCAACCGCAAATCCGTGGTCAGCCAGGGGTTCCGCTCGGAAACCCGCTATGTCCGGTTCGATCGCGATGAAAGCGAAGAAGGCAAACCCCAGGATATCCTGATCGCGCCCATCCACGACGACAGGCAATCGGTGTGGGCGGTGGTGGGCCTCGAATCCAACCGGGCCGGGGTCTATTCGCAATCGGAATTGCAATTGCTCAAAACCATCATGGCCAACGTGACCACCGCGCTGACCAAGGCGCGCATGTATACGGAGATGGAAAAGCTGGCCACCATCGACGGTCTGACGCAAATCGCCAATCACCGCAAGTTCCAGGATATCATGACCATGGAGCTGGAGCGCTCGCAACGGTACAATACGCCGCTTACCTTGCTATTGATGGACATCGATCATTTCAAGAAGTTCAACGATACCTATGGGCATCCCGTGGGCGACTTGGTGCTCCAGATGGTCGCCAAGGCGTTGCAAGGCTCCATCCGCAACACCGACTATTGCGCCCGTTACGGAGGCGAGGAGTTCGTGGTGGTGCTCATCCAGGCCGACGAGGCCCAATCCCGCATCCTGGCGGAGCGCATACGCAACGCCATCGAGACCCTGCAAATCGAGAACGACGGGAAAATCCTGCGCGTCACGGTGAGCATCGGCAGCGCCACGTTCTCCGTGGACGCGGCCAATAAGCAAGAACTCATCGACAATGCGGACAAGGCCATGTATTCCTCCAAGCAGAACGGACGCAACCGCGTATCGTACTTCTCCGAAGTCAGGCAAATGCCGGCCGCGGTGCCCCAAAACCATTAGGCCATTAGGCCATAAGGCGTCTACTCCGCTTGGCCGCAAGGCCATTACGCCACGAGACGTCCCAGCGGCCCCATGAAGCCTACTTGCGCGGTCCCGCCGCGCTTGGTACCTTTACTTCATGGCTAAAATCCTGGTCGTGGGCCTCAATCCCGCGTGGCAAACGGTGTTGGGATTCGAGGACTTCCAGCCGGGCGAGGTCAACCGCGCCCAATCCATAACCACCCTGGCATCCGGAAAAGGCTTTAATGCGGGCAAGGTGCTGAGGCGCCTAGGCCATGAAGTGACCCTCTTGCAAATCCTGGGGGGGGAGAATGGGCGAAAATGCCTGGCCGCATGCGAAGCCATCGGCATCCGCAGTTTGCAGGCATGGGTGGAAACGGAGACGCGGCCTTGCATAACCCTGTTGCATAACGGGCATCCGGCCGGTGAGTCCACGGAAATCATCGCGCCGTTCCGGGTAGGGGAAACGGGCCTCGCCGGCAGGCTGTTGGAGCTCTTGCCGCCGCAAGCCGATGCCTTCGACGCCATGGCGGTTTGCGGAAGCGTTCCCGAAGGGTTGGAATCGGGCTTTTATGATGCGCTGCTCGCGCGCTTTCCCGCCGCCATCGCGGTGGTGGATGCCTGGCAGGGGTTGAGTGCCGAATCGCTTACCTCTGCGGTCTGCATAAAGCTGAACCGGACGGAATACGGAAAGCTGAGGGATGCGCTGGGAGCGGAAGCCATCGCCGAGGCCCTGTTCCTTGTGACCTCCGGGGGCAGGGAAGCTTCCGTGTTACGGGGGGGCGATGACATCGCCCGCGTTTCGCCGCCCATATTACCGAAGATCGTCAATCCCATCGGGGCGGGGGACACGGTGACGGCCGGCGTAGTCCATAATCTGCTCGGCGGAGTGGGCCCGGTGGAGGCCTTCCGGCGCGCGCTGGCTTTGGGCACGGCGAGCTGCCTGGAGCGATTGCCCGCGGAATACCGCGATGAGGATGCGGAACGGCTCCTGCCGCAGTCGCGGGTGCTTACATGATCCTTTGCGCGGCCACGGTCCTGGAAATGGACGCATGCCTGCGATCCGTCGGCACGACTTTTCAGGATTTGCCGCTTGAGGGCGGAACGCCCTGGCGGCGCACCCTGGGCAAAATCACCTACGCCCTCACCGGCGTGGGCATCCCTTTGACCCTGTCCCGATTGCTACCCTGGCTGGGAACGGCCGGGATGGAAAAGCCCGCTTTGGTCCTGAACTTCGGGATCGCAGGCGCCTATCCCGGTTCCGGGCTCGCCATCGGGGAAGTTGTGGCGGGGGAATCGGAGGTGTTCGGCGATCTGGGCATGGAGACGCCTGGGGATGAGGCTTTCCTGCCCTTGACAGACTTCGCCTGGTCTGACGAGGAATACCGCGCTCCCCTCGAGCTGGCTTTAGGGCCCTTATCGGCGGGACCCATGGGCGTCTTGCGAGCGGCGCGGGGTTGCACGGTGAACGCTTGCGCCGGCCGCGAGGAAACCGGCAAGTTACGTCGCGCCCTTTTCCAGGCCGATTTCGAAACCATGGAAGGCGCCGCAGTGGCATGGGCGGGCCGCGAGGCGGGGATACCCGTTTGCGAGCTACGCGCCATCAGCAACCATGCCTCCACGAGGGATTTCCGGCCCGTCAACGTGGAGGCCGCCCTGCATAACCTGGGTGTTTACCTGGGCGGATGGCTGGAAAGGAACGCATGAGGATCAAAGCCGCGATTTCCCCTTGCCCCAACGATGTTTTCATTTTCGCGGGACTGATCACCGGCAACGCTCCGGCGCCGGGCCTGGAATTCGAATTCGCCTATCATGATCTGGAAACCCTGAACCGGGACGCGCAAGCGGGCAAATGGGATTTGGCCAAGATCAGCTACGCCAACCATGCGTATTGCTCTCAAGAGTATGGCCTGCTCTCTTGCGGCGGGGCTTTGGGGCGCGGCTGCGGCCCGCTGCTGTTGAGCAATGGGCAGGGCGGGGAGGGGGCGCTTTGGGATCCGCGCCAGCTCGTCCTGGTTCCCGGCGAGCATACCACGGCGAATTTCCTTCTGGATTTCTATGCGCGCCAAGGAGCGGATCAGGGCGCCGCCTCCGCGAGTCCCCCTCGGCTGCGCAAGGTATTCCTTCCCTTCGATGAAGTATACCGGCGCTTGCAAGCATCCGAACCTTGCCAAGGCGTGGTAATCCACGAGATGCGCTTCACCTATGCGGCGGATGGGCTCCGGCTATTGCGGGACTTAGGAGAATTCTGGGAGCGGAGCACCGGGTATCCCATACCCTTGGGCGCGGTGGCCCTGCGCAAGCGCCTGGAAACGGAACGGGCCGGCATTTCCGGCGACGTGGAAGCGGCCATCCGGGCCAGCCTGGATTGGTCCTATGCGCATCCGGAGGCGGCGCTGCGCTTGTGCAAGTCGCATTCCCAGTCCATGGCGGAATCGGTGCTCAAGGCGCATATCGATTTGTACGTGAACTCCTTTACCCGGGACATCGGATCGGCCGGGGCCGCCGCGGTGGACTATTTCCTGCGGCAGCAACGCGCCTTCAAAATCGGATCCGATCCTAACAGCGGTCTTTAAAGCGAAACTTCCAGGAAGTTTTTTCCCTGTCGGCCCGGGTCGGGGCATAAATTGCCAGCCTTCGCCGCGACGCCCTCTTTCCGGCTTCATAAACCGCCGTCTTCCCCTTCCGCAAAGTTGGTCTGGTTCTTGCTTTCCTTTCTCGGGAACGGAGGCGGCTACCATGGTTAACGGACTTTATACGGCATCCCGGGGCATGACCAATATCCTGGCCAAGCAGGATATCCATGCCCAGAACATGGCGAACACCAGCACCAATGGTTTCAAGATGGCGCGCCTGGTCAATAAAACCGAAGTCAGCATCGGCCGCAACGATGACGGCGAACTGCGGCAGCAGGAAATGCAAAACCTCAGCGAAGTCTTCACCAGCTTTACCCAAGGCCCCATGATCCGCACCGGTAACAACTACGATTTGGCCCTTTCCTCCGGAGGGTTCCTTTCGGTGGAAGCGGCGGACGGAAGCACCCGCTATACCCGCAACGGCGGGCTAAGCCTCAATTCCTACGGGGAATTGGTGACTCTTTCCGGCAAACGCGTGCTGGACGAAGCGGGCGCGCCCATCACCGTCAAAGGCGACTCGGTGCAGTTCCAGCAAGACGGCGGCATTTTCGTGGACGGCAACAGGACCGGAAAATTGGGAGTGGTTGATTTCGCCGATACCAAAAAACTCCAATACGGACAGGATGGCCTGTTCGGCAACACCGACCCGCAGGGGAATCCTCCCATCGCGCCCAAAACCTTGGGCGTGATGCAGGGCTTCCTGGAAGGATCCAATACGGATCCCGTCAGCAGCATGGTGAGCATGATCACCGACTTCCGCAATTACGAAGCGGATCAGAAGGCCTTGAAGGCCGTGGACGATACGCTTCATCAGGCGGTCAGCGAAGTGGGTAAGGTTTAAGGACATCCCGCGGGGGAATGAGAGGTAAAGAATGATACGCAGCTTATACACTTCGGCGACCGGGATGAAGGCCAACCAGCTCTTCATCGACAACATTTCGAATAATCTCGCCAACGTGAATACCACCGGCTATAAGAAATCGAAGCTGGAATTCCAGGAATTGCTCTATCAGACCATACAGGATCCGGGAGCGGGCGCGGCCGACGGCGCCAAATCGCCCGCGGGCCTGCAATTGGGGCTGGGCGTGCGCAGCGTCGCCAACCAGAAAATATTCGGGCAGGGCAACCTGCAAGAGACCAAGAACCCGTTCGACATGGCCATCACCGGCAGCGGCTTCTTGCAAGTGCAGATGCCGAGCGGGGAAGTGGCGTATACGCGTGACGGATCATTCAAGATTTCCAACGACGGGACCCTCGTCACCTCGCAGGGTTTCGCCATGGAGCCGCAGATCACCGTCCCCGACGGCGCCCAGAACATCCAAATCGACGCCACCGGAAAGGTTTCCGTGCAAATGTCAGACGCCGGCACCACGGAGGAAATCGGCCAAATCGAATTGGTGAAATTCCTCAATGAAGGCGGACTCAAGTCCATGGGCAACAATCTGTACCAGGTTTCCCCGGCCAGCGGAGAGCCCGAATCCGGCACACCGGGCACCAACGGATTGGGTACCCTGGCGCAAGGCTTTCTGGAAGCTTCCAACGTGGAATTGGTCGAGGAGATGGTGGCCATGATCGTGGCGCAACGCGCGTATGAAATCTCCGCCAAGGCCATCCAGACTTCGGACAGCATGCTGCAACTCGCCAACCAATTGAAGAACTGATGGAAATCCGCGGCACGCATCTCGCATACGTTTTCGCATTCCTGGGGCTGCAAGCGGCCCTGGAATCCGCGGAAGCTTCCGCGGGCTTGCCAGGCGATGCGCCGCAGCAGGTATCCATCCGTTTCCGCGATCAATCGCTGGTGGAAGGCGAACGCGTCCGCTTAGGGGATATCGCCCGCATCATCGCCGGGAACGAGCATGCCGTGGCGGAACTGGAAACCCTGGAAGTGGCCAAAGGCGCCGGCTTCGGGTTGACGCGCAGCCTGGATACCGATGCCCTGTTCGCGCGCTTCCTGCAACCCCTGTCCGATCGATTCGCTTTCGATTATGATCACAAGACCATCCGCATATCCACGCGCGCCGACAAACTGCCCCCCGATTCCCTCGCGAAACTGGTGGAGGCCTTCGTGGCTGCCATTCCCTCGCGCTCGGGGGAAGTTAGGCATTGGGAACTGGCGCGTTCGCCCGCCGAAATCCTGGTTCCGCTGGCTCCGCACAGCCTCGAGCTCAACTTCACCGGCTCCAAGCGCAAAGGCAAGGTGGATTTGAACCTGTCCATCCGCAACGAGATTCGCATCCTGCGCAATATACCCATCACCATCAATCTCCGCGTCGAGGAACCCGTGTTGGTAGCGACCAGGCAGATCGCCCGGGATATGCCCTTGGATGCCGGCAACGTATCCGTGGAAATGCGCGAGACCACGCAGTTGAACGAAATCGCCTTGGGCAATCCCCGCAAGCTGATCGGTTTTCTCGCCAAAGTCACCATCAATCCGGGGCGCATCATCACGCCCCGGGTGGTGGCCATGCCGCCTGCCGTTAAAAGGGGCCAAGAAGCGAAAATAGTCTACCGCACCGGCGGGGTAAGCGTGACTGCGGACGCGGTTTGCCGCCAGGACGGGATGCCGGGCCAGGTCATCATGGCCAAAAGCCTGGTAAGCCAGCGGTTGGTGCGGGTACGTGTGACCGAAGACGGGTGGCTGGAACCCGTCCCGGGCGGTTGAAGCAACCGGGCGGTTGAAGCAACCGGGCGGTTGAAGCAATCGGGCGCTAAAGTCGCTCACGGCAGGAACAACCGGCGAAATTCCGGAATGCAAGGAGAGTATATGCGAATCAGTACGATGATCACGATGGGATGGGTGGGCGCTTTCGCCGGATCGGCGTTGGCCCAGTCCATGCCCCATAATTACTCTCTATATACCGACAAGAAGGCCAAGCGGGCGGAAGACGTCATCACCGTGCTCATCCTGGAGAACGCCAAGGCCAGCAACGACGCCAAGACCAGCACGGACAAGAGCCAGGACGCTTCCGTCGACATCAAGCCCTTCAACGTAACTTGGCCGGGAGCGGCCGCCAACGCCTATACCCCTTCCGTGGGGTTCGGCGGCGGCATGCAGCAAAAGTACCATGGCACGGGGGAAACCTCCCGTGCGGGGGAAGTCAAGGCGACCTTGTCGGCCCGAATCGTGGCGGTTTACGACAATGGAAACCTGCTGATCGAAGGCAACAAGGAAGTCGAGGTCAACAACGAAAAGGAAATCCTGCGCGTTTCCGGCATCGTGCGGCCGGAGGACATTTCCCCCGATAACACCGTGCTTTCCGAGAAGATCGCCGATGCCCGTATCCAGTATACGGGGCAAGGCGACAATCATCAGGCCGCGCGTCCCGGGTTGCTGGCCCGATTCATCAACTGGATATTTTGAGCCATCTGAGCGAGGCATAACATGAGAATCGGAGCATCCAAAATGAAATTCTTGCCTGCCCTGGCCCTGACCGCGGCATTGACTAGCCTTAATGTCGACGCATCGCGCATCAAGGACGTCGCCAAGATGGACGGCTTGGCCGAGACGCAATTGATCGGCTACGGCCTGGTGGTCGGCCTCCGGAGCACCGGCGACGGACCGCGCACCCAATTCACCACCCAAAGCGTCGTCAACATGTTGCGCAACACCGGCATTGAAGTGCCCCGGGAGCGCATCCAGGTCCGTAACGTTGCCGCCGTAATGGTCACCGCCAAACTGAGCCCGTTCATGAAACGCGGCTCGAATATCGATGTCACCGTATCGAGCATCGGAGACGCCAAAAGCCTGGAGGGCGGAACCTTGTTGATGTCCCCGCTGCAAGCTACCGACGGGGAGATCTACGCGTTGGCGCAGGGAGCCCTCAGCATCGGCGGCCTCAACCGGGAAGGTCCGCAAGGGAAATCCAGCTATACCAAGAACCATGCTTTGGTGGGTGAAATCCCCAACGGGGCCATCATCCAGAAGGAATCGCCGGGCGGCCTGATGGCTTCGGAAGAAGTGCGCATCTCATTGGCGAGCCCCGATTTCAGTTCCGCCGTGGCCATGGCCAAGGCCATCAACGCGAATTTCAAGAAGGCGGTGGCGGAAGCCAAGGATCCCGTCACCATCGCCGTCGCCATTCCGGATGAGTACAAGGGCAAGCATATGGAGTTCATGGCGGAAGTGGAAAACCTGGATTTCCTGGTATCCACGGTGGCCAAAGTGGTGCTCAACGAAAAGACCGGAACCGTGATCGCGGGAGGCAATGTCAGCATCTCCGAGGTGGCCGTATCCCAGGGCGGCATCACCATCCAGGTGAAGGACAATCAACAGGCCCAAGTCTCCAATGCCGCTGCCCCGTTCGGCGGCACCACCCAAGCCTCCACAAGCACGCAATCGACGGATATCAAAGTGGATGAGGCGAAATCGGAGATGATGGTTCTGCCCACCAGTTCCAACGTCGCCGATTTGGCGAAATCCCTGAATACCTTGGGTGTATCCCCTCGGGACATCATTTCCATATTCCAGGCCATAAAGCGCGCGGGCGCCTTGAACGCCGAGCTCATCGTGATGTAGACCACCCGGCCATGGACCTCACCGATACCATGGGTATCCGGTGAGGCCTAAGCCGAGGCGGGAGCCTGAATTCTGGGTAAGGGGCGCGGGCGAAGCCCGCGGACATCAAAAGTGCTTGAGCGGCGATTTGCCGATGGGGTACACGTTGAATCCCATTTTGTGCAAACGCTGATGGTCAAGGATATTCCGGCCGTCGAAAATGAATGCCGGCTGCGACATGGATGAGAATATCCGCTGATAATCCAGTTCGGTATACAGTTTCCATTCTGTCATCACGGCGATGGCATGCGCCCCTTCGGCCGCCTTGTACGGGTCGGACTCGAAGGTGACCCCGGATTTCACATCCTTTAAATCATCCTTGGCATGGGGCAATGCCTTGGGATCGGTGATGACGACTTCGGCATGTTCTTCCAGGAGGCCGCGGGTGATGGCCAGGGCGGGGGATTCCCGCGTATCGCCCGTATTGGCCTTGAACGCGAACCCGAACAGGGCGATCCGTTTGCCCGCCACGGTGTTGAACATGCTTCCCAGCATGCTGTTGATGAATCGCTTCTGCTGCCACTGGTTGATCTTGACCACGGACTCCCAATATTCGGCGACCTCGTGCAGGCCATAGCTATGGCAGATGTAAACCAGGTTGAGGATATCTTTCTGGAAGCAGGAGCCGCCGAAACCGACGCTCGCTTTCAGGAAACGCGGTCCGATGCGCGAATCCGTTCCGATGGCATAGGCGACTTCATCCACATCCGCTTCGGTTTTTTCGCACAGGGCCGAAATTGAATTGATGGAAGAGATGCGCTGGGCCAGGAAGGCGTTGGCCGTGAGTTTGGAGAGTTCAGCGCTCCAGACATTGGACTCGATGATATTGGCCTTGGCCACCCAATTGGCATAGATAGCCACCACTTCGGCGCGGGCCTTGAGGCCCTCCGGGGTCTCGCGCGAGCCAATCAGTACCCGATCGGGCTTTTCCAAATCCTGGATGGCGCTGCCTTCGGCCAGGAATTCGGGATTGGAAAGCACGTCGAAATGGATGCCCTTGGAATTCGCGTTCAGGATGCGTTCCATGGCTTCCGCCGTGCGCACAGGCAGGGTGGATTTCTCGATGATGATCTTGTTGCCATCCGAGTTCGCCAGGATCTGGCGGGCGGTCTTTTCCCAATATTGCAGATCGGCGGCCTGGCCGGCGCCTTGTCCGAAGGTCTTGGTAGGCGTGTTCACGGATACGAAAATGATATCGGCTTCCCGGATGCCCTTGTCCGTCTCCGTGGAGAAGAAAAGGTTCCGGCCCCGGCTTTTGACCACCACTTCGTCCAATCCGGGCTCATAAATGGGGATCGCGGGGCTGTTCCAGGCGTCGATGCGCTCCTTGTTGATATCCACCACCGTGACCTTGTATTGCGGGCACTTGTAGGCGATCATGCTCATGGTCGGTCCGCCGACATAACCCGCGCCGATGCAAAGAATGTTTTTTTCGAACTTCATCACGTCTCCATGGATGGAATGGACCTGGAAAACCT
>JBDSWM010000180.1:0-15701 GCA_039926685.1 Fibrobacteria bacterium | reverse complement strand
AAGGCTTATGGGTGAACGGGACCTTGGGCGTTGTGGCGGCCATGGACGCGCACGCCATCTGGGTGCATCTGCCATCCCATGGGGACCGCCCCACGCGGGGCGGCAACGTGGATCCGCATGCCGGTCCGCTGGGGGCCTTGCGCGTGGAAAAGGCGTTCTGGGAAAGCGTGCGTTATGGACTGGACGCGGAGACCGGGCGCGTGATGCCCAGGCCCGTCGGCCGCTTCACGCAATTCCCGCTCAAGCTGGCCTGGGCCATGACCATCCACAAAAGCCAGGGCAAGACCTTCGAACGCGTGATCATCGATTTGGGGAACGGGGCGTTCGCGCATGGCCAATCTTACGTGGCCTTGAGCCGCTGCACCACCCTGGAAGGCATCACCTTGCGACGGCCTTTGTCGGGCCGCGATTTGATGCTGGATCCGGAAGTGCGGGAGTTCCTGGCATAGCCGCCCGATCCCACAAGTAACGCTTGGGAGATGCTACCTTCGATATCCTGACTTCCAAAACGTCCCTGTTATCGTGAGAAAGGCTGCGACCATGAAAAGGCGGATGCTGCGGCTGGGAGTATGCGCGCTGGCGCTCTGCGCCGAATGCGAGGGCGGAATCTCCCTCAGTCCCACCTTTTCCATCGGCGCAGTGGAAAACCAGAACGGCTATTTGAGCACGCGAATGCAAACCATGGAGTCCATCGGAGCGGCGGCCCAGTTCCGGCAAGG
This sequence comes from Fibrobacteria bacterium, assembly GCA_039926685.1. GTDB lineage: Bacteria > Fibrobacterota > Fibrobacteria > UBA11236 > UBA11236 > Chersky-265. The sequence continues at coordinate 14,982 of JBDSWM010000180.1, read as the reverse complement.
CTTGCTGCACGCGGGATTGCGTTTGGAAGCGGGCCGCTTCGATGAGATGCCTTGCGCTTCCGGCGCCCTGGATGCCGGGCTGTCGCTTCCCGTTTGGCGTGAGCGGATCCGTATCGGAATATGGGGCGGGCCGGAATACAATGGGTATAAGTTCACGCATTGGTATGCCCGCAATTCATCGGCAGAGGAATACAACCACTTCATTTCCCCTATGGCGGGCGGAGACGTGGAGTGGGGACGCTGGAGTTTGGGCGGCGAATATCTTTTCGATTCCCATCTGATTTGGAAGGCCCGCATCGGATTCCGGATGCTCGGGGAGGGGTGACGCGGGACCGGAACTCTTTTATTTTTCCAGTATCCGTAGCCGGGAGGCGCTATGAACCCTTCACCATCGCGATGGGCCGCATCCTTAGGCAGGTCAATTACGATTGCATCCACCCTTGGTAACGGGGAGGCTGCCGTGCCGCTAGGCTTTGCGGATTGCGTCCACGGTATAGAGTGCCAGCGCGGCCCAGATCAATCCGAAGGAAATCGCATGCACATGCGTGAAAGGCTCATGGAACAAGAGAACGGCCAAAGCCAATTGGATGCTAGGGCTCAGGTATTGGTAGAAGCCCAAGGTCGATAGCGGCAAGCGGCGCGCGGCCCCGTTGAAGAAGAAAAGCGGCGCCAAGGTGATGGCTCCCGTACCCACCAGTAACGCAGATGTTACCCAGGACGCGCCGAAGGCGGGCGAGGTTGCCGCCAGGCCAGACGGCCCCCAGACCGGCCAGGCCAGGTAAGCCAGATAAAGGGCTGCCACCGGGGCCATCCACAGCGTCTCTATGGCCAGTCCGGTCAGCGCATCCACGCCCAGGCGCTTCTTCATGAAACCGTAGCAGGAGAATGTCAGCGCCAGCCCCAAAGCCACCCAGGGAAGGCCGCCTTGATTGAATCCCAGCACCAGCACGCCCATGCCGGCCAGGGCCACGGCCAGGATTTGCCAGCGCGACAGCTTCTCCTTCAGAATGACGACGCCCATGCCCACCGTGACCAATGGATTGATGTAATAGCCCAGGCTGGCCTGCATCAATTCGCCCCGGTACACGGCCATGATATAAATGGACCAATTGCAGCCGATGAGCACGGCGCTCAAGAACAACAGCCGTCGTTTGCGCCCGTCTTTCAGTACGCTCAGGAAATCCGGCAAACGCTGGAGGGCGGCCAACAGCAACAGGATGGTGGCGGCGGACCAGAGCACGCGATGCGCCAGCACCTCGCCGAGCGGAATGCCGTGCAGGGCTTTCCAATACAGGGGCAGCAAGCCCCATAGGGTATAGGCCGCCACGGCATGGTAGATTCCGCCGCGGGATTCGCTTGGTGGGGAAGAGGGAATGGGCCCTAATCCATCCGCTTGAGTTTGCGGGCGATCAAGGCATCCAAGGCGATCAAACCGGGGCCCGCGATGATAAGCCACACCAGCAGGACCATGTACAGGTATTCCGAAAAACCGATCAGATCCGTGAAGGCGTGCAATTCATCTTTTTTGGCGGTGGCGATGGCCACGTACATGATGATGGTGAGCGGCACCGAGGCGAGGCGCGTGAACAGCCCGGCCAGCAGCAGCAAGCCTCCCGCGAATTCCGTCGTGGCCACCAAATGCGCTTGGAAGGCGGGAGCGGGCAGACCCAGGCTGGTAAAGAAACCTATGACCTTGTCGATATGATGGAGCTTGCCCCAGCCGGATTCCACGAACACCCAGCCCACGGTGATGCGGGCTATAAGGGGAGGCAGCCAGCCGAAAAAAAGCGAGAGGCCGCGGATGCGGTTGATGATTTGCGCCAGGAACGCCATGCGATATCCTTCCGATAGGTATGCTGAAGATAACAATCGGAAGGATAGGTCGCCGCCGGCGCGGGGATGTTACAGCAGCGGATCGACGCCGAGCGTTCCCTTCAGGCTTTCCAGGTAGGCTTCGCGTCCCGCATCCTTCAGGCTCTTGTCGGCGGCGGCCAAACGCCGCGTCAGCCCCAGGCTGTTGGCGGCGGTCTTGTTGCCGTCCCCGCCGATGAACGCCTTCAGGTAATCGCGATGGCGGCCCAGGAGCGCCTGGTCTTTTTCTTGCTGCCGGGCCAGGCGCGCGCGGTACCAGTCGGACTTGAGCATTTCCGAAGACGTGAACATCTTACGGAGCTCCGGGCTGCGCAGGGTCTTCCCTTGCCAGGTTCCCTTGGCCATGATATGCAGCAGCGCCTGCAACGGCGGGCAAGCCGCCTCCACGCTGCCGTCCTCGAAATAGAGCTGCGCGGCCAGGCGTTGCGCTTCCGCGATGTTCTCGATGCCGTCGATGAAATCCTGCTCGCCCTGCAATTCCGGCTCCAACATGTCTTCGGGGAAAACGGCGAGCGGATCGGAGAAAAGGCGGCCCAGGAAGGCATGCACGAATTTCGTGTTGATGCGGTAGCCCAGGCGGCCGGCCGGCACCGTCTTGTTCTTATGCTTGATGTCCGCGACGAGGGAGAGATGGCCACCGGCTATGAGCCTATCGGCGTCGCGTTCTTCCGGGCTCATGCGGCACCACAGTTCCGGGATCAGCAGGCTCATATCGTGATCGACGCGGTACTTGCCTCCGATATGGCCTGCGGGCGTGGTGAACACCTTCAGGTCCGTGAGGATGAAGGAGACCAGCGCCGCGTTCAGATCGGCGGTGGGCCACAGGGCGTTGAAGGGCGCCTTGGTCAGCGCTCCTTCCGAACCCGCGCCCGTGGTGGAGGGGGACTTGCCCGTGGGGCTGGTGATGAAGTCCATGAAGGCTTCCGGCAGCTCCTGGTAATGCAGGGGATTGTACACGGCCAAAGGCTTGATGCCGGCGGCGTGATCGGGCGGATTGTTGCGCCGGCCGATGAGGACCGCGTCCACGGGATTGGCCACGGGCGCGTCGGCCGCCAGCTTGCGCTTGAGGCGGATGCCGACCTGGGCCACGAAAACGGCGAAGGGATCGACCAGATCGGGACGGTTCTGCAGATATCGCACGTTGGAGGTGGGCACGCCGTCGGTGATGCGCGGGCGCGAGGTGCAGACGAACCAGCCGAAATCCTGGCCGGCGGATTTCTCCACCAGCTTGCGCATGGGCTGCGTGTATTTGCCCATCTGGATGGCGTCCATCATCATCGCGCGCGCCTCTTCCACGGGCAGCGGTTCGTAGTTGGACATGAAGGTATTCGCCTCGGAAAAGTCCCTTTCCGCCTGGCTGTCCAGACCCGGGTGCACGGCGTCATCGGGCCGTTGGAACAGGCGGTATTCGCAGTTCTGCACATACTTTTTGGAAATGGGGGAGGCGGTCGCGGTCGCTGCCTCGTTGGGGAGGACCACGGAGGCGGTGATATCGTCCTCCACCTGCAACTTGTAGGCGGGGACGAAGTCGGTGCGCAAGCGGAACACGCGCCAATTGCCGTTCTCCTCGGTCCCCACCTTCAGGTAGCTGGATACCAGGCGGCGGTGATGGTAGCTCAGTTCATGCCCGGGCCGCCCGTCCACCACGTCCACGCCGAAATGGCTGCGGATATCCTCGCCCCATTCGGGACGGTAGAAGCGCTTGATGGTGAAGACCAGGGAACGCACATGCGCGGGTATTTTCTTCAGCCAGCGATTGTATTCCTCCGTGTATTCGGCCGAGGGGGTCAGCAGGCGCACCACCGATCCCAGCGATCGCGTGGAGGCGAGGATTTCCCGGCCTTGCTGGCCCTTGGGCTTGGGCGGGGCCACCTTGAAGCGGTTGCTGAAATCGCGTTGCAGGATCTTTTCCGCCGCTTCGAAATCCTTTTCGTAGTCGTTGATGTAGAAGTTGCGGTAGAGGATGGATTCCGCGATGGACTTGGAGATCTCGCTCTTGCCTCCGCCGGAAACGGTGCAGGGCTTATGGCAGAGCAGGCCTTCCGCCACCGTGCCGATCAAACGCCAGGTGGGCGCATCGGGATGCTTTTCCATGCGCACCTTGTAGCCGCTGGGATAGATATACACATGCTCCGGCAATAGCCGCAGGGTCTTTACCTTGCCGTCCTTGGTCCAGGAGATCTTCTGATCGAGGAGGAAGATCTCCGCGTCCTCGGCAAGGTAGACGACCTTGGGATGGCGCTTGTCGACGCCGTAGCCGTCCGCGTGAACGGCCATGTATTCGCCCATCAGCTTCTTCACCTGCTTGAAGGAATACCCTTTCTGGCGGATGTAGGACGCGTTGTGCTGGGTGAAATCGCCCAGGCTATAGCTTGGGAAAATCAGGGCGCCGCCGGCATGCTCTTCTTCGCTGTACCCGCTCAGGTTGCAGGCGAAGCCGATCATGGTCTTCACTTCCTTCTTGCAATACCCGAAATAATTGTCGGCGATGATGGTCAGCATCACGCCCTCGGCGGAAGTGATGGAGGCCTTGAACGCCTTGCCCTCGTTGTAGAGTTCGGTCGGATCGCTCCAGCACATGCCGTGCTTCTTCTGCAGCGGGGTGGCTTCCGAGACATGCGGCAATCCCAGATCCTTCTTGCGCAGCTTGGTCAGGTGCGGGGCCAGGATGACGCAGCCGGTGACGCCGGTGAAATGCTCCGCATCCAGGCCGGCATCGTTTTCGGGCAGGTAGGGATCGCCCGCATTGCCGAAAATGGATTCCACGAAGTCCAGGTTGCAGACCAGGCTTCCCGGCGTGAAGAAGCGGATCTCCATGTCGCGATAGGCGCGCAGACCCGGCACTTCCGGGCTGACCAGGGGCCGGATGAACAGGGAGGTGAATACGCGCGCGGGACGCTTGAGACCGGTGGTGAAGGGAAGCTCCAGCAGATCCGCGGGAGGATTGAGGGCGTTCCATAAAAGGCCGGCATAGGCCGCCTTGGGCACGGCCTTCTTGTCCGCGGAAATGGGCAGGCCGCCTTCGCAAACGTGGAAGGTGCCCTTGGTGGTGCGCTTATCGGTGGTGGGATTGTGCAGCACGCCTTGCATGGTGCGGTAGGATTTCAGGTATTCCGATTCGAAAGTGTCCCCTTCGGCCGGGATGGACAAGGTGCGCGCCAGGCCGTGGAAATCCATGTGCAAGGTGCGCAGGGGCAAATCCAGCTTGCCGGGAACCTTGGTGTCCGCGAAAAACCTTTCCAGGAAGGATTGCAGGCGGTCGTCCAGCGGGCAAAGGGGCTGCGCATACCCGCGGAACTTTTCCTGGATCTTACGGATCAGGTCCGCGGTGTGGGTCATGAAATCCGGGCTGTGGCCGTTGGCCGGCAACTCAAGCCCCGTAGCCATCATCTTGAGACGGATGACCGGCAGGATCCTTTCCGCGTCGGGCGTCACCGAGGCACCCTGTTCGAATCCCAAACGCGTGCGCGAATGCGTCGTATTCATGCTTCCTCCGTCTCTTCCCCGTTCCCGCCTATTGCTGGTACTGGTATTGCGTGTGCTGCGTATCCAACGAGAAAAAGGTCTCCAGGATGCCTTCGCCCACCTGGCCCAGGCCGTTCTGGAAATCGCCTAGGAACTCGTGCAAGCCCTGGTTGATGACCTCTTCCACATTGGTATAAGCCAGATTGGCCCTGAGTCGCGCGACGTTCTTCTCCGCATTGTTCCGGAAAGAACCCATCGGCGTTCCCGAGAGGTTGAACAGGCATTCCTCGGCCCGTTCCAGGCAATAAAGGATGGCGCGGGGGAACTGCCTATCCAGCACCAGGAAATCCACCACCCGTTCGGGCACGATGCGGCCATGCCGCTTGCGGAACATTTCGTAACCGCTGACCGAATGCAACAGCGCCGCCCAAAGCAGATCGTCCACCACCGAGCCCACATCGGACGGGGTGGGCAACAGGATGAAGTATTTCACGTCCAGGATGCGCGAGGTCTGGTCGGCCCGTTCCAGGAAGCGCCCCAGTTTCAGGAAACTGTATTCTTCGCCCCGCGACATGGTGGACTCTACGATGCCTTCGAACAGGTAGCTGGCCGTGCGGATCTCGGAGAAGAAGTCATGGGGGGATTCCACCGCGCGCCGGCGCGCCTCGGAAGAGTTGAGATAGTGGTAGAACTTGTTGAGATGCTCCCAGGCCTCGAGCGCCAGCGAACCGCGCACCTGGCGGGCGTTCTCGCGCGCCTTGGTCACGCAGGAAACGATGGAGTTGGGATACTCCGGATCGAAAGCGAGAAAACGCATGATGGCGGTCCCATGATCGCGCGCGGCCATGGCTTCGCCGTACTTTTCGATGAAGATGGCCTGATCCCCCGCCGCCGCAAGCAGCGGCATCCACTGCTGGCCCGGGTTGCCGGGGTTATCCAGGGAGGCTTCCAGGCTCACACCCACGTAGCGCGCCACATTCTCGGCCCGCTCGATATAGCGCGCCATCCAATACACGGATTCTGCTACGCGGCTCAGCATGCGGGTATCCCTTTGACGAGCGGCAGCGCCGCATCGGGAGCAGCCATGGCGGGCATGCCCGGTGAGGATTGGGATTGCGATTGGGATTGCGACTGCGACTGCGTTTGGCCATTGCCGCCGCCGCCCAGGGATTGGGTTTGGACATGCGGTTGCATGGCCTCGCCGTTGAGGGGCTCCGGCCCTTCGCCAGGAGCGAGGGGAAGCACCCAGGTATCCTTGCTGCCGCCGCCTTGGGATGAGTTCACCACCAGGGATCCTTTTTTCAGGGCCACGCGCGTCAGGCCGCCCGGCATCACGTAGATGTCCCGCCCATACAGCACGAAAGGCCGCAAGTCCACATGCCGACCTTCGCAATGCTCGCCTACGATCACGGGCGAACGGGAAAGGGACAGCGTGCGTTGCGCGATGAAATTGCGCGGATTATCCTTGATGCGGGCCGCCCATTCCGCCAGTACGGCTTTGGTGGTGTGGGGCCCGATGAGGACGCCGTACCCGCCGGAATCGTTGGCGGTTTTGATCACCAGCTCGGACATGTGCTCCAGCACATATTGGCGCTCTTCCGGGATCCAGCACATATAGGTGTCCACGTTGGGCAGGATGATCTTCTCGCCCAGGTAGAATTCGATGATCTTGGGGACATAGGCGTAGATCACCTTATCGTCCGCCACCCCGGTGCCGGGGGCATTGCAAATGGCCACCCTTCCGGCTCGGTAAACGTCCATCAGGCCGGGCACGCCCAGCATCGAATCGGCGCGGAAGGTGCGCGGATCCAGGAAATCGTCGTCGATGCGGCGGTAAAGCACGTCCACGCGCTTGAAACCGCGGGTGGTCCGCATGTACAGGTAGCCGTCGCGCACCGTCAGATCCGGACCAGTTACCAGCTCCACGCCCATTTGCTGGGCCAGGAAGGAATGTTCGAAGTAAGCGGAATTATACACGCCGGGCGTGAGGATGGCTACGCAGGGGACTTCGCCGGAGCGCTGACCCATGAATTGCAGCATGTCCAACAGCTTGCTGGGATAGTCCTCCACCGGGCGGGGATTGATGGCGCCGAAGATTTGCGGGAACGTTCGCTTCATCACCTGGCGATTGCCTATCACGTAGGAGACGCCGGAAGGGCAGCGGATATTGTCTTCCAGCACCATCAGCGTGCCGTCGGCGTCCTTGACCAGATCGGTTCCGGTGATATGGCACCAGATGCCCCAGGGGGGGTTCAGGCCCATGCACTCTTTGAGAAAGCCTTTTGCGGAGAGGATCAGTTCCCGGGGAACGATGCCTTCCCGGATGATGCGCTGATCATGGTAGATGTCATCCAGGAACAGGTTGAGGGCATGGATGCGCTGGCGCAAGCCCTTCTCGATGAATTCCCATTCCCGCGCTTCCACAATCCGCGGCAGGATATCGAAAGGGAAAATCTTTTCCAGTCCGGAATTGCTGCTGTAGACGTTGAAGGTAATGCCCAAATCCAGGAAGGCCTTTTCGGCCGCGGATTGACGGCGGAACAGCTCGCCGTCCTGCATGGATTCCAAGGTATCGATGAGGAATCCGGCCGAGGGCCGGGGCTTGCCGACCGCCTCGAAAACCTCATCATAGAACGCGCCAGGATCGTATCCGTCCATTCTCATATTCAGTCTCCCCAATCCTGTTTTAGCAATTACCAATCCAGGCCGATTCCCTTATATATGCGCACCGAAATGGCATATTCGGGGGATTTGTAAAGAAATTCCCAGGTCTTTGTGTGCCAATTACTTACAAAGACTAGAAATTGTCGGGAATGGGAACGGTCCCTGCCTGTATCTGAGCCATTGCGGCCGGGCTGAGACAACGGTTTCCCGAGTCCTGATTGCAGTAGCTAACCCCATGCCCGAACGCCGGGAAGGTTGAGTTAAGGCCTGGTCCGCCCGGAATGGGTCCGGCGCGGTGAAGTGTGGCGTTACCGTAGCGGCCAAGTTACGATGTCATTTTGTGACAGATCTGATCCCTGACAAAAAAAAGCGATAGTCCGCATTTGACCGGCGTCCCCCGAAGCGGCCCTCACGAACTTGCTTTCGATAGTGAATTTTCGCGAGTTTCCCCTTATTCTAACCGGTCCGGGTGGCCGACTCCCGGCGCGCCTGTGGCATGGAATTCGCGCATCGTTAAAGGGTTGTCCGTTTCGCGATGGGCGGGTAAGCACTTCAAACTCGGGGGTAGGGTATGGCGATGCAAATGGAAGCCAAGCTGATGACGAGGACTCGTACCGCGCCTATGCCCCGGGTAAGGGCGCATCTGGATTTCGCCGGCATCTGGAATCAAGGCGTATGGCTGACGCCGCGCCCGGGCATCAAGGTGCGCGAACTGTACCAGGCCGACGATGGCTACCGCATCAGCATGGTGCGCTATGCCCCCGGCGCCAAGGTGCCCGAGCACTTGCATACCGGCGACGAGCATTCCTATGTCATCGAGGGTTCGGTGCGGGATGCCTCTGGGGAATATGCCGCGGGTTCTTATATGCTCAATCCCATCGGTTCAAAACATGGGATTTGGAGCGATCGGGGCGCCCTGTTGCTCACTCATCGCCTGGGGCCTATCCGGTTCCTGAGCGGTTGGAGGCCCGGTCCGGAGGCGGCCATGGAAGATCAAGGGTATCCTGGGGATAGGACCACCGTGCTCATCGATACCGGCGCGGAAGCCGGGGCCGCCTGGGAATCCCTATTGCAAGGCGTGCAGATCATGTCCATGTTCGAAGGCGCTCCCGGCAATTACAAAACCGCCTTGGTGCGCTATCGCCCCGGGGCCTCGATTCCCGCCCATATCCATCTGGGCGATGAGCATGTGTACATCCTCTCCGGCTGCCAGGAAGATGAATTCGGCAGCTATGATGCGGGCGCCTACGTCTATAACCCCACCGGCACCACGCATCGCGTCTGGAGCGAGGAAGGCTGCCTGGCCTTGATCCATTGGCGCGCGCCCATCCGGTTCCTGTAACGGAATCCTACTCGGGAAGGACGGCGGGGCAACCGTCGGCGTATTGCGCGAATTCGGGATTCTCATCGCATAGATCTTCCGGCCCTTGGGCATAATGCGCGGCGAGGAAGCCTTGGAAGGCGGTGGAGTCGAAGCAGTCCGAGGGCAGCGACCAGCCCCAGGCCAAGGCGGCGAAACGCGTGGGGATCAGGGTGTCCTGGGCGATGACTATGCGATGCTTGGTGGCGGCGTCGCAAAGCGGATCGGCCGGATAGGCGTCGGCGATGGTTTGCAAGCGGGCCATATCCGCAGGGCAATTCCCGGCGGTGCGGCAATTGATGAGGAAGACCACGCCGCCATGCTCCATGTCATGCACGTAAAAACCGGGCGCCAACACGGAGGCGTAGGTTTTGTAATCCCCCCAGACGGGATAATGTTTTCCGGAAGTGGGCGGGTATTCGCTGAAGCTGAGCGGACTGCAAACCGCCACATGTACTCCGGATTGCAAGGCATGGCTGGCGGGCGGGGGTGCGCATCCCTCCGCGGTCGGCGTGGCCTTTTCCCGCGAACAGGCGCAGAGGAATACGGCCGCACTCGCGACTAACAGCGCCGACTTCCTCCAGCCGCGGTTTTTCCTACTCGCCATGCCGCTTGCGCCTTTCCACTTTTGCCCATCCCGGGCGGAGGCAGAACGTAACTTTTTTTCCTCTCCAGGACGGCACGGTGGCGCGCGTGTGCACCGATGTCGATGCTCAGGATCCGATACGGCCTTGCGCCGGGCGCCCTTTGGCATGCCAGTGGGCGAGATAATCGCCGCCCAGGATGGCGAGGCGGGCTTGGGTAGGGAAGTTGTAATAGTAGACCTGGCAAGTCAGGCGCTGACCCGTTTCCAGGAAAATGAAAGCCTCAGCGCGCACGAACTCGGAAGCGGCACGCCGGGCGGGATCGAAACCCTCATAGGCATCGATGACGCTGAAGAATGCGGCCGGATCCCGTAAGCGGATCAAGCGGCCCCAAACCTTGGGCGCGTCCTCATCGGGCGTATGCGGGCCCGGCAGGGGTACCGCGCCGGGATATTCCCCCAGGTCGAACAAAAGGCCATGGATATAGCCGCGCCCCAGGGCGGGGCCGGCGCTCCGCGTGGCCGCGTCCACCTGCGCGATGCCGGTGGTCAGCATCAGGGTGCCGTAAGTGAAAAGCAGAACGCCGGAATCCAAGGTGTCCATCTGCGCAAAATAGCTTCTTCGCGCGGTTTGCTAGGACCCGGCCCAGGAGCTATTTTTGGGGCCGAAAACGGAATCCCAAAGCATCACAACCCACCAACCGAACCTCAACTCTCAAGCCAGAGACCGGAAACGCATCCATGACCGATACCAAGCAATACGAAAACCCGCTCATCAAGCGTTATGCCTCCGCCCGCATGGGATTCGTTTTTTCGCCGCAATTCAAGTTCCAGACCTGGCGCAAACTGTGGATCCTGCTTGCCGAGGCCGAACAGGAATTGGGCCTGCCCATCACCGACGAGCATATCGCCGATCTCAAGGCCCACGAGCAGGACATCAATTTCGAGGAGGCGGAGAAGCGCGAAAAGGCGGTGCGCCACGACGTGATGGCCCATGTGCATGCCTACGGCCTGCAGGCCAGGAGCGCCGCCGGCATCATCCATCTGGGCGCCACCTCCGCCTATGTCACCGACAATACCGATCTCATCCAGGCCCGCGCGGGCATGGACCTGGTCCGCCGCCGCCTGCTGCGAGTCATCGCGGCCCTTTCCGCCTTCGCGCGCCAATATAAGGATCTGCCCACCTTGGGCTTCACGCATTTCCAACCCGCCCAGCTCACCACCGTGGGCAAGCGCGCCACCTTGTGGATCCAGGATCTCCTGCTCGATCTGGAAGAACTCACCTTCGTCGACTCCGGCCTGCCCTTCCTGGGCGTGAAAGGGACCACCGGGACCCAGGCCAGCTTCCTGGAGCTTTTCGACGGCGATCATGCCAAGGTGAAGGCCTTGGACGAGAAGGTGACCAAGAAGGCCGGCTTCGCCCGCAGCCTGGGCGTTTCCGGCCAAACCTATACCCGCAAGCTCGACTCGCGCGTGCTCTCGCTTTTGTCCAGCGTGTCGCAATCGCTCAGTAAGTTCTCCACGGATCTCAGGCTCCTGCAGCATCTCAAGGAAATCGAGGAACCATTCGAGGCCGATCAGATCGGATCCTCGGCCATGGCCTATAAACGCAATCCCATGCGCGCCGAACGCATCGGATCCCTGGGCCGCTTCGTGCAAGCGCTCGTCCCGAGCGCCGCCTTCACCGCCTCCACGCAATGGTTCGAGCGCACCTTGGACGATTCCGCCAACAAACGCCTGGCCATCCCCCAGGCCTTCCTCGCCATCGACGCCATGCTCATCCTGGCCGAGAACATCGCCAAGAACCTGGTGGTGTACCCCAAGATGATCGAACGCCATGTGCTGGCCGAATTGCCCTTCATGGCGACGGAGAACATCCTCATGGCCGGAGTCAAGCGCGGCGGCAACCGCCAGGATCTGCACGAAGCCATCCGACTGCATTCCCTGGAAGCCGCCAAACGGGTCAAGCAAGAGGGCCTCGACAATGATCTCATGGATCGAATCGCCAAGGATCCCGTTTTCGGGATGGACGAGAAAACGCTGGGTGAGGTGATGGATCCTGCCAAGTTCACCGGCCGTTCCCCGGAGATCACGGAAGAGTTCCTCACCTGGGAGGTGGAGCCGGTTTTGGCCAAGCATGCGGATTGGAAAACCCTGGATCAGGAAGACCTGCGCGTTTAGGATGCAGGTACGGTTGGGCGTCAGCCGACCAGGCGCGCCGCGGCCAAGATGGCGTCCCTGCAATTGCGATGGAAGCGCCGCTTCAGGGAAAAGCCGCTTTGCGACCACAGCCAGAAATAGCCGCGCCGGGCGGCCGGATCCATTTCCGTGAACGCCTCCGCCCCCCGGGTTTGCTTCTTCAGGAAGAATTCCAGCAGCCTCCCGTCCTGTTGCCGTTTCCTATCCATTTGCTTGGATAATTGCTCCTGGGTATTGGCGGGAAAGGCGGCCAGGATGCGGCGTTCTTCGTCCCAGGCGCGCCGCGGCGGGCACGCGAACGCCTCCAGGGCGTTGAAGGTCAAAAGGCCTGCCCAAGGGGCGGCTTTCACCGTCGCAGTCGCTTTCCGATCCCCCCACGCTATCCGCTTCTCGCAATAAGTCAGCAAGGCCCCGTCCGTGATAAGCGGGCCCGCGGCGTCGACTCCCAATACGGTTTCGATCAGCGCCGACAGGATCGGCCGGGCTGCCCGGGAGAGGCATTCCGGGTGGAGGGTAAGAGGCGAGGAAGCGGCGACTCCGGGGAGGTCCGGGAGATCGCGGAGATCGTAAAGATCGCGAAGGGATCGGCCTAAGGCCGAGAATTCATCCACAGCAGCGGCGGGGTCGTCGGGCTGGCGGCCTGCCGGCCTGGGTGCGGCGCTCAGGCCAGAGGCGAAAGGATCCGTTTCTGTCATATGGATAGGACGCGCGGAGCCGGGGAGATTGTTACGTGCCAGGGACGCCGGGGGCGGGCGGGCTTGCGCTATTTGCGCCGGGATTATTAAATCATTGTCATGCAAATCAATATCGCGACCCCGTCGCTGCTTTTCCCGGCCATTTCATTGTTGATGCTGGCCTATACCAACCGCTATCTGGGAATCGCCACCGTAATCCGGCAATTGCATCAGTCCCATACCGAATCCCCCAACCAGATTTACCTCCAGGAGATCAGCAGCTTGCGCAGGAGAATCCGCCTCATCCGCGACATGCAGCTATGGGGAGTGCTGGGCCTGATTTCCTGTACCATGTCCATGCTCCTCCTGTTCCGCGGCTTGCAAAGCTACGGAGAGGGGGTATTCGGGATCAGCATCATATGCATGCTGGTTTCCCTGGCCATTTCCCTGGTGGAGATCCGGATATCCGTGGAAGCCCTGGACATCCATCTGCGCGGCTTGGAAAAGGAGAAAATCCTATGAGGGAGGGGCGGATTAGAAGCGCAGCAGCATGCTGAAGCGCTTCTGGTTGTTGCGGATGCCGTCCTGGAAGGACCGGATGAAGGTGCCGTCCACCTGGAGGATGTCCGAAATCATGAATCCCAGGCCCAAGTCCAGCTCGTAGCGCTTTCCGCTCTGGTCGTAGAGGTAACCCGTGCGGAACGCCGCCACGTTGGCGTACACGTATTCCATGCCGGTGTTGTACACCGATTGCCGTATATCCTCGCGGATGGCGGAACTGGCGGAATGATCCTTGGTATCGTACGGGTAGACCAGGCTTTTCCAGGCGCCGATATAGACCGGGCTGGCGTCATTGCCTTCCCGGTAAATGGCTTCGCGATTGGCGTCCGCGGCCACGGTGAGACGATGATTGGGCGTATGCACCACCTCATAGGCCAGGCCCACCTTCCAGGTGAAAGGGATGGGATCGGCCTGCGCCTGGTCCACGTAGAATACGGCCGGGCCCATGTTCTGCATCACGAAGGCCAGGCTGAGGCCTTTGACATAGGGCATTTTCCAGAGTACACCCACGTCCAAGGCATAGCTGATGGCGATGCCGTCCGATTTCTCGCCGCTGGAGGTGATGCCTTGTGCCAGCGCGGAGTAGATGAACTTGGCGTTGACGCCGAGCCCTACATTCTTGTTCAAGCGCGTGCCGTAGCTCAAGGCGCCGACCAGCTCGTAGGAATCGAATGAGCGGCCATTGCTGCCATCCTCGTTGGTCTGCTGATTCTGCCCGAAGGAGACATAATTGATGAAGCCGCCCACCGTGCCCCATTCTTCCACGGGGAAGGTGGCGCCCATGAAGGCATGGTACAGATCAGGCAGGTTGAGGACGGGAAGCAGGCTTTCATAGAAGAAGCCCACCTGCGCCTTGGCGCTGTTGTACCGTTCTATGCCGGCGTCCGTCACGAACCAGATGTCCGGCCCTTGCGCCTTGACCTCGCGCACGTTCTTGTCCGTGAGCCCGTTGCCGGTATGGAAATGGACCCAGTCCGCGCGCAAATCCTTGCTCCCGGCCTCTTCGCCTTTCTCGCCCTTTTCCTTGTCCTTCTTCGTTTCCAGGCGCCCCTTGGCATTGGTGTACTTGGGGGTGTATTTCCAGGCCCCCTCATTTGTGCCGATCCAGATATGGCCGTCGTCGTCGAGCGCCAGGGAACGCAACTCCTGCTTCTTGAAATGGATTTTCTCCCACACCCGCAGGGCGGTATAATGCGACATGCCCCCCGCATGCGCCGCCCAGACATGGCCGTCCTTGTCCAACAGGATCTTCGTGACCGCGGAATCGATGAGTCCGTCCGCGACGGTGAAGATCTTCAATTTCGCGGCGTTGCCGGAGGATTTGGGCGGCGTATAGCGCGCGATGCCGACATTCTTCAGGGCTACGTAGATTTCGTCCAGGTTTTCCTGGGCGGTGATGGCGGTGATGGACTGGGTGGGGAGCAGGTTCTGGCCCCGGCGCTGGATGGCGGTTTTCTTGTATTCGTAGAGGCCGTCATCGCTGCCGATCCAGATGCTGCTGCCCTTGACGGTCAGCGCCGTGATGCCGAGCTTGCGGAAGGGCGAACTCCCATCGCCGGCCGCCTGGGCTTCGGCCTTGGCCTTGGAGGCCAGCGAGTCGGCGG
>JBDSWM010000179.1:0-6500 GCA_039926685.1 Fibrobacteria bacterium | reverse complement strand
ATCGTATGGATCATTTTGCTGCGCGGCAAAGGAGCCCGCAATCGCCGGGCGCGGGAATCCGCGCCGGAACTGCCGGCCTTGGAGGGGAAGCATGCCTGAGGCGGCCGTCGTCAGGAGATACCGCGCGGAGCGCCGCCTGCTGCCCGCCTTGGCGACCGGGTTCCTGTTGTTGCTTTGCGCCTTGTTCGCGTTCCCTTTCCTGTGGATGATCATGGCCACTTTCAAGGCCAATCCGCAAATCTTCAGTCCCTTCCCCTTGCTGCCGGAGGAGTTCAACTTCCGCCATTACCGTTCCCTGCTTTTAGGGGAATGGATCCCCTATCCCCGCCAATTCCTGAACTCGCTTTGGATAGCCAGCGCGCAAACCGCGCTCGCCGTCGGCCTATCGGCGGCGGCGGGATTCGTATTCGCCAAGCACGCCTTCCCGGGCCGGCGGCTCCTGTTCGCGTTGGCGGTCCTGGTTGTATTGATCCCGCGCCAAGTGATGGTCCTGCCCTTGTTCACTTGGATGAACGATTTGAAGCTCTTGGACGGACCCTGGAGCGTAATCTGGCCGGGCGCCGTTTCCGGTATCGGTGTGATCTACTTCACGCAAGTCTGCAAACGCCTGCCCGATGAACTGATGGACATGGCGCGCAGCGAGGGCGCCTCCGAATACCGCGTATTCCTGGCGATCCTCCCCCTTATCAAGCCAGCCTTGATCGCCTACGGCTTGATCCATTTCATTACCGCCTGGCATGAGCATCTGATTCCCTTGGTGATGCTGAGTTCCCCGCAACAGATGACAGCCGGCGTGGCTTTGAGCAGCCTGTACGGGAGCAGCCTCCGCATCCCTTATGGCCTGCTGATGGCGGGCTCGGCCATGACCGTGGCGCCCACGGCCCTGTTGTACTTGCTGGTGCAAAGGCATTTCAAATCCTCGCTCGCGGAACTCACCTTACAATGATGGGATGGATATGCCGCGATTGAAATTGGAGGGATTGAGCAAGGTTTATCCCGGCGGCGTCAAGGCCTTGGATGCGTTCACCCTGGATATACGGGAACGGGAATTCATCGCCGTGGTAGGTCCTTCCGGATGCGGCAAGTCCACCTTGCTGCGCATGATCGCGGGCCTGGACGAAGCTTCCGGCGGAAGCATACTCCTGGACGGCCGGGAACTGGCCGGGTTGCCTCCCCGGGATCGGGACATCGCCATCATGTTCCAGAATTACGCTTTGTTCCCGCACATGACCGTGGCAGAGAACATGTCTTTCGGCCTGAAACTGCGCAAAACCCCGCGCCCGGAAATCGAAGCCCGGGTCGCGGAAGCGGCGCGCATGCTCGGAATCGGGGACTTGCTGGGGCGCTTTCCGGGCGAGATGAGCGGCGGCCAGCGTCAACGCGCCGCGCTGGGCCGGGCCATCCTGCGGCGGCCCAAGGTTTTCCTGTTCGACGAGCCCCTTTCCAACCTGGACGCCAAGATGCGCGCGCAGATGCGGGTGGAGATCTCCCGCCTGCATCAGACGCTGGACTCCACCATGATTTTCGTGACCCACGATCAGGTGGAAGCCATGACCATGGGCGATCGGGTGGTGGTGCTCAAGGACGGCATAATCCAGCAAGCGGCCGATCCGGACACGCTGTACAGGGATCCCGCCAATGCCTTCGTGGCGGCATTCATCGGTTCCCCGGGCATGAACCTGTTCCCGGGACGTATCGCTGAGGTTACTGGGGGATGCGCCTTCGTCCACCCCTTGTTCACCTGGAAGCTCCCTGATCCCGTCCGTTCCCGTGTAACCGGCTACCAGGGCCGGGACATACTATTCGGCATCCGGCCGGAAGATATAGGATCCGCGGAGGCATGGCGCCTGGAGGGCGCGCCCAGGCTAAAGGCCGTAATCGGCGTGGTGGAGCGCCTCGGAGGCCAGGCTTGTTTGTATATGCAAGCCGAGGTTCATGAGGGGTTGGTTACGACCTCCGGAAATCCTGGCGAAATCGCCTTCGCGGCCCGTCCTGACGGGGCTGCAGGCTGGCAGGCAGGTAAGGCCCTGGAGCTGCCCATCGATTCACGCAAAGCGAAATTCTTCGATCCCGCCTCCGGCTTCGCTATCTCTTAAACAAGCCCAATAGTACGCACAAAGCGCTCAAGTCCCGCACCTTCCGGAAACCATATTCGCTTGCTTCCACCGCGGATGGATGGGAAAATTAAGGTTCCTGTAAAAAGGGTTGGTGCCGATGGAAACGATTTTGGTGGTAGAAGACGAGGACGCGGTCAGGATGCTGGTAAAGACCGTTTTACAATCCCATGGCTATGTTGTGTTGGAGGCGAGCGGAGCGAGAGAAGCCACCTATATCCGGGAGAACCACCCCGGTACCATCGAGTTGCTACTGACCGACATCGTGCTTTCCGGCCGGAGCGGTCGCGAGATAGCGAAGGAATTCCTCGAGCATATCCCCGGCATCCGCGTCATCTACATGTCCGGGTACACCGGCGATTTCGCTTTCCAGGCCGAGCTCGAGAAATCCAACGCCATTTTCATGGACAAGCCCTTCTCGCCGGATCGGTTGCTGAGGAATGTCCGCCAGATATTGGCCGGAGTAGGGGCCGATACCGCGTCCCGGAACCATTCCCACGGTTGATCCGCGCCTTTCCCCCACCTGAACGGTGCCGGCCTTATCGGCGGATCGCGACTTTTGCTAACTTCCCCGAGCCATGCTTCCGTTCCGAATCGCGTCTCCGGCCGCGCCATGCCGCAGTTTCCGCCGCATAAGCAGCATACACCGCATCCTGACGGTTGCCTTTGCCATCCACCTCTGGTGCGGTTTCCCCGCGGCTGGGTCGGCCGCTGGATCGGCAGCGAATAGGCTCGAACGGGCGCCGGCCTTCCGCTTGGAGACCCTGGATGGCCAGGCTTTCGACTTGGCCCCTATCCTGGGACGCGAAGTGATCCTGCTCGACTTCTGGGCCACCTTCTGCCTGCCCTGCCTGGCCGAGCTCAATGCTTTCAAGGAATTGCAAACCCGCTACAGACCGAGGGGGTTCCGCGTCATCGCCGTATCGGTGGACCAGCCCCAGACCATGGCACGGGCCCGGGCGTTCGCCAAGGCCAGGGCTTTTCCGTTTCCGGTGCTGGCCGATCCCGGCCAGGACGCGTATCGCCTGTACTCGGTTTCGGCCCTGCCTACCAGTTTGCTCATCGATGCCCAGGGCCGCATCGCGTATCGCAAGGAAGGTTTCCAGCCGGGGGAAGAGGCGGGACTGGAGGCGCGCATCCTCGCTCTGCTGGCGGACAGCCTTCCCGGCGACTCCCTTAGTAACCTGCCCGTTACCCAGGATTCCGCGCACGTCAGGGCCAGCACGTCGGCGGAAAGCAAGGATACGGGGATCCTCTCCCGGCTATCCCTGACGGGATCGAATTTCCTCCGCGCGAATCATGGGCGCGAGAACCGGTCACAACCGGAAGCCAACGCCTGGCTGGAGGATTGGTTCGATGTGCGGCTGGCGGATGGCGGCCTGGCCTATCAATTGCGGTATCGCGCTTACCAATTCCTGCGCGATCTGCCGGGTGAGGGGGAAACCCTCATCCGCGATCCCAGCCACCGCGTGGCCAAGCAAAGCCTTTCCTATGCCGGCGCCTATACGGACATCCGCGCCGGAAACGTCTATGGCAGCGTGGGGCGCGGGATGCTGTTCCGCTTCTTCGAGGATCGCCAAGCCCGGCTGGACAAGGATTTGAACGGCGTGTGGGCCGCCCTGCGGAATGACGGGGGAACCGACCGGGTGGCTTGGGGACGGGGCCGGGTCTCCGCTTTCGGGGGCAAGACCTTTTCCGCCTTCCCCGATCTGCATTCCGTGGATGCGGAAGAGGATGCGTTCCGGGACCTGTATTTGCAGGGATCGGAAGCGGCCTGGGAACCGGTGGCGGGCTTCAAGGGCGGCGCGCAATACGCGGAGGCCTTCAGGGACGGATGGAATGCCAGGTTGGCGGGGGGCGACGCGGAATGGCGTTCGGGACCCACCGACGCCTACCTGGGTTACATAGGAGTTACCGGGGAGGACAAGTTCAACTATCCCCATGCCTACGCGGGCCGCGCCCTGTACGCGTCCGTGTCGGAAAACCTGGGCCGTCTGGAAGCGGGAGCGGAATACAAATACTACCGTAACTATGATCTGGGTTTCACAGATCCGCCCAGCCTCGTCCCTTTCCATACCTTCCGCCTGATGGCGCGCGACATGCTGTTCCCCAACAACCAGGCCGAGGAGGGCGCGCAGGCGCGGGCCGCCTGGCATTTCTCGCCGGACGCTTCCTATGGCGCCTGCATCGCCCGCCTGGTTTCCCACCCCGAACGCAACACGTCCCTGCTGATCCATCATGTGGAGTTGCCTTACCTGGACGTGGACCAGCAATTGCGCCTGCCCGGACCGGGATCCGGTTCCAGCCTTATCGATGCGGATTGGATCCGCCAGCGGAAATTCTCGGAAGGGGAATTCGAGGATATCGACGCTTTCACGCTCGGACTTGAAGCTGACCGTCCCGCCGGATCATGGCAATTCTCCGCCGGAACGGAATTGCAATACCGGGACGTGGATTTCCGATCCGTGGCGCCGGGCGATCCCGTGAACGGACGTTTGGGCGATGTCGGCGTTCTGGTTTCGGAATCGCAAGCCTGGCAGGGAGTGGTCTCCGCCACCTTGGGACGCGCGTCCCTTTGGTCCCTGACGCTGGATTATGAATCCACCACTTCCGATAGGGAAGCGGATCCGGATTCCTTCCCATACCTTTTGGGCGGGCTCAGCAACGGCTGGGGATCCGCCTATCTCACCATGGACCTGCCGGACGAGAACCGGATCACGCTATGGGCCGGGCAACGCAAGGAAAGGGTGGTTTGCGCCGGGGGAAGCTGCCGCCTGGAACCGGCCTTCGAGGGAGCGGAACTGATATGGACCAGCCACTTTTGAAGACGGCCGCTGTGGTCGCCGCCATGGCGGCCTGCGCGCTGCTCCAGGGCTGCGGCCCGTTCGATGAACCGCTCCTGGAACTGGATCCAGCGCTGCGCGACTCCTCCCTGTCATCCCTGCCCGCTTCCGCGCATAGGCGCGTAGCGCGTCGGCATATCCTGGAATCGTTCGGATCCTACGGATGCGTGTCCTGTCCCGAAGCGGAGTCCCGGCTCGCCCCTTATATCCATCCCGAACTGGGCGACCCCGCCTATAATTCCGCGCTGATCGTCATCAATTACCATGTCAAGTTCGGGAGCATCGCGGATCCCTGGGTCACGCCCGCCATCCAGGCCTGGAATGACGCCCAAGGTTATGTCAGTCTTCCCCAGGCGGTGATGGACGGTTCCAATTCCGCGTATGGGGTGAGGGAAAAGGACGTTGCCTTCAAGGCCGGCGAATACGATTCGCTGGTGGCCCGCAGCAAGCGCGCGGATCCGGATACCTGGCTGGAGCTGGACTTGGACACCGCCGGTATCGTCTATGATACCTCGGCGCGCCTGATACGCTTTTCCTTCCAGGCCGGAAATCTGGATCTCGCCGGGATCGGCCCGCTGGATTTCCGGGTGCTGGCCGTGAAGAACAGGCCTGCCTTGATCCCGATTAGTCCCGGCCCTTGGGAAGTGATCGTACGGGAAATGACGGATGCGGACGCGGGGGGCGCAAAACTCGCCCTGCCGGTCTTGCCCGCGCTCACCGCCAAACGCTTCCAGGTGGCAATCGCGGTTTCCCCGGAGGCGGAAAAGCATGTGCGTCCGCCGCCGTTGGGAGTGGAAAACCTATCCGATTATGCCCTCATCGTGCTGGCGCAGGATCGGGAGGGGGTGGTTGTGAATGTTGCGGCTTTTAAATACAGGCCGCAATAGGCCCTATGGGCCGCGGGCAAACGTGCGACCTCCCGGAAACATTTATATTTAACCCGCGACTTACTCCCGGAGCGGGGTCGGTCCGCTCAAGCTTAAGGGGACCGGGGAAAACAGCATGCAACAATCGAAATACGAATCCGTCCGAAAACGCCTCGGCTCCATACTGGCGGCGGCCCTGCTTACCGTCGGATCCGCATGGGCCGTCGGCACGGTCGGGGAAATGGCGGGTGACTTCAACGGCCTCACCGATCTGGACGGCGCCGCCCACAGCATGAAAGACTATAAGGGAAAAGTCGTGCTATTGATGACCGTGCAATGGAATTGCGGCGGTTGCAACGCGAACGCTCCGCGCGTGGGATCCATCGCCTGGAAATTCCACGGCAAGGCGTTCCAGGCCATCGGGCCGGACATCAATAACGGGACAGTCGCCGAATTGAGGACCTTCGAGAAGAATCTCAAGAAAACAGCCGACTCGGTTAATTTCCCGCTCCTGCGCGGAATCCCTGCCGGGCAGATATTGTCCACCAATCTCGGGACCAAATGGAGCGAATACGACGCCTTGCGCGACGTTTACTTCGTCATCGATCATACCGGGAAAATCGTCCAGCGCGTGGATGGCGACCGAGGGAAAGCCACCACCGAAGCCAACTATAAAA
>JBDSWM010000178.1:0-5561 GCA_039926685.1 Fibrobacteria bacterium | reverse complement strand
CGGGGCCGGTTCCGTCGCCTTCGATGAAGGGGATGATCGGGTGATCGGGCACTTGCAGCTTGTTGTTCGCGCCGATGGTGATGCGTTCGCCCTCTTTGGGCACGGTTACGAATTTGTATTCTGCCATGGGATTTTCCGGTGGGTTGAAAGCGTCTAGCTATCCGATTGTCTTTTTGAAATATAGTATGCCACGGGTACGGCCGGGCAGAATCACGGCGATTTTGGGGGGCGGAAAAGGCCTGACCTCTGAGGGCCTTGCTGGGGAGCGCGGTGAGCGTGCGCGATTCCAAACACCTACGGGGCGCGCGGCCATGGCCCGCCGGACATTATCGGACAATTCCCCTCGGCGGCCGGCTTTTATCCCGGGTCTTGGGGGGAATTCACCGGCCCTATCGGGTCAGTGGCTTAGGGAGAATGGGGGAACTTGGCCGGTTTTGTCGGAACGGGTGGAATCCCTATTCCGGCTTCCATTTGCTGATGCGCATGTGCTGGGGGAAAACCGAGGGCTTGAAGATGGACTTGTTCACCAGAAGGCGCAGGCATTCCTGGATGCCTTCCGTGATGGAAGGATGGGGATGGATTGATTTCATGATATCCGTCACGCCTTTATCCTGATCCATGAGATGGGCGATCACCATGATGGTGTTGGAGGCCTGGGGTCCGGCGGCGCGCATGCCCAGGATGCGATCCAGCCCGTCGTCGCTGACCAGGATCTTGACGAACCCGTCCGTGCGCCGCATGGCGATGGCGCGGTTAAGCAGGGCGTTGCTGTAAAAGGCCAGCTGATAAGGGATATGGTTGGCGCGGCAGGTGGTTTCGTTGAGGCCCACTGCGGCCACTTCCGGGTTGAAGAACATGATGGTGGACATGTTGCTGTAACGCAGGGGGTATTTGTTGCGCTGGTACATGGCCTTGACCGCGTAGCGGCCCTCCATTTCCGCCACGTTGTACAGGGCGGAATGCTGGGTCACGTTGCCCACGGCGAAGATATTGCCTTTCACGCGGCAATCGCCGTCGGTATCCAGCGCCCCGCGGGCGTTGACCTTTATGCCCACGTTGTCCAGGCCCAGCTTGTCTAGGTTGGGCGCGCGCCCCACCGAGACCAGCGCCACGTCCACTTCCAGCACCTTGGAGCGCCCGCCTTCGTAATCCACCACCACTTCCAGGAAATCGTCGTGATGGATGATCTTCCGCAGGATGGAATTATGATGGACTTCCACGCCCTGTGCGGTGAGATTCGTGTTCACGAATTCGCTGATGTCGGGGTCTTCGCCCGGCAGGATGCGATCCTGGCGATCGAGCAGATGCACCTTGGTCTGGTGGTAATTGGAGAAGATGGTGGCGTATTCGCAGCCGAGCACGCCCGCGCCGATGATGAGGAAGCGCTTGGGGAAGGTGGTCAGGCTCAGCACATCGTCCGAGTTGAGGACGCGCTTATGGTCTACCGCGATGCCGGGGAAATCCCGCGGCTTGGACCCGGTGGCGATGACGAAGAAGTCGGCATGCACCGTTTCCTTGGTCCCGTCTTTGTAGAGCACCTGGATGCTTTTGGTATCCAGGAAAGATCCCCAGCCGCGCTTGAGCTCGATGCTCCCGGGACCGGGCCAGCGGGGCGGGGTGAAGGTTTCGATTTGGGACAGGATCTGGTATTGCTTTTCCTTCGCGGCTTCGATGACCGTATCGCGCACCTGGCCGTAGTCCACGGTAAGGCCCGCGGCGCGGTAGCCCCTATCCACCGCCCCGGCCCCGGCGTAGTCCTTGGAAAGCTCCCACAGGGTCTTGGAAGTCATGGCGCCGTGCATGATGCCCGCGCCGCCGATGTTCCCCGCTTCGATGAGGACCACCTTCTTGCCGAAATCGAAAGCCCGCATGGCCGCGGCGAACCCGCCGGGTCCCGAACCGATCACGCATACGTCGTACTTCTTTTCCATGGCCGCTCCGGGAGGTTTTCCCCCCAAGGATACCTTTTCTGAGCCGCGAATTCCAGCGTGGGGACGTGTTTCAACCGCGCTGCCCGGGCCCGCTTGCCTGCCGCCGCGGATTTACCCGATTGTTAAATTTTGTTGGCGCGCGTTTCCAAAGGATCCGCATAGCCCGCTTCCTGGAAGCCTTTCCGCCGCAGCAGGCAGGCGGGGCATTTGCCGCATGGGGGATAAGCCCCTTCATAACAGGTATGGCTGTAGGCCAGCGACTCCATGGCTCCCAGCTCCACGGCCCAGTGCACGGATTCGGCCTTGGTCTTGAACATGAGGGGCGTATGGATGGTGAAGGGTTCGGCCCAGCCCAAACCCTGGCCCAAAGCGCGCTCCAGACTTTTGATGGTGGCATCCCGGCAATCGGGATAGCCGCTATAATCGGTCTGGCATACGCCCGTGACCAGATCGCGGATGCCGAGCGTATAGGCATAGCTGGCGGCATAGGTGAGGAAGATGAGGTTGCGGCCGGGGACGAATGTATTGGGCAGGCCGCCGCCGTCCTTGAGGGGTTCGATGGCCATGGCGGGATCGAGCAGGGCATTGCCGCCCAGTTCCCGGAAGAAATCCAGATTGAATACCTTGAGGGGAACCGATAAGCGCGCCGCGATGGCCTGGGCCGCCGCCATTTCAGAAGCATGCCGCTGGCCATAGTCGAAGAATACCGCCTCCACCGCTTTGAAAGCGCGCAGGGCCCAATGCAGGCAGGTGGTGGAATCCTGTCCGCCCGAGAACACGGCCAAGCAGGTCCTGGCCCCGGTTTCCTCTTTCATCGCATCCCCATTTCCTTGTGCAGCTGCAGGGAAAGCTTCCAGCGGGGATGGGCCATCACGGCCTTGGCCGTCTTATCCCATTCCGCCTTGGTCCGCTCCCTATCCCGCTCTCCCCCGCCCCAGGGCGCGGTGCGGATCTCCTTGGGCTGCAGGAAATAATGCTCGAACTCCGAGTCGCGTTCGTAGAAGGAAAGATCCTGGGATTCATAGACCAGCTTCAATTCCTGCGCCCGCTTGAGCACCCAGACCCCTTTTTGCGACAATTTCGGGCTCACGGTCACCCAATCCACGCCCAGCGTGTCCCCGCTGCTGCCGTTGGTTTCCATGGTCACGTAGTACCCCTGCGCATGCAGCAAGTCCACCAGGGCGCGGAAACCGCGGGCCTGGATGGTGGGCTCGCCGCCGGTCAAGACCACGAAGCGGCAGGGGAAAGGGGAAATCCGCGCCAGGATTTCTGCCGGGGACAATCGCTCCCGGGGGCTGAAATCGGTATCGCAAAAGTCGCAGGCCAGGTTGCAGCCCGTGCCGCGGATGAAAACTGCGGCCGTGCCCGCATGGAAACCCTCTCCTTGGATGGAGTGGAAAATTTCCGTGATGCGTAAAAGCGGGGTGTCCGTTTCCATGGAATGGCGCCGGCCTCCTGTCGGGGGCCTGCGATATTGGAACATTAGCAAGGATAGGGCGGCCCGGGAAGGCCCTTCGCGTTTTTACCTTAGGCAAAGCGGCGCGGAGCGCCTTTGGTAAAGCGGCGCTGAGCGGCGTTTCATGGTGCGATGGGGTAAAAGAGGCCGGGATCCATGCAAAACGAATCCTTCGAAAAATCCCAAAGATACCTGCTGCAACTGGTGGGATACCTGGAAGGCATCCATTCCTCCATGGGCCCGGATGCCCTCGAGGCCGGCCGACCGGGCATGGAAGGGCTGCCGGCGCGCCTGGCCTCCATCCTCGCGGACAGCGGCTATTTGGAAGGCCTGCATCTCAAGGCCCAGGGCTGCCTATCTTCGGACCTGCTGGAATTCATCCGGGACAGCGGCTATGCCTTCGAGATCGAGGCTGCGCCCATCGGCGCCTTCAAGCTTCCGTTCATCGACAATGAACTGTCCATCAAACGCAAGACCTTGAACGAGTTCATGGAAAAGGCCTGGCTTGTCTACCATGCCGCCTTGCTCTCCGCCTACACCCTGAAACCCCTGCGCTTCGAACGCATGCCTTTTACGAAGGGTTTGGCGAACGGATTCGTGAACGGACTGGCGAACGGTTTGGCGGAAGGGTTGGAAGAAGTGGTGCGCGTGCGCGAAGCGCTTCCGGACAGCGATGCGCAGGCGGCATCCTTGGGGGCGGATACGGTCCACCAAGTGAACAACAGCCTTTTCGGCATCGCCAGCTACGTGAGCCTGATCCTGGAGGAGCGGAAGCAGGACCAGGACTTGCGGGAAAAGCTGGAGCTGATCCTGGACGCCGCCAAGCGGGCGACCGCGCTATTACCGGGCGGCGCGTGAAGCCTATATCCCTCCTGGGTAAAATCCTGACCCCGGTCCGCTACGCCCGCTTGGGGACGGCCTTGGCGGCCATGGCGTACGTAGCCATTCTCCTATACTATGCGAACGCGGCCTACCCGAAAGTGGGGCACGATTTCGCGTATTTCATTCCCCACCTGCTGGACGCCCATCTGCACTTCGCCGTCGACGGGCCAGGCATCCAATGGTATACGCCCACGTTCGGAGGCGGATTGCCGGCCTATGCCAATCCCCAGGATATGCAGTTCACGCTCGCCCAACTTTATATGATAGTCGCGGATCCCTGGATGGCGGGGCTCGCGGCCGCGGCGACCTACATCCTTTTAGGCTTCCTGTGCGCGTACTTTTTTTTCGAACGCATACTCCGGTTCCACCCCATGGCCAGCGCCTTGGGCGCGGTGTTCTTCGGCTCCAACGGATTCATATTCGCGCATACTATCGCCGGACATATGAGCTTCCAGGCTTTCCCTTTGTTCCCGGCGCTTCTGATCGCGATCGCTCATCCCGGCTGGCCGTCGTACATCAAAGGCATTTCCATCGCCGTGATCCTTTCCATCCTGATCCATTCCGGCGGCTTCTACATGGCCATCATCTTCGCCTTGTCCGCCTTGCTCTTGCTTCCTTTCCTGCAATCCGATCGGTTCCGGATTTTTTTAAAGCCGAAGCGATTGCTGGCCGCGGCGGGATGGGCGCTACCCTTCACCTTCGCGCTTACGGGATCCAAAATCCTCGCGATACGCGCTTTCATGCGGTCCTTCCCGCGCATCGAACAGGATCATTATCTGGCGGGACTCTGGGGCGGCCTGTACAGCATGTTCCTGCAATTCCTGGGACCGGCCCCCGCCGTTTCAGGCATGCGCCTGGCCGGCAAAAGCATTTCCGACTACGTGACTTATATGCGGGATGTTTCGCGCACGGATGGGATGGAAATGGGGATTTGGGAATTCGATACCGGCGTATCGCCCGCACTGCTGATCTTGCTGGCGGCAGGTTTCATCTTCCTCCTTATCCAGCAGTTCCGCCGGCTGTTCCGGCTTTTCCGCGGGCGTGGAGTGAAGTTCCCGAAAATCACTCCTCGAGGGCTTATCCTCGCCGGGCTTACCTTGCTTTGCATATGGATAGCCGTCGAATTCAGGCTGACGCAAGGACTGATTTACCACCATTTGCAGAAGCTGCCCATCCTGAAGTCATTGCATGTGAATCTGCGCTTCGCCTCCGCCTTCATATTCCCGCTTTCCTTGGCCGGGGCATGGGTATTCAATCGCCTTTTCGCCTCGGCCTCCCCGGTGAAAAGGGGA
>JBDSWM010000177.1:0-5797 GCA_039926685.1 Fibrobacteria bacterium | reverse complement strand
AAGCCGAAGATGTTGCCCGTGAGCAGGCGGATGGTGAGCGCATGCACCACGGCGGTATCGAAACGGTTCTTTTTGATCACGTTGCCGATGCGGAAATCCGCGGCTATCTGGAAGTAGTCCACATCGTCGTCTGCGAGCAGCACTATCTGCAATCCCGGATTCATGGATCCGATTTCGCGGATCAGATTCGACTCGCCTTCCGTGCCCGCATCGGTAATCTGCACGAAGGCCATGCCCGGTCCCGTGGCGGGCAAAACCGAGCGCCAATCCTTGGCCGCCGCGGCCTGGAAACGGGGCGCCAGGCGGTACTCGGCGCCCCAAGCGATACCCGCATAACAATCGCGCAAACGCCCCGCCAGCGCGGCTTCGGAGCCGAGAAAGACGACGGGGATGTGCGCTACCAAGTCCATATTCATAACTACGCCTGATACCGGAGATTATATCATCCTTCCGCGCGCGCGCCGCCATCGCGCGCCTGGGAATTTCGCGATTTTACCCGCGCGGGTGCGCTGCGGAAAGCCCATATTCGCCATCTCAAGCAACAGTCCAAAAAAAGAAACTCGTTGAAACTCCGCTAAACCTGGTGCATAATAACCAACAGAAATGACTACCCGCGCCGCATGTACGGGAAAGTGGATTTTCAGGAGTTCAAAATGTTAACTACAGGGGAAGTGGCGAAATTGTTCCATGTCTCTGCTCAGACGGTCATCAACTGGCTCGACCAGGGTAGGATGCCATACGAGCGGATTGGACGTGGACCCAGGCGCCTCACCGAAGAAGCCGTCATGCGCTACGTGGAAGAGATCGGTATCTCTCCCGAAGCGCTCGACGAGGAAATCTACGCACGCGCCACCAAGGCCGCGGCCGCATATCGCAATGCGACCGGTCCTGCGGTCGTGGTCACGGACGCTGAACTCAAGGTCATCGCCTGGAACGAAGCGTCCCGCACCTTGTACGGGCATACCCAGGTGGAAATGCTCGGTAAACCCCTGAGCAAGATCGTGGCTAAGATCAACGGATCGGACGCGCCCTTGGATTCCCTGATCCGCGCTCCCTGGCAGGATAAATCCCTGCAGATAGAGGCCCAGCAGGAAACCCGCTATGGCAAGCAGCTTACCGGCATCATGACGGTTTCCCGCTTCTACATGGACGGCGTACTGGCCGGCTTCGTGGTGGCTTGCAAGGAAAAAGGCAAGAAGTAAACGTCCCGTTCACTCCTGGAACTTGATAGTAGGGCCCTTACCGGGGCCCTATTTCTTTTTCACGTCGGGAGGGACGAAGCGGTACACCTTTTCGTTGGGCTTGGCCATCCCAAGTTCCCGGCGCGCTACTCCTTCGATGAAAGCGCTGTCCTTTTCCAGGCGCTGCTTCTCGATTTCCAGCGCTTGTTTGCGCAAGGCGAGGCTATCCAATTCTCCGGCGAGCTTCGCATTTTCATTGCGCAGGCGGATAACGTTGACCGCTCCGCTGGGCCCGCTCAGTATATGGTATACGCCCAAGCCGGCCACGGCCAATAGCACGTAGCGGAGCCATTTCGACCTTTTTCTGGCGTCGGGATTCGGGATAGTGGTTTTGCCCATGCGTTGCGTCGCTTCCGGAAAGGAAAGGTAGCTCTTTCTCAAAATCAGGATAACATTTTCCCGCGTAGGTTCCCAGCGTCCCGGCCGGTGCAAAGCCACCGGGCGGTGCAAATGCGTCGGTTGTGAAGCAAGCGCGTTCATGACAAGCGGAACAGGGCGCCGGGCATGCGCTTGACCCTGCCCTTCAATTCCAGCTCCAGCAATCCCGCCAACAAGCGGTGCGCGGCCGCATCGCGGAAACGCGGTTTGCTGCGGGCCTTTTCGGCGATGGCGTCCAAGGTGATGGCTTCCCGTCCGATCAAGCTCAGCAAGGATCGGGCTTCTTC
Source organism: Fibrobacteria bacterium (assembly GCA_039926685.1). Lineage (GTDB taxonomy): Bacteria > Fibrobacterota > Fibrobacteria > UBA11236 > UBA11236 > Chersky-265. The sequence continues at coordinate 3,891 of JBDSWM010000177.1, read as the reverse complement.
GTCCAAACCGGCCGCTGCGGATTCCAGGGCGGTATGCGTTTCCGGCGGGGCCATCACCTTGACGGGAATCCATTGATCCACATAGCGAGGCCCCGACACGATACCGGAAGCCAGCGCTTCGCTGCCGGCGGTCCCCGAAGCCGGTCCTTCCGCGACGGAAGCCGTCGCGTCATCGTTTTCCGGCGCGCTTCCGGCCGCGGCGAAGCGCCGAGCCGGTTGGGCTTGGCTTGCGCTTTGCAGCAGACGGATCATATCCTCGGCCCGCTCCACCAAATGCGCGCCTTGCTGGATCAGCTTATGCGTGCCTTGGCTGCCGGGTTGATGCACGGCGCCGGGCACGGCGAAAACCTCCCGCCCTTGATCGGCGGCATAATCGGCGGTGATGAGCGCGCCACTGTCATTGCCCGCCTCCACCACCAAGGTTCCCATGGACAAAGCGCTGATGATGCGATTGCGGCGGGGAAAATGTTTGGCATTGGGCGCCGCGCCCATGGGGAATTCGGAAAGGATGCAGCCCTGCTTGGCGATGCGACGCGCCAGATTGACGTTCTCGGGCGGATAGATCCAATCCAGCCCGGAGCCCAACACCGCCACGGTATGCGCGCCAGCCGCCAGCGCCGCTTCATGCGCCAGCGTATCGATGCCCCGCGCCAGACCCGATACCACGGTAAACCCCGCCTCCGCCATTCCCGCCGACAGCTCCTTGGCCATGCGCGCCCCGTAACCGGAAGGATACCGGGTGCCGACCACGGCCAGGGATTTCGCGTCCTCGCGCCGCCAGGTCCCCGCCATGAACAGGAAGGGAGGCGGCTGGGGCAGGGTCCGCAAGGATGCCGGATAGGCGGCTGAACGATCCGATACGATGCGCACCTTGAGCCGTTGGCAGGTTTCCTCCTGGAAGCGGACGCCTTTGAGGTTCGGCCCGGCGAGTATCGCGGCCAGACTTTCCGGTTTGAGATGCGGACACACCGCCGTAAGCTCAGCCGAGGCTGCGCCGAATACCGCCTCGGCCGATCCGAACGCCGCCATCAGTTTGTGAAAGGTGGCCGGCCCCACTGTGGGCGCCATGGCCAAAGCCAACATGCTTCTAATTTCCTTGGGAGGCAATTCCCCTCCATCAATGCAAGTTTCCATGCTGTAAATATACTGAACACTTGGGCAGTATTCCAAGCGTCTATTTTCCTCTGATTTGGCCTGGATCTCCGGCCTAAATTCACCGGTAATGCCTTTCTTACCCAAAAGGATGCATTTTTCACCCAAGAGGTACCGAAATGACTCCATATACGCTCCCGGATTTGCTGGCGATCATGGCCAAACTCCGTTCTCCCGAGGGTTGCCCTTGGGACAAAAAGCAAACCCATCGCAGCCTGCTGAATTTCCTCATCGAAGAATCCTACGAGTATATCGATGCGGTTGAGAACGACGACAAGGCCAACATGCGGGAAGAGTTGGGGGACGTGTTGCTGCAAGTGGTTTTCCATGCCCAGCTCGCGCAGGAAGCCGGTGATTTCGATTTCGCGGAGGTGGTGCAAGGCATCAGCGACAAATTGGTGCGTCGGCATCCCCATGTGTTCGGCGAATTGAAGCTGGATTCGGCGGAATCGGTGGAGCAGAAATGGGATGAATTGAAAAAAGCCGAGAAGGCGAATGCGATGGATGCGGCCGCGTCGGATAAGGCTACGGGAAAGACGGTTGAGTCAGGATTGGGCGGCATGCCTCGGCATTTGCCTGCGCTTCTGAAGGCGGAGAAGTTGCAAAAAAGGGCGGGTCAAACGGGCTTCGATTGGCCCGATTACACCGGGCCGATGGCAAAAATCCACGAGGAATTGGAAGAGTTCCGGGTCGAGGCGGAAGTGCCCGGAGGTAAACCCGATGCGGACAGGTTGGAGAGCGAGTTCGGGGATTTGCTCTTCGCAACGGTCAATCTCGGCCGCTTTTTCAAATTGGATCCGGAAAGGGCCCTGGCCCGGGCGAATCGGAAGTTCATGGACAGGTATGGGAAGATGGAGGCGCTGGCTAAAGCCGAGGGAAAGGTATTCGCGGACCTGAACCTAGCTGATAAGGAGGCGTTTTGGGTTAAGGTGAAGAAAGAAGAAGGGCCCTAATTCCTAACCCCTACCTTGTATAGACTTAATGAATAATCAGGTTATTCACGATCAAGCCGCCGAAAAACACGATTAGGTAGCCGAACCAGAGGAACATCAAAGGGTAATTGAACACCTTATCCTCCATGCGATGGCTGCCTTTGGGTTTGGAGCGGATTTCCACGAGGTTTTTGCGCAGTTGCTTGATGGAAAGCCAAAGGCCCCCCAGCCCGATGATCAAGATGAGAATAAGCTTCATGCGCGGGTATCCTCCGGAACCTTCGAAATTCGTCTCGTAATCGGCTCCGCAAACCCGAATCCCCAGCGGTGGATTAGGTCATTCAACCTTGCCGATTGACGCATAATTTACTTAATTTTTAGCCTCTTAGTGGTTTCCCACTCCCCTTCATTAAGATTTCCGATTCGTTGAGGGCGGGAAACCCACCCGGGTGAATTGTTATATCAACCGGCACCGCCGGCAGGAGCATTTTTGGATTTGATCGAAAACATCACGCAGCTTGCCGCCAAGGTCGCCGAATCGGGCGGCCTGGATTTGGTGGACGTGGAAATTTTCCGCGCCGGCAAGCGGCGCGTTCTGCGCATCTATATCGGCAAACGCGATGGCGTGAACGTGGACGATTGCGCCCGGGTGAGCCGGGATCTGGGGACCTTGCTGGACGCGGACAATGTGATGCAGGACGAAAACTACATCCTCGAGGTCTCCTCGCCCGGTTTAGATCGGCCTTTCAAAACCCTCAAGGATTACCGCCGCAACCTGGGCCGCTTCGTGCGCGTCTCCACCCGGGAACCGGTGACGGGCATGGGCAACAAAAAGCTCGTGGTCGGTACCTTGGCGGACGTGGGAGAGTCTTCCATCACGATAGACGCGGACGGTACGCCCCGTTCCATCCCCTTGGATCTGATCCTTCAGGCCAAAGTGGATGTGAGAGTTACTTAAGCAGAGTTGATTGTAGAGCACTGGAGTTTTAGATGGCAGCTGAAATCTTTGAAAGCCTGAACCTCATCGCCAAGTCCAAGAATCTGGGCCCGGAAGTGGTGATCAACACGCTCCAACAGAGCTTGATCAACGCGGCCAAGAAGTACCTGAACCTGGCCAAGAACATCGAGGCCGAGATCGACAAGGACTCGGGCGAAATCCACGTGTTCCTGCGCGTCAACGTGGTGGACGATTATCCCGACGTGGACCCGGCCCTGACCCCGGAAGAAGTGGCCGCCTATGACGAGAAGTACATGCTCGTGGGCGAGGCCGAGGAATACAACGCGGAAGCCGCCGAAGGCGATTACCTGGAAATGGAAATCCCCATCGAGAACTTCGGCCGCGCGGCCATCCAGTCGGCCAAGCAAATCCTCCTCCAAAAGGTGCGGGACGCGGAGCGCGACAAGATTTTCGAGGACTACCAGCACCGCATCGGCACCTTGGTCTCCGGAACCGTGCAGCAAGTCGACCGCGGCAACATCCTGGTCAACCTGGGCAAGACCGAAGGCATCATTCCCTTGAAGGAGCAGATCCGCAAGGAACGCTACCGCCAGGGCGACACCATCCGGGCTTATATCGCCAACGTCAGCACCAACACCAAGGGCCCGCAAATCCTGCTCTCGCGCACGCATCCGGATTTCCTGGCCAAGCTGTTCGAATTGGAAGTGCCGGAAATCTACGATGCCATCGTGACCATCAAGGCCGTCTCCCGCGACCCGGGCTACCGCGCCAAGATAGCCGTGACCACCAAGGACGATCGCATCGATCCCGTGGGCGCCTGCGTGGGCATGAAGGGCAACCGCGTGCAAG
>JBDSWM010000176.1:0-6354 GCA_039926685.1 Fibrobacteria bacterium | reverse complement strand
TGGACTATCTCCTGGCCACGGGGAACTTCAAACCCTTCATCGGCGCGGGCGGGGGCTTCGGCTATTTCGAGACCGGATCCGATTTCGGCCATAATATCGGCGCCCTGGGAACCGTGCATGTCGGCATGATCCTGGACGTGATGGATGAGCTGCAGCTCCGCATCCGCGTGCCTTTCACCGTGGTCGCGAATGACGCCGGGGATCGGGGCGTGGGCGTCGACGTGGGCTTCCTCTTTTCCTCGCCCTTGCGCAATACCAAGGTCAAGAAGCTGAAATACTGAAACCGGGAACCTGTTGATCGCGAAGGCATGCCCGCCGGGCATGCCTTTTTTTTGTCGGTTGGTTTTTGCCGGATGGTCCACAGCCCCTTTTGCCGGGCCGCAAACGAAAAACCCCTTCTCATCGAGAAGGGGTTTATGCCGGGACCGGATGGATGCCCGGCTATTTGGTATCAGCGCAAAGGAGCGGGCCCTGCTGCTTCAGCCAGACCTTGGCCCGGCTTTTCACATCCGCTACCGCGCCTTCGGCCTGGGTGTAATAGTATTGCCGGTTGGAACGCCCGGCATAGGTATCGCCGTTGGCGGCATTGGACTCGAATTCATGGGATTGGGGCAGGCGCTTTTCCACTTCCCGCAGAGTGGGTTCTTTGCCCTCCACGGATTTGGTGGCCACGATGAGCAAGTCCTTTTTATAAACCTGATAGTTGATGATGATCTTGGCGGTGTAGGTCTTGGTCCACTCGTTCTTGTTCGGGTCCCCGTTGACTTCCTTGAGGAAGCGCGAATCGGAAACCACGTCCGGCTCCAGCGCTTCGGCCGAGGGCAGGGTGACGATGCATTCCTTCACCGCCTCGCGGCTGACATCCGTGCTCCCATCGGCATTGCCGTGGGCCGTGATCACAGTGATGTTCTTGCGTTCGGTTTTCTCCTTGGCCGCATCGGCGGCATGGACGGACGCTATGGCCAGCGCCAGGCTGGAGATAATTGCGATGGGGTACGGGTATTTCATGATTCCTCCTTGGACAATCCGTTCCGGCCCCTACCCGGGGACGGTTTTTCATGGTTGCATAGCGGATGGACGCGTCCCATGCGTTAAACCGCTATGGAGGCAGCGACGGTAGGCAAGCCGCGAGGCAAGCCGGCCGGGCAGGTAGGCACAAAGGAGAATGTATAATTTTCAGGTCCGCGCGCCCCCTGCGTACAGGGAACGGCCGAATCCCTTTGCCGGGCCGCTCCATTTAAGTAAACTAATAGCGCCGAAGGAGGTTCTTATGCTCAGTACGTTCCGCACATCCCGTATCACCGCCCGCATGCTCGAAACCGCGTTCATAGCGGTGCTGCTCACCGGATGTTCCACCAAGGTCACGCGCGTGAGCCACGATTCCACCATCGATATCACGGGAAAGTGGAATGATACCGATTCCCGCCTCACAGCCGAAGAAATGGTCAAGGACGCGCTCGCCGGCAGCTGGTACGCCAAGTACACGGTTTCCAAGACCACGCCGACCGTGGTGGTCGGCGAGATCCGCAACAAGAGCCATGAGCATATCAGCACCGAGACCTTCATCAACGACATCCAGCGCGCTTTGATTAATTCCGGCAAGGTTGATTTCGTCGCCAACAAGGCCGAGCGCGGCCAAATCCGGGACGAGAAGGCCGATCAGTCCACGAATGCCTCCGTGGAAACGCGCCAGTCCGCCGGCGAGGAAAGCGGCGCGAAGCTGATGATGATCGGCGAGCTGAACTCCATCGTCGACCAGGAAGGCGGCAAGGCCGTGGTCTTCTACCAGGTCAACCTGGAACTGGTGGAAATCGAATCCCACAAGAAGCTCTGGATCGGCGACAAGAAGATCAAGAAGTTCGTGGAACGCAGCGGGACCAAGTTCTGACGGGGCCAGGGCGCGCGGCGCGGGAAGGCGCCCTTCCCGCCCCTCCCGTTCAAAAGCGGGCAGTCCGAACCTGAACCCGATCCATGCAGCACAAGCCGCTCCCGCATCTTCCGCATCCGCCACCGTTCCCTGCCACAAGAGGATCCGAAGTGCCCGTTCGTTCCCGCTTGACCATACTCCCCTTCGCCTTGCTGGCCGCGGCGTTCCTGGCCGGTTGCGCCGACAAGAGCCTGTTGCGCTTCGAGAAGATCGCCGCCAGCGCGCAAAAGGACGACTATGCCAAGGCCGCCGCCGACGTGCGCAAGAACAAGGATCTTTACGGCAGCGCCAGCCAGCTCCTCTACCATATGGATCTGGGCATCCTGCAGCATTATGCCGGCCAGTACGATTCCAGCATCCTGGAACTGTCCCGGGCCGTGTCCATCCATGATGATCTGTTCGCTAAATCCGTCAGCAACGAGGCCCTTGCCTTCCTCGCCAATGACAATGTCCGGCCTTACCGCGGGAAGCCCCATGAAATAGTGCTGTTGCACCAGTTCCTGGCCTTCGATTACCTGGCCCTGGGCAAATACGAAGATGCTGTGGTCGAATCCCGGCAAACCCAATTGTACCTGGATGAACTTAAACGCAAGGCCGGCAAGGATGCGGCCAAGTATACCGATGACGGCATGTTCCGTTATCTTGCCGGCATCGCTTATCAGGCGCAAGGGCAGAAGGACGATGCGGCCATTTCCATGTACCAGTCGGTGAAGGCCTATCGCGGCGGCGCCATCGGGCTGCCGCCGCTGGTGGCCGCGGGCGCGTACTCGGCCCTTAAAGCGCGCGATCGCCAGGGGGATATCGACGAATTGAAGCTATCGGCGGCCGCGTCCTCCGTGCCCGCTTCCGCGGGGGGGGCGGCCGCCGAAGGCGAAGGCGCGGAAATCATCGTGGTGGGGGAAGCGGGCCGCAGCCCCACCCTGGGCCAGAATGTATTCTGGGGCACCTGGGAAAGGGACGGCGTGCTGGTAATCCATTACCATGACGCTTCGGGGAAAGAGGTAACCCAAGTGTTACCTGCGCCGGGTCTTCCCGCTTCGGAGGCCCAACGGGCCGGGAACGGCCGGCGGACGCGATCGGGCACCACTTTCCATGTGAAGTTCGCTTTGCCCGCCCTGAAAGAGATCCCTTCCGGAACCCAGTTCTTCACCGTGGCGGGCGAGGCCGCGCCGACGCCCGTGAAAACCGAAGCGTTGACCAACCTGCAACCCTTGGTGAGCCGTTACCTGGAAGAAAACCAGACGGCCATGCTCACCCGGACCGTGATCCGCGTAGTGGCCCGCACCATCGCAGCCCAGGAGACCAAGTCGGCCATTTCCGGCGGCAACCCCTTCATCAATCTCTTCCTCAATATCGGTACGGATGTGCTTGCGGATCAATTGGAGCGGGCCGATACCCGGGCCTGGTTCCTGCTTCCCCGTACGTTACAGATAGCGCGCATCCCGGTCAAGCCCGGCAGCCATTCCCTTAGCGTCGACGCCCATGACGCCTCCGGCCGGACCCTGGGAACCAAGGCTTTCGACAATATCGTCGTCAAGCCCGGTGAAAAGAAATTCCTCTTCTACACGTCCCTTAAATAACCGCGGTCCTTCAGAACAAGTAGCGCGTGAAGGCTTTCTTGTCCACCTTGATGATATATACGCCCGGGGTGAGATGATCCGGAAGGGCATAGATGGCGGGAGCCACCTGGCGCAGGTCCCGGGTGCGCCCATCGATACCCGTGATGGCGACTTTCACCAGGCCGGTTCCTACGAGTTCCGCCGGCAATATGACGCGACGCCCCTGGATGCCGGGACCGCGGAGAGCCGTGCGCATGGCCGCGGAATGGATGCCCGCGGCGTTCGGGGCCGGGGTCTTGTCCATATTCCGGATCCATTTGGCGATGCTATCCGTAGCCACGACGTTGACTTCAAAGGTGGCCAAAGGGGGCATCGCCGAGTTCTTCAAGGCATAATTGCCCGGCTCGGTATTGCGGGAGAGCTGGCGATAAAGGAGCAGGGACTTTTCGGGGTAGCCGGGGACGATGACGGCGGGCTTGATGCGCAATGAGTCCAGGGCCGCCGGATTGTTGCCTAGATCGGTTTTGGGATAGTATTTGGGCAGCAAAGTATCCAAGCCGTACTCATACCGGACCTGCAGGTGCCGCACTTCCATTTTGATTTCCATGGTATAGAAGTCATAGCTCAGCTTAATGCCGAAGGTGGCATTGTTCGCCAAACCGCGGGTACCATGGCAGCCGGAGCAATTGGCGGCTATATAGGAGCGGGCGCGGATATCCAGGCTGGCGGTGGTATCGGTGATGGCGCGCCAGCGGGGCGTACCGATATCGTTCCACATGGAAGGGGTTCCCGTCAGCACGGCCTTGTTGAACAAATCCTGCAGTTGGTTGATGCCTGGCGTGATGGTCGAAGGGCGATTGAGCTGGGCGGTGAAAAAGCCCAGTACCGATCGCCCGTGCAACCCTTCCGTCGGCGCGGTAACGTGGCATTTGGTGCAATCCTCATGGGAAGGGAAGCGCCATTTCTTCATCATGGGCGCGGCGTTCCTGCCGTTGGGGAAGAATTTCACGGAATCATCCGCGCCGTAAGCCGAGACCAGTACGGCATCCTTGCCGTCGCGATTCCATTTATAGCTGTACCCGTACCAGCGATCCTGCTTAATGGTTTCGGCGGATCCCAGCGGCACCTCTTTATGGTTGATAAGGAGACGGGTTTCCCAAAGCAGCCGGGTGGTGGTGTCCCCGGGCACGGTATCGATGGCGAATTGCTTGATGAATACGGTGCTATCGGGATATCCCCAATAATCGTCAAGCTGAGAATAATTGATGGAAGTGCCCGCTTTCAGCAGCACCCAACGCGCCTTGTGCGCATCATCGCTCCACAAAGGCGAATTCACTTCGAAAGGCGTCGCGTTGGCGACCAGGACCTTATTCGCGTTCTGGATGGTTGTGCCCGTATACAAGCCCGTGGCGGACAAGAGGGTAGGCGTCAAATTCAGGCTATCCGGAGCGCTTACGTCCCAATACTTGAAGCCTTGCGCGCCCGCCGCCATGGGCAAGCTGAGCGCCAGCAAAATGTTCCCGATCCATCCCGATTTACGCATAATCACCGAACCTTTTACAAACCAGAGCACAAAATAGTTAAACCGTTAATCTAGGGTCTAAGCGGGGAAAATACCGGTCAAATGCCCCGGGAAAGCCCAAGGGGGATATTCTCGCTCCCTGACGGAGAGCGGATGCGGGCGCTACTATCCGCCCAATGTGGATTGCGGCCCGTCAGCCGGCAACCAGCAGTATCCTTTGCACGAACCAGAACAAGCCCACCGCGGCGATCAAGACGCTGACCGGCACCACCACCCGATTGTGGTACCAGGGTTTTTTCCACATCCAGAAGGTCAGGGCCGAGGCGGCGGCAATGACGGTCAATTGGCCCAATTCCACCCCGACATTGAAGCTTACCAGCACCTGGAAGAATTGCCCTTCCGGCAGGCCCAACCCTTTCAGCACGCCCGCGAATCCGAGCCCATGGATAAGGCCGAAGGCGAACACGATCAGGATACGCGAAGGACGGAGCTTGCGGAAGAAGATGTTTTCGATCGCCACCACGGCGATGGAAAGGGCGATGAGCGGCTCCACGATGCGGGAAGGCAGGGAGAATACCCCCAGCAGGGAAAGCCCCAGGGTGATGGAGTGGGCTACCGTGAAGGCGGTGACCTGCAGGAGCAGGGGCCGCAACAGTACGGAAAAAAAGAACAAGCCGAGCACGAACAGGATATGATCGGTGCCTTCCGGGATGATATGCGTGAACCCCAGCCAGATGAAGCGCCCGATCACGGATGGCCCGCTTTCGGATCCGGAAACGGCGCCCGCCGCGGCGGGCTTGTCCACGGCCTCCAGCAAGGCCCTCAGGGAATCCGGTTCCAAGGAAAGGGTGAGGCGATCATCCAAGTCAAGGAATGCGCGTTTGATCTCCTTGCCCTGGTAGAAGATGCGCATATGGCAAAGCGGCTGCACTTCCAGCTCGGCGAAAAGCTTGCTGCCCACTTCCAGGCGCTTGGCGCCCGGCGGGATCGCCCATCCCAAGCGCAAGGCGATGGTGGTATCGACGAAATCCAGACTGTCCATTTTCAGAGCCGGGTCACCGCCGTTTTTTTTGTACTGCAGGACCCTCATGGCCGGTTCGCGGCCGTCGAACTTCACCCCAAGGCGCGTCTGGTAATAAAAGGCGATGCGATCCGCCATCGAGGAGTATTCGTGAGCGTTGTCGATGGACTCGAAGCCCAATGCGTAGAACACATCCCCCGATTTGGCGTCGATACGGCCTTCCAGGGTGTCGGCGCGTAGCGTCAGGTCCACCCTGGATACCCCGGAAGGATGGGCCTTCGCCATCCCGGGAAGCAGAAGGGCGGCCGTCAAGCCGGCCGCGAAG
>JBDSWM010000175.1:0-9434 GCA_039926685.1 Fibrobacteria bacterium | reverse complement strand
GGTCACCCACGCCATGCTGCTCAACGTGCTGGGACGCCCCGGGGACGGCTGCGCGGCCATGCGCCGCCTGATCGCGGACAGCCATGAAACAGCCAAGGACAAAGCCGCCCACCGCAAGCGCGCCTTCCAATTGTTCCGCTCCCTGGTGGAACGGGGTATCGTGGAGATTACCCAGCCCGCGGAGCGCGGGTCCGCGGAGCGCGCGGCGGGGGAGCGGGGCGGCGGCGACGAAGCGGGCCCGGGCGGGAGGGGGAAGCCCAAGCTGCGCGTGAACCTGGACTTGCAGCAGAATTTCTCCATGGACCAGACCCTGTCCCTGTATTTGCTGGACACTTTGCCCCTCTTGAACGTGGAAAGCCCCGAACATCATCTGGATCTGCTCACCCTGGCGGAAGCCATCCTGGAAGATCCCGATCTGGTGCTGCGCCGCCAATTGGACATGCTCAAGACCGAACGCATGGCGGAACTGAAGGCGCAGGGCGTGGAATTCGATCAGCGCATCGCGGAATTGGAAGCCATGGAGCATCCCAAGCCCCTGCGCGAATTCGTCTACCAGACCTTCAACGACTTCACCGAGAAGCATCCCTGGGTGGGCGGCGGCAACATCCGGCCCAAATCCATCGCCCGCGAGATGCTGGAAGGGTATTACACCTTTTCCGGCTATATCAAACGCTATGGGCTGGAAAGATCCGAAGGCCTGCTGCTGCGGCACCTGAACAGCGTGTACAAGGTGCTGGCCAATACCATCCCGGAATCCTTCAAGACCGAGCCCGTGCGCGAGATGGAAGCCTTCTTCGGCGATCTGGTGCGCCGCGTGGATTCCAGCCTATTGGAGGAATGGGAGCGGCTCAAGGATCCGGACTTCAAGCCAGAGCTGCGTGACGAGCTCTTGCCTCCCGGCGCGGAAGCGGCGGCGGAGGCGGCCCGCGCGGCCGCGCGCGATGTCACCCTGGATGTCAAGGCGTTCACTACTGTCATCCGGACGCGCGTTTTCGGCTTCCTGGCGTCGCTGGCGCGTTACGATGTGGCCGGGGCCTTCGAGGCCTTGGGCGAAGGCCTGGGCGACGGGGGGGCCGGAGCAGGTGCGGCGGGCGGCAGCCACACGGCCGCGGCGCTGGCCATGGCCGCCTTATCCGAAAGCGAGGATGCCCCGTGGTCGGAAGAACGGTTGCGTAAGGCGCTGGAAGGGTATCGCGCCGATCACGGCATGTTCCGCCTGGATCCGGAAGGGCGATCCCCTCTGCATACCGTGATCGATAGGGAGAATTTCCCCGGATCATGGCGCGTGGAACAGATGCTCCAGGATCATGAAGGCCACAACGATGGGAAAGCGGCGTTTGAGGTAGACTTGGCCGCATCCAAAGCGGCGGGAGCGCCGGTGCTGCGGCTCATCGGTTTCGGTTGAGGCCGGAGAGCGGCCGCTCCCATTATTTCCGCGCGCGCACCAGGTTTTCCACGGAGACCTCCAGGGCCACGGCTATTTTATTCAGGGAGCTGAGGCGGGGATCCGCCTTGAGATTCAGGATGCGGCTCAGCAGGGATTTCTGCAAACCGGTGGACGAGGCAAAGTTCTCTATGCTGGAGTATTCGCCTTGTTTGATCTTCTTCGCGATGAGACGGCGGATGTTTTCCGCGAGAGTTTGCCGGTTTTTCAATTTGGATTAGCCTTGGAATCCAAAGGTACGGATAATGGCCCTTCCATGAGTTCTATTGATAGAACAAACGTCATTACCTATACTTTCATCTGCACGCATGCCATCCCCAGGACAAGAACAAAAGCTACCTCTCGGTACGGAAATTACCGCCAAAGAGGATCGCTTGGTGGCGGTTTGCTCCGGCTCCATGCATCGGCGCGATGTCTCCGCTCTCATAGATATCCTGGCTGATAAGGCCAAGAACCATCCGGGCATAAGGAAATGCCTTATGGATTTCCGTGAGGCTCAAGTGAATTTGGGCATTATGGGGGAATACATGATCGGCGAGCAAGCGGCCAACCGCCTGGCCGGGCTCCGCATCGCCATCGTGCATGGCCGTGGCCAAGTCGATAAGCTATTGGAGGATACGGCCTTCAACCGGGGATTGCGGATCCTGATGGCGGAGTCTCTTCCCGTGGCCCTAGAATGGCTCGAAGCGTAAAAGTTTAATAGTTAACTTCCCCCGATAAAATGATTATCTACATCGACGCCGACGCCTGTCCAGTCAAGGATGAAACCTATCTCGTCGCCAAACGTCACGGTCTCGAGGTCATCCTGGTCGCCAATGCTCCCATGCGCATCCCGTCCCACCCCGCCATCCGTCTGCAAGTGGTCTCGGACGGGTTCGATGCCGCCGATGATTGGATAGTGGAGCAGGCCGGAAGCGGGGATATAGTCATCACCTCCGACATACCCTTGGCCGATCGCAGCCTGAAGAAGGGCGCGTTCGTGCTGGGCAATACGGGCAGGCCGTTCACGGAGGAGAATATCGGGGACGCATTGGCCTCGCGCGAAATCGCTTCCGAACTACGGGAGATGGGCGTGATGAGGGGCGGACCCGCCCCATTCCAGAAAAAGGATCGCTCGGAATTCCTGCAGCAATTGGAGAAGGCGATCTCGGCGCTCAAGCGCCGCTACAAGCCCGGTTCTGCGACGCCTGGGTAGCCGGATCCTCAGCCGCCTGCGGCTCCCCGCCAGACCGCGGAAAAGATTAGATTTTTCCGATGTCCGCATCTCACGTATCCGAACTCCAGATCTTACGCGCCGATCTGGCCGATGCCTATCACCAAGCCGCCGTTCTGGATATGGTGGACATGTATGCGCGCGATCCCGTCGGGGGCGGCAAGCCTCTGCCGGATTCCGTCCGGGCCGGTTTGATCCCGGGATTGCGCGGGCATCCCACCACGGTGGTGTTCCTTGCCTTCGCCGCGGACGAAGCCGTCGGCGTGGCGGTATGCTTCGGCGGCTTTTCCACTTTCGCCGCCAAACCGCTCCTCAATATCCACGATCTGGCCGTCCGTTCCGGCTACCGCGGCCGCGGCGTGGGGCGGGCCTTGTTGGCCGCCGCGCAGGCCCATGCGCAGGCCGCCGGCTGCTGCAAATTGACCTTGGAGGTCCAGGCCAATAACGCGCCGGCCGTAAAAGCGTACCAGGGCTTCGGGTTCTCCAGTCCCCGTTATTTCCACGGGGACGGTGGCACCCTTTTCTACTCCAAAACCTTATAGCCTGGACCTGCCCCCGGCCAGCCCGCAAGGGCATGGCGGGTTCCCGCGTCGGGCTTGAATCGCGCTTCCAGGAACATAGTTTGGGTTTGGGTTCCCAGACGGGGACCCCGAACCAAACTGAAGGTCCCCATGGTATCCCTGAGTCCCGGCCATTTGAAACGCTATAAAGACATCGCCGCTTTGCTCATCAAATACGGCCATTCCGATTTGGTGAACCGGATGAAAAGCGATTTCCCCGCCATGGGGGAAGCCGCCGGAGCCTCGCCGGGCGCGGAAAAACTGCCCGGTGAATTCGCGCGCGATCTGGAAAAGCTGGGCCCTACCTATATCAAGCTGGGCCAATTGCTGAGCACCCAAAGCGCCTGGATGCCGGAAGAGTATATCCTGGCCCTGGAAGAGCTGCAGGACCGTGTGGAGCCGTTCCCGTTCCCGGAAGTGGAAGAAGCCATCGGCTCCGGGCTGCGGGCGCCCATCAAGAAAATCTTCCACGCCTTCGACGCGCAGCCTTTGGCCGCCGCATCCCTGTCCCAGGTCCATCGTGCCATCACCCATGAAGGCCGGGAAGTGGTGGTCAAGGTTCAACGACCGGGCGTGCGGCAAACCGTAACGCAGGATTTGGAAGTGATGGAAGAGGTGGCCGGCTTCCTGGAGCGCCATACCGAAGCCGGAAGGCATTACCGTTTCCGGGAGCAATTGGCCGAGCTCCGCGCCACCCTGTTGCGCGAGCTCGATTATCGCCAGGAAGCCCGGAATATGGTGCTGATGCGCGCGAACCTGGCCGAGTTCAAGGGCCTGATCATCCCACAGCCGCTGGACAGCTTTTCCTCCGATCGCGTGCTGACCATGGAATACCTGGCAGGCCGCAAGATCACCACGCTTTCGCCGCTCGCCCGCCTGGAGGTGAAAGGCGCGCCCTTGGCCGAGGAGCTGTACCGCGCCTTCATCAAGCAGATCCTGATCGACGGCCTGGTGCACGTCGATCCCCATCCCGGGAACGTTTATCTGACGGAAGACAACCGGCTGGTGCTGCTGGACTTCGGGATGGTGGGGTATGTTCCGCCCCAGATGCAGATCCAATTGACCAAGATGCTGGTGGCCGTAAGCGATGGGCGCGGAGAGGATGCCGCCGATATCGCCTTGCGGCTGGGCAGGCGCGAGGACGGGTTCGACCCGCTGAAATGGCGCGACCTGACGGCCGGCATGGTGGCTGAGTTCCAGAACCTGAAGGTTTCCGATATCACCGTGGGGCGGCTGTTCCTGAACATCGCCGCCATCTCGGAACGCGCCGGGGTGTCGCCGCCGCCGCAATTCATCACCTTGGGGAAAACCCTCCTCAAGCTCGATCGCGTGGCGAAAAGCCTGAGCCCGGAATTCAACCCCAACGATACCGTGAAACGCTACGCCTCGGACCTGCTCCAGGAAAAGATGCGCAGGAACATGAGCCTGGGCAAGCTCTACAACACGGCCCTGGAAGCCAATGAGTTCGTGCAGCAATTGCCATCCAAGTTGAACGCCATCCTGGACATGGCGGTGAACAATGATTTGCGCGTGCGCGTGGAAACCCACGGCGAGGACAAGCTGATCAGCGGGCTGCAGAAAATCGCCAATCGCATCACCATGGGGCTGGTGCTGGCGGCTTTGATCATCGGGGCCGCATTAATGATGCGCGTGGAAACGCCTTTCAAGATCCTGGGATATCCTGGCCTGGCCGTCCTGCTGTTCTTGGCCGCATGCGTGGGCGGGGTGGCTCAGATTTTCAGCATCATCAGCACCGATAGGAATTCCCCGACGCGGCAAGCGCATTCATAGCGCGCATTCCCATCCCGATTGGAAGGTCTTGCCTTTGTCGGCCCCGAACAAAGGCGCGCGGTAGAGCAGGGTGACGCCCGCTTCCAGGCCGCCGGGCCCGAAGCCGGGAATCGCGGCGCAATCACGGTAAGCGTCACCGGAGGCGCCGGCAGCGCCAGGGGCGCCGGCCCAGGCGTCCCGATGGGCCTGCAAATAGGCCGCGGCCTTATCCGTTTCATAAAGCGCGACGGTGACGGATGTGGCGGTATTCTCGCATAGTTGGGCGAAGGAGTCCGAGGCCAGCGTCTTGCCCCAGCTTTCGACGTTGGCGTCGGCGGACAACGGCCTCTCCCGCACCAGCCGGACCGATGCGCGGGAATCCAGGTAGGTCAGATGCAAATCCCCCGGCGATGCCAGCAGGAAATCCGCATAAGGGGCCAGCGCAGACGTGACCGCGGCGGTGCCGCCATGGCATGTGGACAGGACCAGCAAATCGAACGGTTTGGCATCCGGACGCAGGCCGGGACCGAAGCCGTGTACGGCTTCGGTGAAGGACGCCAGGTTGAAGGCCAAGCGCGGCTTGGATCGCGAGTAGGGCCGGGAGGCCGGGGCCGAATCCGCGGGGATTTCATGCCCGAAATAAAGGAAGATGCGATGGCGGGCGGGACTGGCGTATTTCCGATATAGTTCGCCTTCGGCCTGCATGGCATCGCGGGTCCCCGAGCGCGCGTATTTTTCCGATCCCGCCAGCTTCCCGTTCCGATACAGGCGCATCAAACCGTCGTCAGCCGGAACCATCCCCAGGAAGCGGTGCGGCCGCTGATGGAACAGGAATACCTGGGCATCCCCCGCTTCCCGGGCCACGGTTTTCGCTTGCGCCACGGCTTCTTCATCCGCCTGGCGGCGTTTCCCGTCCCGGCCATAATAGGAGTATCCCGCATCGCCGTGTATGACATAGATGAACTGCAAGGGAACTGTGTCGCCGACCGGGGAAACCTGTGAGTTACCTAGGTCCGGCGATGAAGGCGCGGGGGGCGCCGCGTCCGCGACGGCCGCGGCCGGCCCGGAATGGGCGGCGCGGGAAGGATCCGGGAGAGCTTGAAGAGCGGTAGCGGGCTTTGACCCCCCGCAACCCCAGGCGAAGAGGCTGGTTGCCGCGGCCACCATCCTTATCGCATGGCCGGTTCCCATCCGCATTCCAGCGCTCCTAGGTCAGGAGGATGATAAGGATCAGGATGAGGATCAACACGCCGCTGCTGATGTAAACGCCACCCCCGATTGCGGCTTGTTCCGAGCCTTGGCGGACATATCCCGCGAACTCATCCAAACCGGCGTCCGGAACCCGGGTGAATCCGGCAATGCCGTTCAACTCGGATGCATAGGCGGCATATTTCTCAGCCAGGGCCGTCAAGGAAGCGCGGTCGGCTTGCTGGGCCTGGGACAGCGCGCCTGGACTTCCCCCCGTTTCCGCGGCCGCTTTTTGCAAGCCATGCTGCATTCGGGTCAGGAAATACTCCAGATGCTCGCGTTTGGCGGCCGGATCGGGGATTTGCCGGACCTGCTGGACCATGTCGTTCAGGGCCGCATGGTAGCGTTCTTCCAGGAAGCCGGAACCGGCGGATGCTTTTGCCGGAGCGGCAGCGCTGATGGCGCAGAAGGCGCAAATGGCTAGGAAACGTTGAAAGCCGTGCATAAGGCTCCTTTCGGATGTTTGGATACGGTTTCAATCAACGTTATCCACGCCGCCGAGGCAAATACATTGCGTCAAAGATAGCGGAACTCCCGCCCGGATGATTATTTTCCCAAGTTATGGAAACGGAATACCAAGCCATGGAAACGGATTATCAAAGGGAGTTCGGCTTGCTCGCCCGGGTTCTTCCGCATATGTTCGCGCGCTGGCGCCTGCCCCGCGATTTGGAAACCCTGGCCGGCTTGCCGGACGGCGGACTGCTTATCGATGCCCTTGCGGGGACGGCCCGTCATGAACGCGCGGGAGCCTTGGATCTGGCCATCGCGCAAGAATTGCGGGCGGGATTGGACAGCCATTTGCTGAAGAAAAACATAGCCCGGGAAAGCGTGAGCCAGGCGATGGTGATTGTGGTGACCGACACGTCGCAAGTCAAAACCGATCGCAATCGCATCGTGCATTTCGACTTCCGCATCGCCTGCCGCATCCTGGCCGATGAAGGGGAATTCCTGGGCTCCCAAACCGAGGAACATGTCTGGTATGAAAGAACACCAGTCCTGGAAAACAGCTAGGGGTTCTATTAGCGGTCCATTTAGGAGCCCCTAGTAGAACCCCTGATGGCCGCTGGTATTTGCCAGCGGTCATTAGGTGGCCAAGGTGCGTTGGCTAGTCGGTGGCTTTGTCCACGGCCTTGTCGATTTTCTTCCCGACCTTTTCGCCATGGCCATCCGGTTCCAAGGCATCGCGAATGGGGTGGTCCTTGGTGCCATCGACGGCCTCGCCGACCTTTTCGGCGGACCCTTCCTTTTTGCCGCATCCGGTGGTCCAAGCCAGGCTGGCTGCCATTAACAAGGCGACGGAGAGTAAGGATTTTTTCATGGGTTTTTCCTTTGGAGGCCGCGTCTCCGCGGCCATGGCTGAGTGGTTCACAGCCAAGATATATTCGTGCCTTTAGCGGGCAAATGGAAAATGGGCGGAGTTCCTAGAACTCCGCCCGGCGCGCCTTTACCGGCACGCCCTTGATGCGCACCTTCTTGAATACGGCCACGATGGTATCGAGGCTGTCTTCCGGCACTTCCGCAATGGTGTGTTTCACCTGCACGTCGATGTTGCCGAAGGCCTTGCCGGGAATGCCGGTCTCGCCCGCCAACGCACCCAGGATGTCCTTAGGCCGCACGCCTTGCATGGTGCCCACGTTGATGAAGAGCTTGGCATGGGTGGCGCCTTCGAACTCGGCCATGTCCTTGGAGGCTGGCTTGTCCTTCCATTCGCGCTTAGGCCTGTCCTCGCCTATGTTGTCGCTCCGGCTGGGGCGATCGTTATAGGCCCCGCGATCGCGCGGTCCGCGATCGTTGCGGCCTTCGTAGCCGCCTTTCCGGTCGCGGGAATCGAATCCGCCGCCTTCACGGCCGGCGTTGAACGCCTCCGGTTCGCGCACGGGGGTTTCCGGCAAGGTCAATTTGAGCATGGCTGCGGCCACGTCCGAGGCGGTCACTTCGCCTTCGATCAGAGTGTCCACCATGGCGTGGAAGCGATCCAGGCCGCCGGCGGCCAGCGTTTCGCGGATCTTATCCAACACCACTGAGTGCTGGGCGGATTCCACCTGATCCAGGGTGGGCACGGCGCGGCGGGCGATCTTGATCTTGGAAAAGCGTTCGATGTTGCGCAGCCGGAAAATGTCCTTTCCGCTCGCGAAACTCAGGGCCAGGCCCTTCTTGCCGGCGCGGCCCGTGCGGCCGATGCGGTGCACGTAATCCTCTTCGTCCTTGGGCAGGTCGTAATTGACGACCATTTCGATGTCCTTGACGTCGATGCCGCGCGAGGCCACGTCCGTGGCCACCAGGATCTCGACCGTCCCGTTGCGGAACTTGGCCATGATGCGATCGCGCATGGCCTGCTTATGTTCGCCGTGCAGGCCTTCGGCGGAATAGCCGCGTGCCTGCAGATGCTCCACCAATTCGTCCACGCCGATGCGGGTATTGCAGAAAACGATGCCGAGCTTGACGCGGTGGAAATCCAGCACGCGGCTCAGGGCCTCGGCCTTCTGGTAGCGCTGCACTTCCATGTAGGCCTGCTCGATGGCGGGGATGGTCAGGTTCTCCGGCGTCGATTTGATGGTCAGGGGATTCTTGAGAAAAGCCTGGGCCAGGCGCTTGATGCCGGGCTGCATGGTGGCCGAGAACAGGATGGTCTGGCGCTCCGCCGGGATGCGCCCGACGATCTTTTCCAGATCCTCCTGGAAACCCATGTCGAGCATCTCGTCGGCTTCGTCCAGCACCACCAGCTTGACATTGTCGAGCTTGAGGCTGCCGCGCTCCAGGTGATCGATGAGGCGACCGGGCGTGCCGATGACGATATGGGCTCCGCGCTTTAGGCCGAACAACTGGCGATCGTAGGCGGTGCCGCCGTAAATGGGCAGCGCGCGCAGGTTCTTCTTATGCTTGCCCAGCTTGCCTATCTGTTCGGCTACCTGGATGCATAGTTCGCGGGTGGGGCAAAGCACGATGACCTGAACCGCATCGCTGGAGGTATCGACCTTTTCCACCGCGGGCACGGCGAAGGCGATGGTCTTGCCGGTGCCGGTGCCGGACTGGCCGATCACGTCGCGGCCTTCCAGGATGGGCGGGATGGCCTCGCCTTGGATGGCGGTGGCGGTTTCGAAACCCATTTCCTCGATGCTTTTGAGCACTTCTTTGGAAAGGGACAATGAGGTAAAAGCGACTTTGGACATGTAACTCCTGAATGGACCAACGCGAACGG
>JBDSWM010000174.1:0-26106 GCA_039926685.1 Fibrobacteria bacterium | reverse complement strand
TCCATACCATGGATCTGATGAGCTTGCGCGATGAAATCCGAGGGCCGGGCTTCAAGCTGGAGGGATTGCTGCGGGAAGCCTATTTCGTGCCGCGCACCAAGAAAATCGGGGAGTTGATGCGGGAGTTCCGCCTCAAGCATATCCATATGGCCATCGTGGTGGATGAGTACGGCGGTACCGCCGGCCTTATCACCTTGGAAGACATCCTGGAGGAAATCGTGGGGGAAATCCACGATGAGGATGAAACGGAAACCCTGAAGATCCGCAAGGTCGAGGACGGGGTATACCTGGTGGATCCGATAGTATCGCTATCGGATTTGAACGGAGAGCTGGGGTTGGCGTTGAAGCCCGAGGATCCGGATATCCAAATCGACACCTTCGGCGGATTCATCTTGTTCGTCCATGGCAAGGTTCCGGAACAAGGCGATGTGATCCGTTTCAAGGATTATAGCTTCGAAGTGCTGGAAGTGGACGGGCAGAAAATGCAGAATATCCGGCTGACCCTGCCTTCGCTGGTCAATACCTAGCGGTAGATACTCTAATCAGCGACGGGCGCGCATATTCTCGATGTTGCGCAGCAAATCGTCATTGTAGAAATCGAGCAAAGGCAGCTTGTCCAAAACGTCCTGGCCGCGATCCAGGGATGCGGCATTGGTCTGGATAACCCGGATCAGCTTGGCTACCGAAACATGCAGGTCCATCAGGGAGTCTTCCAGTCCGACCAGTTCTTCGTCGCTTTGCAAAATCGCACCCTGCCTATTCATTGGCTAATCACGGCTTTCAGTAGCCATTGATTGGCGCGGTCGTCCAACCGCATTCGTGCAAATTAATATTGTTTAATACCGGGCGCAAGGAATGAATACGCAATTCCTTGCATATCAACCGATTGGGGATTTGAAGGCTTGCGGTGTCGACTCCGATAACCCAAAGGACTCCAGCGTTTGATCGCTTGGCCGCTGCGCTTCAGGCACGAAGACGTAGGAATTGCCGCCGGCCGTGGAAATTGAAGCCGACGGGAGGAAGCACACCCAATCTTTCCTTGGGGCCGCGCTCCTTGCGGTCCGCGATCAGGTTCTGCCTGCTGAGCAAAGCCATCCATTCCAGCATGTCCGCATTGGCCTTCTCCCAGCTGACGAATTCATATCCCGGGAAAAAGAGCTTCTTGAGGACTTTTCCGGGCCGCTTTAGCCTGCCTTTCATCCAAGGGGCGAAAACGGGCGTGGGCAGGGCGGCATATCCGTAATGCTGCCCGCAATCCAGCACGGGCAGATGGAAAGGATGCGGTCCCACCAATTTGCGCATCGGGTTTTCCTCGGGATCATAGAAGACGCCGGCCGGAACCCCGCCGAAATGCGCGAAGGCATTCTGGTGGCAGCGCAGGAAGCCGCCCATTTCATAGCTCTCCATCAGCTCCGCGTAGAACCGCCCTGAGTTCCCCAGCACCATTGTGAAAAGATAGGCCTTGGTTTCCTTTTCCCCGCCTTTGATGCTCAACTTGGTCATCTCCACTTGGGCATGCGGCGCTTCCGTGGAATTGAAGGTGGCGCTCGCCATTTTACCCAGTTCGCGGCGGAAGAAATGGATCTTCTTCTTGACCAAGTCGTAACTTCCATGATACCCCCGCTCTTTGAGGATGAGATAGAAGTCCTTGATCTTCGCCCGGGGACCGGCCTCTACCAGCTTGAATAAAAGCTTGAGATGGGGGCCCAGCTTGCCGCGCGTGCGCTCCGGCTCCTGAGCGGTGGCTTCGGCTATCGTCGCCTCCGCCGATCCATGTTTCGTGGGAACGTAACCACCGGTGCCGGAACCGGCGGTGGGCGAAACCTGCCCTGCCTTACCGTCCCTGGACTCCAGGGCGGACGACGCGTCCGGAAATTTACGTTCATTGATAGGGTTTATGATTTTCAACCGAGTCGATAGGTCTTGCACCCCGACTGCCTTTCTCCCCTCTATAGCCGGCGCGCGCAAACCCCTCTGCGGAATGGCCGGTTACCACCTCTTTAAGGGTGGCGCTCACAAATTTAAGACCTCTTTTGCCGGAAAGGTGGTGGGAAATGGCGGCGACGAAAGAAAATCGGCATATCCAGCACCAAGGCAAACTCTAATTCCGCAAATCGCTCAAGGTTAGCAAGCCGATTATTAGCTTTTTCTTGCAGATAATGCCATTTATAGCCTTTATTTACCCTTCTTTAACGTGAAAAGGTAAAATGGTATAAAGCGTCTCCGTATTGCTTTAGATGGTCGGCTGGAAGCAGTCATTGAAAGGTAGAGGACCGGGCCCAGTGAACCTCTTTCAATACCTATTCAAAGTGGTGGATGCGCTGATCCCCAGCGGCGAACGCGAGGGATCGGAAGAGGTTTTGCGGAAGGCCCGCATCGTCTACATCGCCTTGTTGTTCTTGGTGGTGACCGATTTCGCTTTCGCGGCGCTGGGCTTGGCCCAGGGGGATCGCGTGCTCCCCTGGATTGTCTTGGCGGCGGGACTGCTGGCTTGCGCCACTCCCGTCCTGCACCGACTGACCGGCTCCATCAAACTCGCCGCCGTATGGATATCCCTGGTCGGAACCTTGATGCTCGTTTCCACCGGGTTGCTTTCGGGAGGCATCCACTCCAACCCGCAGGTATGGTTCGCCGCCTTGGCCGTTTTCATCCTGATGACGCAGGGCACCCAGGCGGCCTTGTTTTGGACCCTCGCCATCGCGGTGGAAGGATTCGCCCTGTGGTGGTTGCCCTTGCATGGCTATGTACTGCCGGATTTCGAACAGGCGGAGACCAAGGCCATTTCCTGGGCATTCGCCTTTCCCTCCTCGCTGCTATTGATGATTTCCATGCTCCACGGTTTATTCGAAGCCCATCGGCGCGCCATCGATAACCTGGATAAGCAAGCCAAAGCCCTGGAGGTGCAGGCTGACCAGCTGAGGAAGGCGAAATCGCAGGCGGAAGCCGCATCGCGCTCCCGCAGCGATTTCATCGCCACCGTTAGCCATGAAATCCGCACCCCCATGAACGGGATCCTGGGGGTGGCGCATCTGCTGGCGGGCACGGAGCTTTCCGGGGAGCAACGCAAATACCTGGATGCCTTGCGAGTTTCCGGGGAAGGCCTGCTTTCCATCCTGGGCGACATCCTGGATTTCTCCAAAATCGAAGCCGGCAAGCTTGAGTTGCGGCTCGAGAGTTTCGCCTTCGGCGCCATGTGCGAAGAATGCATTTCCGTCTTCGCCGGCATCGCCCAATCCAAACGGCTGGAAATCCGCATGAAATTGGAGCCCGGTCTGCCCAAGTTCGCATTCGGCGATCCCTTGCGTCTCAAGCAAATCCTCATCAACCTGATAGGCAACGCGGTGAAATTCACGGACAAAGGCGAAGTCATGCTACGGGCCGCTCCCGTGGCCGGGCGCAAGGACTGGGTGCGCTTCACGGTGAAAGACTCCGGCATAGGCATGTCCCCGGCCACTTTACGCATCCTGTTCCAACCCTATACCCAGGCGGACGCCTCTTATACCCGGAATTACGGGGGCACCGGTTTGGGGCTGGCTATTTGCAATCGGCTGTTGGGCCTGATGGGCGGCGACATCCGGGTGGATAGCGCCTTGGGAACCGGATCCGAATTCAATGTCCAGCTTCCCCTCCCGGAAGCGCAAGCCCCCGTTCGGGCTCCCGAGGTACCGGCGCCGGCGCTAGCCGCCCACGGAATCCAAAGCAAGGTTGTGCTGTTGGCGGAAGACAACATGGTCAACCGCATGGTGGCCATGAAAATCCTCGAATCGCTGGGATTGCGTGTAGAGGTGGCCGTCAACGGCCTGGAAGCTGTGGAGCGCTGGCGCGCGGGCGGGATCGACTTCATCCTGATGGATTGCCAGATGCCGGGCATGGACGGTTACGAAGCGACGCGCAACATCCGCCGGCTGGAGCGGGAGGCCGCGGCCGGGGTCCGGATCCCGATCGTCGCCCTTACGGCGCATGCCATGGAAGAAGACCGCAATGCTTGCCTGGAAGCGGGTATGGACGAATACCTATCCAAACCGGTGAAGGTGGAGGCCTTGCGCCGGGTATTGCAAGCCTGGATCAAATAGCCCCGGCTAATCGCCGATACGCCGCGCGGCGTTCGTCAAGCCTCTTGACCGGGGAATTGCCGGATGAAATCGTTCTTCACCGCCCGCCCTTGGCCCAAGGCATTGGGGGATCGCTCCGGAAGCACGAAGTTCGCGTTGGGCAGGGTATCCGAATAGGCCAGCGCGGCCTTGTTCGCCAGCAGCATGGTCTCGTCCGGATTCTGGAACAGGGCCAGCACGGCAGTGCGGTATTCATTTTCCGCCATATCCAGGAAATGCAGGCCCGCGGCCCGATCCCGGTCCCATGCCGCTCCCGCGGCTCCCGAGCGCAGTTGCAGATCGAGCTTGGAGAGAACGCAGGCGGAAGCGTGCAGCCACATGGCCATATCGGAAAGGCGGGCATGCAAGGCTCCGCGCGTAACGATCTTCTCCTGCACCTTATAGCTGATCTTCTTGAACTGGTAGGCATGATCCTGCACCAGGGTTTCGTAGCGCGTCACCCAGGGCGCCAGTTCATGATGCATCCCCAATAGCCGGGGCGCGGTGTTGCGGATGCCCAGGAATACTTCTCCCGCAATCGACAAGGCCCGCGAGAGGATGGGGTAGTTGAAAGAGTGACGGATGATACGGGACGCGTTGGCCAGCAGGGATTCCTTGCCGTTCCAGGTCATGGCCGCCTGGATGCCGAGCATGGATTCCGCCAATTGCTTGCCGCCGTAGCTGAAGATGAAGGATTGCATGACTTCGTTGGCGCCTTCCACGATCAGGTAGATGCGCGCGTCCCGGAAGGCCCGCTCGATTTCCGTCTCGGCCATGTAGCCTTCTCCGCCCATGATCTGCATGGCGTCATTGATCACGCGCCAGCCCATCTCGGAGCTGAATACCTTGCACACGGCGGTTTCCACCATGATGTCCTTGTCGTGGCGATCGAGGATGCCGGTGGTGAAGTACAGAATGGCGTCGATGGCGTAGGTATAGGCCGCCATGCGGGCGATTTTCACCTGCACCAATTCGAAATCGGCCAACGCGCGCTTGAACTGGAACCGGGTCTGCGCCCATTTAATGCTCTGGTCCATGCAGGTGCGGGCCGAGCCCAGCATTCCCGCCGATAAGGTGCAACGGCCGTAGTTGAGGCAGGAAAGCGCCACTTGCAGTCCCTTACCTTCCTTATGCAGCAGGTTGGCTTTGGGGATGCGCGCATTCTTGAAACGGATGCGGGCCTGCCAAGTGCCGCGGATGCCGCATTTGCTGCGGTTCTTCTGGTAAATCTCCACGCCGGGGATGTCCGGGGTGCAGATCAATGCCGTTACGGCCTCATGGCTTTTCCCGGTCTTGGCGTCGGTGAATACCTGTTTGGACATCACCGTGAACATTCCGGACAGGGCCCCGGAGGTGGACCATTTCTTCTCGCCGTTGAGGAGGTAGTATTCGCCGTCCTCGCTGAGGACGCAATGGGTTTCCTGCCCACCCGCATCGCATCCGACATTGGGCTCGGACAGGCAGAAAGCGGAGAGCATGTCCCCGGCCAGGCGAGGCAGCCATTTCTCCTTCTGTTCATCATTGCCGAACAGCACCAGGGCCTTGCATCCGATGGACTGATGGGCCGAGACCACCACGGCAGTAGAGGCGCAATAGGATCCTATCATTTCCAGGGCGCGGTTATAGCTGGTCACGCCCAACCCTTGTCCGCCGTATTCCCGGGGAATATTCATGCCCATCACGCCCAAAGCGAAAAGCTTCTTCATGGCCCAGTCTGGAATCGCCTCTTCCTGATCGATTTGCTGGCGGGGATGCTCCGTTTCCAGGTAAACCTTCAACTTCGCGAGGATGGCGTCGCAACGCTCCCGCTCTTCCTTGGCGACCTCGGGATATGGGAAGGCGAGTTCCTGCCGGATATTGCCCCAGAACAGATTCTTGACGAAACCCATTTCGCCCGGCTCCGGACCCAACATGGCCTCCGCCTCTTCGATCATCTTGCGATCGCGGTCAGAGATGCCCTTGATGTTTTTCAGATCGCCGGTTTTCTGTATCATCTTCACTCCTATAGTGGCTCGTCGCTATTGAGTTTGCCGAAGCAAACTCCACGCTCCTCGCTTTACACACAACTTCGTGGCTCGTCGCTATTGAGTTTGCTGAAGCAAAACTCCACGCTCCTCGCATCTAAATACCTTCATGTCTCTTCGCTCCATCATACCATGATCCTTTTCCGATTTGGCTTGCCGATAGGAAAGCATGGTTGGCATTTCCGTAACGGGAACGGAATACTTTCCCTAAAATTTCCCAAATCCGGTACTCGTCCTTGGCTGCTTTCCTACCAGAAACCGGAGTGCCGGCGGATCCCTCGACCTGGGCGCAACTTCAACCCAGCGGCCCAAAACGCCGGGTTTCGCTCCGTAACGTGGATGTAACTATGGCTGGACGCAAGTCCGGGCCTCTTCTCCAACCCAACATTCATGGCGCCGGCGAGACGGCCCTTCCGGAAGACCATATCTTTGATTGCAATGGTTCCATTGTTACATTCCGTTACGAGGCGGAGAGAATCCTCTTACCTCCCAAGGTTAAATTCCCTAGCGTAGGGAACTCCTGCAAGTAACCTCGGTCATTGGAACGGACATGTTTATCATCGTCAAAATATTCCTGGTAGCCTTGGCCGTCTTCGGACAGGCCAAGCTGTTCCCCGAGCATTCCCCGGCGAACAACGCATCCGTGAGCCCAAGTATGGAAAAGGGCCTGGATGGCGTGGTGCTCCCTGAGGAAAAACCGGAACTGGTTTTGGCGCAACGCGCCATGCAGGCGCAAGGACTTTGCCCCTCAGCCAAGAATGCCGCGCCGGAAAAAACCGGCAGCGTTAAAAACTTCCCTTCGGGGCTGGACAGCGCATCGGCTCCGGCTTCAGGCGAACCCTCCAAGAGCGACCTCGCCACTAATTGCTTCTAATCGCATGACCGCGCCCGATGAAACGCGTTGCAAGCAGCCCCCGGGCAGATTCGAACCGGTCATCGATCGCTCCCGTTGCGAGGCCAAGGGGCCTTGCGTTACGGCCTGCCCATTCAATGTATTCGAAATCTCACCGCTGACTCCCGCTGAGAAGGCCGGT
Organism: Fibrobacteria bacterium; assembly: GCA_039926685.1. Lineage (GTDB taxonomy): Bacteria > Fibrobacterota > Fibrobacteria > UBA11236 > UBA11236 > Chersky-265. The sequence goes on along the minus strand of JBDSWM010000174.1, from coordinate 18,957 downwards.
CTTTCCTTCCTGGCCAAAGTGAAAGCGTTCGCGCATGGGAACAAGCAAGCGCATGCCGTGAGGGCCGACGCCTGCGAAGCCTGCGGCTATTGCGTGGAGGTTTGTCCCGAACAAGCCATCAAGCTCAGGCTGCGCGAGGCCTAGGGATTGGCCGGACCGGCGTTTACGGCGCCACCGGCGCAATCGCCGCCAGGAACCTTTCCACGAAATAGAGGCTGATCTGGGATCCGGGTCCGCGGAAGACGAAATCGAATCCGTGCGCGCCCCAAGGTATATCCACGATGAAATGCCGCACGCCCAGCTTTCGCATGCGCTCGCGCATATGCGCCGCATGCTGGTATGAAACCAGCACATCGGGACGGCCTTGCAAAAGCAAGGTGGGCGGAGAGCCCGGGGCGAGATGTTCCACCGGCGATGAGGCCGCATAGGCTTCGGGATGGTCCGCATAGCTCCCGCCCAGATATTGCCTCATCAGCAGTCGAGAATCCATGATCAAGGGATTGGTGGGCAGGCTGTACCCGAACACCATATCGGCAGGGGCATAAAAGGCTATGACGCCTTTGATGTCCGGATCATTCAGGGTATACGCCGCCTGCAAGGCGATTTGCCCGCCTGCGGATCGGCCCAGGATGATGAAACGGGAGGGATCGATTCCCATCGCATCAGCATGGGTTTTCAGATAGGCCAAAGCGTCCGCTACGTCTAGGACCGGAGCGGGATATTGATACTTGGGGGCCAGGCTGTACTCCAAGGCGGCCACGGCATACCCTTCCGAGGCCAGGAACCCGTTGAGTGGAGCCAATTGCGATCGCGATCCGCCGTCCCAACCTCCCCCATGGACCACCACGACGCAGGGTGCGCCGCGCGGCCGGGCGGCGCGCCTCTTAGCGGCGGGATAGAAATCCAAACGCAAATCGCGGCTGTCCCTTTGCTTATAGACCAGGGTCGTATGCGCGGAATCGCCGGAAGATACGCCCAGGAACAGATCGCGGAAGTTTAGGGGCCATTCGCGTCTGAAGGTTTGCGCAGACATAACGGAATGACCCCAGGTCGCGGCGAACTCCCGTTGCAATCCCCTAGCGGTACAGATGGCGCGCAAGGATGTGAGGGCGAAAAGCAAGGCGGCCGCCAGGAAGAGCGCGGCCGCGATTTTCCCGTTACCGGCATGGCGGAATGCCAGCCAGGCGGCGAGCAGGCAAGGCAGCACCGCGAAATGACCACCTTCCATGATCACGATGGAAAGCTTCCAGAAAGAATAGGAAGGCGGCTTGAATACCGCCAGCAGGCTGGCGAGGAAAAGCAACGCCGACGATACGAAAAGCATTAGTGGACGCATAACCAAGATTCCAAAAAACCCTTGAAGACGAAGAACATCGCATTATTTACATAGAAATTCATTTTTTACCCTTTTACCATGAAAAATCGGCTACCCGGGCTTATTGTGTTAAGGAAGCTGGCAGGGCATTACGCATCAAGCTCCTTGGGTAGGAAAAATGGCTGTACGAAAACATACCGTGAAGATCGCAATGCTTATGGCAGCGGTGACGGCTTTGCCTTCCCGGGCCATATTGACATGGCCCAATTGCGCGGAGGTGACCAACGCGAATTTCACGGCCGTGACCTTGTCGAACCGCGGCACCGACATGACTGCGGAACCGATGAAAATGGCGTTCGATTTGCTCGCCGCCAAGACCGAAGATGCCAAAGGCAAGGTGGACGTGTATTTCACCGAACGCTTGGGCAAGGTGCGCAAATTCGATTCCAAGACCGGCAAGGTGCTGACCCTCGCCACTATCTCCCTGAAAATCGATGCAGGGACCTCCTCGGACGGGGTGCACGGCATCGCATTGGATCCGGGTTTCAAGACCAACCACTTCGTCTACATCTATTACAGCAACCTCGGAACCACGGACAAGGCCTGGCGCGTTTCCCGGTTCACCTTGAACGCGGACCACACGGTATTGGATCTCGCTTCGGAAGTCGTCGTCCTGAAAGTCCCCATTTCCGGCGGTTCCAAGCATCCGGGCGGCGCTCTCCAGTTCGACGCCTATGGGGATCTGTGGATCGGCACCGGCAACGATGCCAAGACCGATGATTTTCCCACCTACAGCTCTCCCAACACCAACGACCTGCGCGGCAAGATCCTGCGCATCCACCCCACCGCGGACGGCAAGTACACCATCCCGGAGGGAAACCTGTTCAAGCCGGGCACGGAAAAGACCCGCCCGGAGATCTACGTCATGGGCAACCGCAACCCCTACAGCATTACCCTGGACCCGGTACGACGTTGGCTGACTTGGGGCGATGTAGGTCCCGATGACAAAGATATGGACGGTAAGGCCATCAACGGCACCGGGCAAACCATGAAAACGGAAGAATACGACCTGGCCACGGCCCCGGGCAATTACGGCTATCCCTTCTTCTCCGGGGACTATCAAACCAAGTCGAGCATCAACGCCGCCGCTCCTGCCATGCCTGCCAATACGGATTGGGGAACCTCCGGACCGGGCCTGCAAACCCTGCCGCCCGCCATCGCCCCCATCTACGCCTACAAGAGAGCCTGCGCCATCACCGGCCCCATCTATCGCTACGATGGCGACTTGAACTCCAGCAACAAGTTCCCGCCCCATTTCACGCGCAAGTGGCTGGTCACGGACTTCAATTCGGATAACGCCAAGATTACGGCGTTCACCTTGAACGATGGAGGCACCGCGATCACGGCGCAAGAGAATGTCATCGGCATCCCCTTGCACGCGCCCGAGGAAATGCAGTTCGGACCTGACGGGGCCCTGTACGTGATCAATTATAATGGGTATCGCAGCAGCGGACCCAATACCGCCATCATCCGCATCGATTACGGCGGCGAGTGCCGACCCCTCGAACCCAAAGTGGAAACCACGGCCACGGTCGCCATCGAAACCGGGGGCAGGGGCCTGGCAGGGAAGGGCCCGCAGGTACAGGTGACCCGGGCTTCGGGCCTTTTGGTTACCGTAGCCACGGAAGGCGCTTTCAGCCTGGATGTGCGCGACCTGAGCGGCCGACTGGTGCTCTCGCGCCAGGCGAAGGGACCGGCGCCCATCGCGCTTTCCGAGGTACGCCAAGCCGGGGTTTACTTTCTGCAGGTTCGCAACGCCGAAGGCGAGCGCAGCCTTAAAATCGTCCGCGACTAATCCCCGGCGAATCCCTTCGCCATGGAAAATATCCCGGCGGGATTGCTACCCGGGATCCTTGAAGCTAGCTTAGAACCGGGTTCACCGTGGAAGAAAAGCCAGCCAGCGCCGAAGATTTTTTCCGTTTCCCTGAGGATGCCGGCTTCCTCGACAAATCCCTGAGCGCATTCCTTACGGCCGGCCTCAAATCTGGTGAGAACTGCCTGGTGATCTGCATCCCCGAACGCAGGCAAAGGCTGGGAAAATCCCTGCAATCCCAAGGCCTGGATCCGGCGGCATTGATCGCGGATGGCAGGATATTATTCGCGGACGCGGCGGAAACCCTGGCGCAAATCATGGTGGCAGGCAATCCCGACGAAGCCCTCTTCATGCGCCTCGTGGGCGGCCTGGCCGCGGGAGCCGCGGGCGCGGGAGCCGCGGGCGGCGGATCCCGATTGCGCGCTTTCGGAGAGATGGTTCCGCTCTTATGCGAACAAGGCAATGTTCCCGCGGCGTTGCGGCTGGAACGGATGTGGGACAAATTGGCGGAAGCCCATGGCGTTTCCCTTTTCTATGACGGTTTCAGCCGCTCGGCCGGGTTGCTCCGGCAAAAGACGGCCGCGTTGGAGCAGGCCCTGGAGGAAACGGAAGAGCAATTGAGGCAGGCCCGCAAAATGGAATCGGTAGGCAGGCTGGCCGCCGGCATCGCCCATGATTTCAATAACCTGCTCACTTCCATCAACGGATACAGCGAGCTGGCGCTCGGATTGGCGAAGGACGGCGGCAGCCTGACTGAATTCCTGGACGAGATCAAGCAATCGGGAGAACGCGCCGCCGAACTGACCGGGCAATTGGTGGCATATAGCCGCAAGCAGGAGCTGGCGCCCATGATCTTCGATCTGAACGCCTCGCTCAAGGAAATGGATGGCATGCTGCGCCGGTTGCTAGGCACCGACATCGCGCTCGGATCCAAGTTGGATCCCGCATTGCATCGGGTTAAGGCGGACCCGGGGCAAGTCCAGCGGATTATCCTGAACCTGGCCCTCAATGCCAGGGACGCCATGCCGGCTGGAGGTCGGCTTAATTTCGAGACGGCCAACCTCCGCATGGAAAACGCGGCCGGCGGCGCGAGGGACTATTCCGTATTGTCCGTGCGCGATACCGGCAACGGGATGGATTCCGAATTCAAGGGGCGCATCTTCGAGCCCTCTTTCACCGCCCAGGATTCTGGCCAAGGCAAGGGTCCCGGGCTTTCCAGTTTGCATGGTATCCTCGATCGCTGGGGGGGATTCATCACCGTGGACAGCCAACCCGGCCAGGGTTCCGTTTTCAGGATTCATTTGCCGAGCGCGGATAAATAACACCCAATCCGGCCCGTTTCGGCGGTACCTCCGATAAATCAACGAATATCCCAATTTTATACTAGGTTGGTGGGAAGAACGAAACTAGCTAAGAAGCACCGGAGGTATTATTCGAGTTACCCATGCCGTAAAAACGACCCTTGATGCCAACGCAATTCCCGTTTCCTCTTCCCTTCCCCTTTCGACCCTACCGGTCGCAAACCAATCCGAGAAAAAAGCCAAGCCCGCCGAAAAAAGCCGCGGCCGGCTCCTGAAGTTCGTCCATGATGACGATGGCGAATCCCTGTACTTGGAATCGATCCGCAATTCGAAAAAGCTGAGCAGCCTGGAAGAGCGCGCCCTCGCCGATCGCATCCTGCAAGGCGACAAGCGCGCCGTTAACCTGCTGGTCAGCGCCAACCTGAAGTTCGTGGTTTCCGTCTGCCGCAATTACCGCAATCAGGGCCTCCCCTTTTGCGACCTGGTCAACGAAGGGAATCTCGGCTTGATCCGCGCCGCGCAACGCTTCGACGGCAAGAAGGAATTCCGCTTCATATCCTACGCGGTGTGGTGGATCCGGCAAGGCATCCTGACCGCCCTTTCCGAGCAAACCCATTTCCTGCGCGTCGCGCCCGGGCGCAGCACCCTTATGCACCGTGTCGCCAAGGCCCGCCGCAAATTGGAACAACATCTGGGGCGCATGCCCGTTGTCGAAGAGGTGGCCGCCGTGATGGACATGGCTGTCAGCAAACTTTCGGAATGCATGCAAGTGGCCGCGAGCCCCGTTTCCCTGAGCGTCGCCGGCACCGAAGATGCCCCCAGCCTGGTCGAATCGCTGGTTGACGAGAATGGGGCGAGCACGGATGCCGAAGCCATGGCTACCATAAGACGGAAGCGTATGCTCGATCTGCTGAGCGGATTGGACGAACGCAAGGCCGAGGTGTTGCGCCTCTATTACGGCATCGGATCCGAAATCGCCCTGCCGCTCACCGATATCGCGGCCCGGCTCAACTTGACCCGGGAAAGGGTGCGCCAGATCAAGGTAAGCGCCTTGACCCAGCTAAGGCATCCCCTGAGGATGAAGCTGGCGGGTACTTTCGTTTAATTTCAGTTATGGTCGGGAGGACGGATCCGTGCGTTTCGCGGATCCGTTCTTTTCGTTATAGGCGAGGTACACCCAATGCACCGCCTCCTTCAGCAAGGTCCCCCCTTGCGGCCGGATTCCATACTCCGGGTCGGAAGGCGAGGAAGACGCCGAGGATTCGTAGGAACCTCCATCAGCGTCCTTAAACTCTGTGGAAAACTCGGCGAAAACCGGCGGTTTTATTTCCGGAGCCCGATGGGCCCCTTGCGAACGGATTTCCAGCCATAGGCAGGATCCGAAAAACAGGGCGAGAAGTATCCGAGCCAGCATAACCGATCCTTTGATCCAAGCGAGAATGCGACTGGCTGATCATAGGGGGTGGCGGGAGGATGGGTCAAATACCGGAAGCATTGTTTATGCCGGTATTTGGGAGCGGATGGGTGCGTTTCCGGGCGGAAATCCGGGACGGAGGTTTAGCGACCGTTCCGGGACGGGGGCTAGTCGCCTTTGGGAGGAAGCACGACCAAGGTGAACCAATAATTGCCCAGCTCGTTCACCAGCCGCTGGAATTGCTCGAAATCGACAGGCTTGGTGATATAGGAACTGCATCTCAGCTTGTACATGTCGAGTATGTCCGACTCCGCCGAAGAGGTGGTCAGGACGACCACGGGAATCGCCTTCAAATTCTCGTCCCGCACGATTTCGGCCAATACCTCGCGCCCGTCCATGACGGGGAGGTTTATGTCCAGCAGGATCAGATCCGGAGAGGGCGCGTCCGCGAACTTCCCTTGCTTGCGCAGGAAGGCGAGGCATTCCTCCCCATCCTCCACGTGATGGAGATTGACCAGGAATTTGGCCCGCTTGAACCCCTCGCGGGTCAATACCACGTCTTGTTCATTGTCTTCGACCAGCAGGACTTCCGCCGGCCGGCTTTTCGCCAGTTCGTCGTTCATGGGTTCACATCTTTCCGGTCCGGGATGGTGAAATGAAACGCCGCTCCTTGCCCCGGGGACGAGTCGACGCCGATGCTGCCGCCATGATGCTCCACTACCCTGCGGCATACCGCCAATCCGATCCCCGTGCCGGGATAGGCCCTCCGGGTATGCAAGCGTTGGAAAATCTCGAAGATGCGCTCATGATGCTTGGGCGCGATCCCGATGCCGTTGTCCCGCAGCGTGATCGTCCACTTCTCATCGGTGAGGCGCGCGGACGCGTGGACCCGGGGAGGTTCGACGCCATGGTATTTGATACCGTTGGAAACCAGGTTCATGAACAACTGGACCAATTGTGAACGATCACCCAGCACGGTCGGCAAAGCATCGCGGGTGACGGTAGCTCCCGAATCGCGGATGGACCCGTCCAGCATGGCTACGGCCTCATCGAAAGCATGGCCGCAATCGATACCTGAAAACGGCCGGGCCCGGGAATCGACCTGGGAATAGGACAGCAGATCCTTTATCAGGGTCTGCATATACTGGGTGCTCTCTACGGTTCTGCGGATCCATTCCTCCGCCTGACCGTCCAATTTCGCGCCATAGTCCTGCTTGAGCAATTGCACGAATCCGCTAATGCTGCGCAGCGGGGCCTGCAAATCATGCGAGGCGATGTACGCGAACTGCTTCAGCTCTATATTGCTCCGCTCCATCGCTTCGTTGGCGCGCGCCAATTCCGCGGTCCGATCATGGACGCGTTTCTCGAGCTCTTCATTCAATTCCCGCAAGGCCGCTTCCATGCGTTTGCGGTCGGTGATATCGACGATGGCGCTCAATACATAGCGTTCCGAGTCCGATTCGATGGGGTTGAGGCCGATTTCCACCGGGAACTCGCTGCCGTCCTTGCGCAACGTGTAAAGATCCCGGCCTATTCCCATCCTGCGGGCCTGGGGATTCCCGTGGAAACCTTCGCGCAGGGCGGGATGATTCCCGCGGAACTTCTCCGGAACCAGGCTTTCGATGCCGAGGCTGAGGAATTCCTCCCGGGAATATCCGAACACGTTTTCCGCCTCGCGATTGACCATGACAATCGCCCCCCGCCGATCGATCATGATCAAGGCCGTGGGAATGGCTTCGATGATGGCGGTAAGCCTGGATGCGGAGCCGCCGGGCATGGGGATGGGGATCATTCGCTACTTCTACTCAGAAAATGTGATGAAGTGTATTTCGAATGCCAAAATGGTAGAAAGATAAATACGCGTTACGGGCAACACGCTGAAATTCCGGCCGCATGGAGCGTCCAAAAAGCAAAACCCCCGGTTCGCATGAACCGGGGGTTTTATATGAAAGCCCAAGAGTGGTGTCCCCACGCCGACTCGAACGGCGATCAACAGTTTAGGAAACTATTGCTCTATCCTGTTGAGCTATGGGGACACGGCACCCATGTCCTGCAACGGATCGAAAGCAGATGCTTTTGACCGGAGCGGGAAAGCTAGGAATTTTCCCTTGCCCTCCAGGAGTCGAATCCCCGCCTCCGCGAATTAACCACGTCTTGCGCCTTGGCTGTTTCGTGATGAGCATGACCGTATCCTATATCCACGCACACACGCTAAGGCAACTCCTTATGTAGAGGCGCGCATCAAAGGGAATTCCAAGGATGTGACTCTTACCTCCGTAAAAACCCCTCCCTACTCTCTGGGAACCTGTTTTTAGCCCCATCCCTCAAATTTCCAAAATCACTGAAATATGAATTTGGTATTTCCAATAAATAATCTGGATATTTTTAATGGGTTGATTTATATTTTGAAATATGAAATTAATCGATTCAAACTTGGCTTGCCCTTCCTGCCAGAATGCCTTACAGCCCAAGGTGCTGGCCTGTCCCGCTTGCGATATCAAGGTTGAAGGCCCATTCCAGCTCAACGAATTCGCCACCTTGGCCCAGGACGATTTGCATTTCCTCCGCATCTTCGTCCGTTGCGAAGGGCGCATACGCGATATGGAAGCCGCCTTAGGCCTGAGTTACCCCACCATCCGCGCCCGTCTTAGCGCGCTTAAGCATAAGCTGTCCGGAGAGGATTCCGCCGGCTCCGATATCCCGGCCGGAAATACCGGGGCGGGGGCATCCTTGCAGGACGGGGCCCCGGAAAAAACGGCGGGCCACCAGGATGCGGGCCGTATCCTGGAACGGCTGCAAGCGGGCGAAATCCCTTTCGAGGAAGCCATGAAGCAAATCAAACAACTGCGCGCCGACCCCCGGTAGGAGCGCCCGATATGAGCGCCAAATATGGACAAGAGGAGCGAAGCGAATGAAAGCGGAGATACAGCAAATCCTGCAAATGAACAAAGCCGGCACCATTACCGATGAACAAGCGGCCGAACTGCTCGCCGAGCTGGCGAGGAAGGATCGGAACGGCGATCACGAAAAGAACACGCGGGAGCCGAAGGAAGGGGCGGAATCAGGTCCGGTCGATTGGGATCCATCGGGATTCGTAGAGCCTATACTCTCCAAGGTGAACGATACGGTGAAGTCCGCTTTGGACGCCGCCTTCGGACCAAAAGGCCACCATGGGTCCGGGGAACGTCCGGGCGGATGGGCCATGCACGGATCCTGGCGGCATGGACGCATGGGAGGCTTCGCGGATCGCGAGAGAAGCGGCGGCATGGACGGAAACGCCATCCACATGTCGCGCTTCGATTTCCCCAGAGGCAAGGATTATACCTTCCTCGAAAACGCCATCCGCATGTCTTCGGTGAGGAATGTGCGCATGGAACGCGCCGAGATGACGCGGAACACCATCGACATGAGCAAGGTGGACGGCGTGCAGGTCCTGGACGGCAAGGTGCGCGGATGCGAGATACGCGCCAGTTCCGTGGAGGATTGGAACCTGGCGGGAACGGTTGCCAATGCCGTGTCCATCCAGGGATCCAAGGTGGAGGACTTCCACTGCCGCGAAGGCGTCGAACTCGACAACCTGCGCATCCAGGGCGCGTCCCTCAAGGATTTCGGCATCATCGGACCGGCCAAGCTGGCGGAGGTGCGCATCAACGGCAGCACGGTCGCGGACGTGAAAATCATCCGCACTTCCATCGCGCGCGGCGAGATCCAGGGTTCGCAGTTGGTGGACGTCTTCTTGGAAGGTTGCGAAGTGAAGGAATTGACGGTGCGCCTGCTGAGCCTGCTCGATGCGGCCTTCACCGCATGCGCCTTCCAGGACGTGGTCTTTTCCGGCTCCGATAAATGGCTGGGAAAGCGGATGGGGTTCAAGGACGTGCGCATGGACAATTGCCGGATGGATAAGGTCCTGTTCTCCAATTGCAAGCTGACGGGCGTGGTCCTCAAGAACATCACCTTGCGCGATCGGCAGTTCCGCGATCTGGAATTGACCGGACTCACGCTAGACGGCGACGAGGCATTCCTGAGGGCCGCGGGCGCGTCCCCGGCCTGAAGGCTTCGACTGGATACGGGCGGGGTAGCGGAATGGAGCGGACCGCGCGTTTGTTACAAACCGTTACAGGGTGGAAAGCTGGTCGACATGTTCGAAGCCTATTTTTCAAAAGCAATCGGGAGTATTCGCATGAGCTTGTTTCCGGCAGATTACGAACGTTTGAGGGAATTGATCCTGCATGTGTCGCAACGCTGCCGGGATTGGGAGCGGTTCGATTCGGCCATGCTGGACCGCCTGCTTTTCCAGGCCGACTTCCAGCATTTCCTCAGGTACGGTTTCCCCATCACGGGGCAAGCCTATCGCCGCGGCATCTTATCCCCCGCCCCGAGAAGCATGCGGCCCGTCCTGCGCGACATGATCGCCGCCGGATCCCTGGAAATCGTGGAAGTGCAACATCCTGACGGGCTCCATGCGCGCTGTTTACCGCGGGCCTTGCGCGAACCGAATCTGAGGATTTTCGACGGGCGTGAAATCGCCTTGGTGGAAACGGTGATCCTCTTTTATCGCAGGACTTGGGATCCGGATACCGGCGAAGACATGCTGATCCTCCCTTGGGAAGCGGCCCGGCCCCGCGAGGAAATCCCGTACCAGTTGGCATTGCTGGGCAGCCTATCCAATTCCTCCGCGGGTTCCGATAGATACGGCCAAACCGGATTGCACGGAACGGCCCGCCCGGTTCTGTCCCACGACATGCGCAAACTCGCCCAGCATTCCTTGATTCTGGCCTCTTGAAAGGAATCGCCCATGAAGCGCACCTTGATCTATCCGGAAAACCTGGAATCCTCTCTAGCGGCCCTGGAAGGGGAAGCCCGCCGTTCGGATGAATTCCTGGAAGGCGCCAAATGGATTTTGGAACGGGACGCGGAGCAGGGCCGGAGGGTTTCCCTGGATCCCCCGATTTACATGGTGGCCATGGAAGCGGCCGCGGATCATCCCCCGCTCTCGCTTTTTTACACCATCGCCTACGATAAGGTGCTCTTGCTGTCCGTTTTCAAGGGAAAGCCGGCCAGGGAAAATGACGGGCAGGCTCCTGGCGGCATTGGACCGGGAAGCCCCCGGTACTAAATTTACCGGCGGGTGATAAACCCGCGGATTCCGGCTTTCCCGGCGTCCGGATGCATCCGGCCGGCGGCCATCCGCAAGGCTGGGTAGAGGACGTTTTTTGCTCACACGCATAGAGGTCGGACAAAAATCCCCCTCCACCGACTCCCAAGCCCGGAAAATCCTCGCCACCCTCCATGAAACCTTCGGCTTTTCCGCCGCGAAGCTGGAAAAGGCGGCAACCGTTTCCGTGTACACCCTGGAAATGGAATTGGCGGGGAAGGACAAGGAACGGATAGCGCAGGAACTGCTCACCGATCCCATCACGGAACGCTATGCCATCGACGGGCATCTGGCCGGAACCGCCGCCCCCGACCTGGCCCAAAAAGGCGGCGCCGGCTTCGATTTCCTGATCGAGGTGGGCTATAAGCCGGGCGTCACGGACAATGTGGGCCGCTCCAGCCGCGAAGGCATTTCCGATCTGCTGGGCCGGGCCCTGACCGATGCGGATCAAGTGTTCACCGGACGCCAATTCCAATTTTGGGGCGCGCTCACGCGGGCGGACGCGGAGACCATCGCCACCAAGCTCCTGGCCAATCCCCTCATTGAAACCTATTTGATCCGATCCAGGGAAGAATGGGCCAAGTCACCCATGCTACCGAAAACCTCCGGCAAGGTGGCCTTCGCGCATCGGCCCGAAGTCCGCGCCATCGAGCTGCCGGAAAGCGACGAAGCCCTGCAGCGCCTGTCCGATGAAAAGGTGCTGGCGCTGACCATCGCCGAGATGCGCGCCATCAAGGCCTATTACTCGGCCGCGGAAACGCGCGCGCACCGTACCGCGGCGGGATTGCCCGCCATTCCCACAGATGTGGAATTGGAAGTGCTGGCGCAGACCTGGAGCGAACATTGCAAGCACAAGATTTTCGCGGCCGATATCGAATACACGGACGAGACCGACAAGCGCGAGAACATCTCCTCCCTGTATAAGACCTATATCAAGGCCGCCACGGAAAAGGTGCGGCCCAAGGCGCCTTGGCTGAAGTCCGTCTTTACCGACAACGCCGGCATCATCGCGTTCACGGAAGACTGGGACGTGAGCATGAAGGCGGAAACGCATAATTCCCCCAGCGCGCTGGATCCTTACGGCGGCGCCATGACCGGCATCGTAGGCGTGAACCGGGACATCCTCGGCAGCGGCATGGGATCGCGGCCCATCTTCAATACCGACGTGTTCTGCTTCGCTTCGCCTTTCTACGATAAGCCGATCCCGGAAAAGCTCCATCATCCCCGGCGCATATTCAAGGAAGTCCACCGCGGCGTCAAGGACGGGGGCAACGAAAGCGGTATCCCCACCGTGAACGGCAGCATCGTGTTCGACGATCGCTTCCTGGGCAAACCCCTGGTGTTCTGCGGCACGGGCGGCCTGCATCCCGCCAGCGTGAACGGCAAACCCTCCTGGCAGAAGACCATCGAGCCCGGGGACCGCATCCTCATGGCCGGCGGGCGCATCGGCAAGGATGGCATCCACGGGGCCACGTTTTCCTCGGCGGCCTTGACGGAGGCATCCCCCACTTCGGCGGTGCAAATCGGCGATCCCATCACGCAGAAGAAGCTGAGCGATTTCCTGCTGGAGGCGCGAGACCTGGGGCTGTACCGCTTCGTGACCGACAATGGCGCGGGCGGATTATCCTCGTCCCTCGGCGAGATGGCGAGGGAAACCAAGGGTCCCGGCGGCCTGGGCGGCTGCAAAATCCATTTGGACAAGGCCCCACTGAAATACGCGGGCCTGGATCCGTGGGAAATCCTGGTTTCGGAAGCGCAGGAACGCATGTCCTTCGCGGTGCCGCCGGACAGGCTGGAGGCCTTCCTGGAACTGGCGCGGCGACGGGGCGTGGAAGCCACCGACCTGGGCGAATTCTCCGCGGACGGCCTTTTCGAAGCCTATTTCAACGGCAAGCTAGCGTGTTCCCTCTCGATGGAATTCCTCCACGAAGGCAATCCCAAACTCCATCTCAAGGCCCGTTGGACGCCGCCGCGGCATAGCGAACCGCCTACCAACTTCTGGGCCTCGCGCGATCTCAAGGCCGACGCCTTGGCCCTGCTTTCCGCGCTCAACATCTGCTCCAAGGAAAGCTGGGTGCGCCAGTACGATCACGAAGTGCAGGGCATGAGCGTGATCAAGCCCTTCGTGGGCGAAAAAGGCGACGGCCCCAGCGACGCGGCCGTGGTGCGCCCGTTGTACGATCGCAAGGAGGGGTTGGTCGTTTCCCACGGCATCGTGCCCCGCTATAGCGATATCGATTGCTATCACATGACCGCTTGCGCTCTGGACGAAGCCGTCCGCAACGCCGTGGCCGTGGGCGCGCGCCCGGGCACCCTCGCCGGCCTGGACAATTTCTGCTGGCCGGATCCGGTGGAATCGGAGAACACGCCGGACGGCCAGCTCAAGCTGGCGCATCTGGTGCGTTCCAACCAGGCCCTGTACGATTATTGCGTCGCCTACGGCTTGCCGCTCATATCCGGCAAGGATTCGATGAAGAACGACTATGGGCGCGGCAAGGATAAGATTTCCGTGCCTCCCACCTTGCTCTTCACCGTGATCGGGAAGATAGCCGACGTGGAGAAGACCATCACCATGGACGCCAAGGCGGCCGGGGATATCCTGTACGTGCTGGGCGTGACCCGCGACGAATTGGGCGCCTCGGAATATTACCGGCAGCTCGGCTTCACGGGCAATTCCGTCCCCAAGGTGGACGCGGTCCCGGCACTGGCGTTGTATCATCGCTTGGCCGACGCCATCGAGCAAGGCCTGGTGCGTTCCGCCCATGATTGCTCCGATGGCGGCCTCTTCACCGCCCTGGCGGAAGTGTGCATGGCCGGACGCCTGGGAGCGAAGGTGGACTTGTCCGAATTGCCCGGCGACGCTGCTTCCACGGGTGCCGGCGCGTCAACCCTGGCTTCAGGCATCAAGCTGTTTTCGGAAAGCCAAAGCCGCTTCGTCATCACCGTGAAGCCCGGACACAAAGCCGCTTTCGAGGATCTATTCCGCAACGGTATTTCACCCGCAACGCCTTCAGCGCCCTCCCCCATCCCCTTCGCCCGCATAGGCGAGGTGACCGCCGGATCCGAACTGGAAATCCGGGACGGATCGGCGGGCGGACCTTCCGCACCGCAAGGCGCGGGCCTCCTCTTTTCCGCCGGCCTCGACGAAATGTTCGCGAGCTGGCGCCGGCCTCTGGATTGGTAAACAAGAAAATGGGTAAGCCTCGGATAGCAGTCATCACCGGATACGGGATCAACTCGGACAACGAGCTGGCCCATTGCTTCGCTCTCGCGGGAGGCGATCCCCGGCGCGTGCACATCAACGATCTCATCGCGCGCAAACCGGCCTTGTCCGAATTCGACATCATCGCCGTGCCGGGCGGTTTCTCCTTCGGCGACCATATCGCCAGCGGGCGCGTGTTCGCCAACAAGCTCAAGCATTCCCTGGCCGAAGACTTACGTAAGGCGGCGGATAGAAAAATCCCCATGATAGGGATTTGCAATGGATTCCAGGTGCTGGTGAAGCTGGGCATCCTGCCCGGCGCCGGGGCGGCGGGATCCGGCGTCGGGAGGGCGGATACCATTGACTCTGATGCGGTCTTCACGCAAACCACGACCTTGACCTATAACGATTCCGGCCGCTTCGAGGATCGATGGTGCCACCTCTCCGTCGATGCGGCGTCCAAAAGCATCTGGACACGCGGCATCGAACGCATCTACCTGCCCATCCGGCATGGGGAAGGCAAGTTCATCCCAAAGGATGCGGAAACATTGGCGGCATTGAAAGCCAACGGCCAGATCGGTTTGCGCTATTGCACCGCCGAGGGCGCGGATCCGGGCCAAGGCCAGGCCGCTTACCCGGCGAATCCCAACGGGTCAATCGATCATATCGCAGGCGTAGGCAGCGCGAACGGCCTCATTTTCGGGTTGATGCCGCATCCCGAAGCCCATATGCTGGCGACCAACCACCCGCAATGGCAGAAGCTGGGGCTGAAAGGCGAAGGCGAAGGGGTCCGGATTTTCCGGAATGCGGTGGAATTCGTAAGGGGTTAGGGCCGTAAGACCTGGGCGGTCTCGCCCAATTCCCGCTCCAATATCCGGGTCAACTCTTCCAAGGCATAGTGGAAGTTATCGTTCACCACGGTGTATTCGTATTTCCCGTGCTGGGTGGCGAACTCCAATTCGCGACCGGCGTTCTGCACGCGCATCCGGATGGTCTCGGCGTCATCGGATTTGCGCTCCACCAGGCGCCGTTCCAGTTCCTCGATGCTGGGAGGCACGATAAAGATGCCCAATGCCTGCGGGAAGGCCTTGTCGAAGTTCACCTTTCCGTACACGTCCAGATCCAGGATGACGCTGTGGCCCGCCTCCAACGCATTGAGTATGGGCGTCCTGGGAGTGCCGTAGAAGTTGCCGTGCACCTGCATGTGCTCGACCAATTCCCGCTTGTCGATCATGGCCCGGAATTCTTCCGGGCTCTTGAAGAAATAATGCACCGCCTCCTGCTCGCCGGGACGCGGCTTGCGGGTGGTGGCCGATACCGAATAGCGGAGGGATTCCGGGAAGCGCGCCATCAAGGCGTCCTTCAGGGTGCTCTTACCGGCGCCGGAGGGGGCGGAAAAGACGATGAGTTTGCCGGGCTTAGGCATTCCCATCCTTCTTTTTCTCTTTGTTCAGCCTGTCCATGAACGGAATGTTCAAGAGCAAGTCGTTCTTCTTGGTCTTGCTCATATCGTTCTTTTCCACCTTTTCCTTCAGCTTCTTCTCGTTCTCCATGGCGCGCAAGGAAAGCTGCAACTCGCGGTTGATGATGGCCTCGATGCGGTTGAAGGCGTATTCCAGGTTGGCGACGGTGCGGATGAGGATCATGTACAGCGCGAGCAGTTCCAGGGAGAGGAAAATCGAAAGGACGATTTGGACCTTAATGCTTGTTTCCATCCGAACCGCGTCGCCTCCGTCGGCTCCAATTATATCTTCTTTAGGATTCGCTTGCAATTTGGGCCGGTCGGCGCGCCTTCGCTGCCGCGGATGATTGCCGGACATGGCGCATTAATGTTTATTTACTCCCAGTGTTTTCGAGAATTCCCATGCCATTTCCATTCCCGGGACGCCCTCGCCTCCAGCGCCGATGCCTTGTTACCGTATCCTGTTGCTGCTTGCTGGCGTTTACGGCCCCTTCCTTTGGCTGGCAGGGAATCAAATCCCGGCCCAGGCCCGTCTCCCCCTCCCTTTCCGATAGCAGCGCCCGCGTCAAGCCGCTCCCGGTTAAACCGGAGCGACCGCATGCGATCGCGAGCAAGCCGGCGGATACCGCCTTTTCCGGAATACCGCAAATCATCCCCGCCGGCTATTCCGGCACTTACCTGGGAATCCTGGAAGGCGTGCGCTGTTTCAATTGCGCTCCCGATTTGGTATTGCTCAACGTCGGCGACTCCCTGTCCCGGGAAGCGACCATCCTGGCTCTGCGCACCGAAGTCTGGAACGCCATGGAAAGGCCGGTAAAGGACCGGCGGCTTTTCGATCATGAAGGACGCTGCTTTTATTTCGGACATGCGGATACGGACAGCGCCCTGGTGGGCGGGGTGTGGACGGAAATCCGCCTGCAAAGCCTTCCCTGTTATCCCTACCTGCACCGCGATCTGCAATCGCGCAGCCCGTCCCGGGACCTGCGCGGCAATGACGATGTCGGCCTGCGGCGCGCCTCTGGGAAAAACCCGGGAAAAAGCGGCGCGGAAGGTCCGGCCCAGACGGCCCGCACGGCCGGGCCAGGCGAGGATAATTGATTCCCGCAGCCGCGCGCCTGGACTTTTCCGAAACGGCCATCGCCGATCCGGTTTTGGCGGCGAAATACCGCGCCTTGAAAACGCGTATACGCGATTTGGGGCAGGTGCTGATCGGATTTTCCGGCGGCGTCGATTCCACCCTTTTGACCGCCGTGGCCCGGCATGTGCTGGGACGGCAGAAGGTCGCGGCTTGCCTGGCATTGGGCCCTTCCCTGCCGGAACGGGAACGCGCGGAAGCGGTGGCCTTGGCGGAGTTGCTGCAGGTGGAATTGAAAACCTATGCGGCCACGGAATTCGAGAACCCGGCCTATGTCGCAAACGGGCCCGATCGATGCTTCCATTGCAAGGCCGATTTGTTCCTGCATCTGCGCGCTTTCGCCGAGGCTTTCGGCCCGACGGCGCCTACCGATGATCCTCGGGACCCGTCCCTGGATTCCAAAGGCCGGCGGCCAGCCCTGCTTTACGGCGGTAACCTGGATGATACCCTGGACTACCGGCCAGGCCGCCAGGCGGCCATCTCCCACGGCGCCTTGGCGCCCTTGGCCGAAGCCGGGATGACCAAACAGGACGTGCGGGCCTTGTCGCGTTCCATTGGGCTGCCCACGGCCGAGAAGCCCGCGCAACCCTGCCTCAGCAGCCGGATCCCCTACGGCAGCGCGGTCACGCCCGCGAAACTGGCGGCGGTGGAAGCCGGGGAGGCCATGCTGGCCGCCCTGGGTTTCCGGGAATACCGGGTTCGGCATTACGGCGAAACCGCGCGCATCGAAGTCCCGGCCGATCAATTGGGGTTGCTTACCGCGGAGGCAAGCAGCCATCTCGAAGAAGGCTTGCGCGGCTTGGGATTCAGCCGCATGGAGATCGATCCCGGAGGCTTCAAAAGCGGGAATCTCAATCGAGCCCTCAACCCGGAAAGCCGCGCGCGCTTTACCGGGCCGGCCTGAGGCACTGGCGGCAAGGCGCTGCCACCTTCCTTCCATTCAAACGATACTCGCCCCCGGGCATGGGGCTTTTCTCAATCGCCCGCTTACCGCCTTTCATCAAGCCAAGGACTGAAGACGGCTGCAACGTAAAGCGAGCCTTGAGGGAATGATCCGTCCAGCCCAGGATGCGCATGGAAATAAAACCACCGGTGGCGGGATAAATTTCATAAACCTGGTTCGAATCCACTACCAGGGAACCGGAAGCCAGGCAATCGCCGCCGATTGCCTGGCTAAGCGGCAATGCCGAGGAGTTTCCGATTTTTTTCAGTTCGAAATTCCAGCTACGAGTGGTCGGGCAACTTGAAGGGTGGGCCAGGCTGCGGATTACGATCACATCCGAATAATCGCCTACTACCATGCGGAATTCGGATGTATCCGGCGCCCGGGGATCCCAATCGAAGAACTCGACGTGATCTTCCAAGCGGCCGTTTGGAATCGCCGGGAAGTCGGTCAGGTTTTCTGGCCGTTCGGTAGCAATACGAACCCTTACCTTGGATCCGTCACGGGATAGCAGTCTCATATAGAAGGTCTCGCCAGCCGATGTCGGAATCAAATAAACGGCATTGGTATCTATTCCGATCGAATCCACGCCGCTGCAGTAATTATTGATATACTCCGTCGTCGCATGCGCCATCGATGGCGAATTCTTTTTTTCCAGCGCGAACTCCCCATGCCGGGCCACAGGGCATATTGTGGGCCCCGAAAGAGTCTGATAAATGATGGCGGTATTTATCCTTTCCAATTCGAACATGAACTGGTAAGTATCGCTTCGCTCGCCCAAGCGCAGATCGAGTTCGGTTTCGAATGACTCCGTCTGGGCCAAAACGCATGCAGCGGAAAGCAGGATAAACGGCAATATTTTCATAGGAAATCCGCCCCCATGCCTAGAAAGCCGCTTTATACACCGTGAGCATATCCGCTTGCGTCACCGGTAGGATATTGGAGGCATGGCAGGTATCCTCGAAGGCATCCCCGGACAAGGCCTCCAGATCCCCTTCGGGTACCTTATGATGGCGTAACCCGAAAGGTACCCCCAGCGCGGTGAAAAAGGCCCGGCTCGATGCGGCCAGGCTCCCCTTCTCCATCCCCGTTTCCCGGAAAAGATCGCGCACCCGCGCCAGCTTGGCGCGGGCGTGGGTGGAAAGGTCTTTCGCTTC
>JBDSWM010000173.1:0-12190 GCA_039926685.1 Fibrobacteria bacterium | reverse complement strand
TCTATGCAGGCGGCGAGATTGTCGCCATGGGCCAGATGCGCTTTTACCGCGCTGGCGCCCACCGTGATGGTATGGCCATTGTCATGGTTGCCGGGGGGGATGTGGCAAATGGTGACCCGGTCCGGTTGATTGTCGCGGTCGTTGCGGCAATTGGCGGCTGACTTGGCCGGAATGTCGTTCCAGGCCTTGTGATTGCCATTGCCCCGGCTTCGATCCTGGGAGTCATCGACCCGAAGGTCCCGGGATGCGGCCTCGTCATTTTCAGCATTCATTCCATCGTCGTCATCGGTGACCCAATTCTGATCGCCGTTCTTCTCGCCTTTATGGGCGAGCGAGCAACCGCAATGCGAAGCGTTCCTGATCGCATCTTCGTCCAGGATGATCAGATGCGTTTCCAGCTTGCAATTGGGATTGGCGGAGGTGACCCGCAACGCCGTGGGCGGAGACTGGGTTTCGCCTTGGGCGCCGCCGGAGGATGACTCCATGCATCCGGTCTGGAAAACCGCGACTGCGAACGCCGCGGGCAGAACCAGTTTTCCGAAGCGGGAATTGATTGCGTAGGCGGATGCATACTTACCGAAATTCATGATGGCCCCTGTGTCCCGATTGCGCTTAAAGGATACGACTCGGAATACTATGACCGAAGCTTGGGAAAAAATCAATCGTCGCGTTCGCGACTCCTCAAACACCGAAAAAAAAACGGCGTAACTTTGGAAATTACGGAGGGATTTTGGGGCGCTTGAGCCCGCATTCGCGGCTTGACGGGGCGGCGGTCCAGGTGGGAACGATTACAAGGAAGGGATGATTTCGGCCAGCAATTCGAAGGAGCGCAGGCGGGCGACGGGATCGGAAAGGTGCGCCGTCACCATGAATTCGTCCGCGCCGGTCCTGGCGCGCAAATCCCGCAAGCCGGCGGCCACGGTGGCGGGCGATCCCACCACGGAGTATTCCAACATCCGGCCCACTTGCTCTTTTTCTGAGGGGCTCCAATATTCCTCCATGGAAGCGATGGGCGGCGGTAAATAGCCGCGCGTATCGCGCAGGATATTGGTGAATGCCTGCTGCGGGGTCGTGAATTGCCGGCGCGCCTCCGCGTCCGTATCCGCCACCACCACATTCACGCCGATCATGGCATAGGGTTTTTCCGCTTGCGCGGACGGCTGGAAGTTCCGGCGATAAGCATCCAACGCAGGCAAGCAGGCCGCGGGGGCGAAATGCGACGCGAAGGCGTACGGCAACCCGAACGCGGCCGCCAGCTGGGCGCCGAACAGGCTGGAACCCAGGATCCAGATGGGGACGTTCGTACCGCCGCCGGGCACGGCCTGCACGGTCTGGCCCGGTTCCGGAGCGGCCAGCAGGGTTTGCAGCTCCCGAACGTCGCGGGGGAAGTTCTCGGCATGCTCGCTGTTGCGGCGCAGAGCGCGCAGGGTGCGCAGATCAGTGCCGGGCGCGCGGCCCAGGCCCAGATCGATGCGGCCGGGGTACAAGGATTCCAGGGTGCCGAATTGTTCCGCGATCACCAGGGGGGAATGGTTGGGCAGCATGATGCCGCCGGAACCGACCCGGATGGATGTCGTGCCTTGCGCCAGGAAACCGATCACCACCGAAGTGGCCGCGCTGCCGATGCCGATCATGTTATGGTGCTCGGCGACCCAAAAGCGGCGATACCCTAAGCGCTCCGCCAGGCGCGCCAGTTCCAGGCTTTGGCGCAGGGCCTCGCCGGGAGTGGTATCGGCTTTGATGGGGACCAGGTCGAGAATGGAAATCGGGATCATGGCATCCGCCTGTCTTTTGCATGGCCCTATTGGGCCCTGTATATACTAAGCATACACGATCAAGGTATATGCATTGCATATACGATACCAATTTCGGAGGCGCCTCCGGGTGCAACGCCCGGCGCCGCGCCATTCCTGGAGCGGGTTGTAGCTGGCGCGACGGCGAAAGGCCCGCACCCCATCGGTTTGCATGCGCGCGAGGTAACCAAGAAGTAACCGGCAGTCGGGTCGTTGACGCGAGATTGTGGCGGAAGCGGGGGCGAAGGGTGGGCTGGCAGGCAGGACTCGGCTAAAGTATTTTGGACAAGGAATTGATGCGGCGGATTAACAATCCAAGGATCGAAGGAGGGCGTATGCGGAAACGGAAACTGGGGCGGCAAGGACTGGAAGTCTCGGCCATGGGCCTGGGCTGCATGGGCATGTCGGAGTTCTACGGGAACGCCGACGAGAAGGAGTCGCTGGCCACATTGGACCGGGCTTTGGAACTGGGGATCGATTTACTGGACACGGCGGATGCGTACGGCCCTTTCACCAATGAGGAGCTGCTGGGGCGGGCCCTGAAAGGCCGGCGCGGCAAGGTGGTGCTGGCCACCAAGTTCGGCATCAAGCGTTCGGACGACCCACGTTCGCGATCGATCGAAGGCGGCGCGGCCTATGTCAAATCGGCCTGCGAAGCCTCCCTCAAACGGCTGGGGGTGGACTGCATCGATCTGTACTACCAGCATCGCGTGGATGCGCGCATCCCCATCGAAGAGACCATAGGCGCCATGGCGCGGCTGGTGGAAGAAGGCAAGGTCAAATACCTGGGGATGAGCGAAGCCTCGCCGGACACTATCCGGCGCGCGCATACGGTCCACCCCATCAGCGCCCTGCAAACCGAATACTCGCTGTGGAGCCGCGATCCCGAAGACGGCCTGTTGGCCGCGCTGCGGGAACTGGGCATCGGCTTCGTCGCCTACAGTCCATTGGGCCGCGGTTTCCTGGCCGGCGGCATCAAGTCCATCGACGATTTGGCGGCCGACGATTTCCGGCGCCATTCCCCGCGCTTCCAGGGGGACAATTTCCGCAAGAACCTGGACTTGGCGGAACGGATCGGGGAGCTGGCGAAGGAAAAATCCGTCACCCCCAGCCAATTGGGGCTGGCTTGGGTCATGGCCCAGGGCGAGGATATCGTCCCCATCCCGGGCACGAAACGCCGGCGTTACCTGGAGGAGAATGCCGCCGCCGCGGACATCGTCCTCACGGCCGCCGACCTGGCGCGCATCGCCGCCGTGGCCCCGAAGGGCGTCGCCGCCGGATCCCGCTATGCCGAGGCCGGTATGAAGTTGCTGAACCTGTGAGCGGACCCGTTCCCGGCAAGAAAGCCAAGCCCAGCCTGCGGACCGTCCGCCATGCATTCCTGACCATAGTCTGGCCCCGCCGCAACCTCTTGCTGCTGGGCCTGCTCCTCATCGTCGTCAACCGCCTATGCGGCCTGGTGCTGCCCGGGTCCACCAAATACCTTCTCGACGATGTGATCCCCCATCGCGACTTGCGTTTGCTGGGGATGTTGCTGGGCGCGGTGGGCCTGTCGGTGCTGATCCAATCCGTCACCTCCTATACCTTGACGAGGTTGCTGGCCGTGGAGGCGCAGCACCTGATTTCGCGCCTGCGCCTGCAAATGCAGAAGCATATCATCGGCCTGCCGGTGGGATTCTTCGATGGCACGAAATCCGGGGTGCTGCTTTCCCGCATCATGAACGATCCGGAAGGCGTGCGCAACCTGGTGGGCACGGGCGTGGTGCAACTGCTGGGGGGCGTGCTGACCGCCGCCGTCTCCTTTTTCCTGCTGGTGCGCATCAGCACTTGGCTCACCGTGGCCAGCCTGTTCCCGCTCCTCCTATTCAGCTTCATCTCTTTCAAGGCATTCTCGCGCATCCGTCCCATCTTCCGCGAACGCGGAAAACTGACGGCGGAAGTGACCGGCCGCCTTACTGAGACGCTGGGCGGCATCCGCGTGGTGAAGGGCTTCCATGCGGAGGCGCAGGAGGTGAAGGTGTTCGAATCCGGCGTGGACATCCTGTTCCGCAACGTTCGCAAGTCCATGACCACCACCAGCCTTGTGACCAGTTCCGCCACCCTCCTTTTGGGGGTGACCAGCGTGCTCATCATGGGGATAGGGGGCCGCCTCATCCTGCACGGGGCCATGACGGTAGGCGACTTCATATCCTTCACCTTATACCTCGGATTCCTGGTGGCCCCCATCGTGCAGATGAGCAATATCGGTTCGCAATTGACGGAGGCGTTCGCCGGCCTCGATCGCATGGACGAGATCCTCAAGCTCCAGCAGGAAGGCCAGGAACCCGAGAGGACCCGAGAGCTGACACGAGTGGAGGGACGCATCGCGTTCGAGAACGTCCATTTCGCCTATGAGACGGGCAAGGAAATCCTGCACGGCATCGATTTGCGGGCCGAAGCCGGCACGGTGACGGCCCTGGTGGGCAGCTCCGGATCGGGCAAGACCACCTTGGCGGGCCTGGCCGCTTCCTTCCTGAAACCCGCCTCCGGGCGCATCCTGGTGGACGGTATCGACCTCGCCACCATCAAATTGGAAAGCTATCGCAAGCATCTGGCCGTGGTCCTGCAAGACGAATTCCTCTTCGAAGGCACCCTGCGCGACAACATCCTGTTCGGCCGCCGGGACGCTTCCCCGGACCAGGTAACCGAGGCGGTACGGGCCGCGAACCTCTACGACTTCATCTCCGGCCTGGAAAAAGGCCTGGATACCCTGATCGGCGAGCGCGGCGTCAAGCTTTCGGGGGGCCAGCGGCAGCGCGTGGCCATCGCCCGCGCCCTGCTCGCCGATCCCCGCATCCTGTTCCTGGACGAGGCTACCTCCAACCTGGACGCGGAAAGCGAAATGCTCATCCAAAGCAGCCTGGCCGGTCTCATGAAAGGCCGCACCACCTTCGTGATCGCGCATCGCCTCTCCACCATCCGCAGGGCGGACGCCATCCTGGTGGTGGAAGACGGCCGCATCGTGGAGCGGGGCACGCATGAGGAGCTAATCGCTTTGCAGGGCCGCTATTTCCAACTCTTCACGTATCAGTCGAGGATCTGAAAACCATGGAAGACAATTCCGCGTCGCTAAAGCAGAGGTTGGGCCTTACGTCGGCTTGATCCCGGTCGTATTGATCGGGAACGAACCCGGGCAGACCATCCCGGAAATCGTCATCAACTCCAGCCTCATCCTGCCCGCCGGTGCGGCTAATTGCGTGTCCTTCGTGAAATGGCACCGGCAGATGAAAGAGGAAATGCGCGTTGCACTTTATGCAGGCTGCCGAATACTCCGAGGTCGACCCGCTCGAGCTTGCTCTGCCATTCATCGCTGGCAACGAGCAATAAAGCCTCGGCCTCTTCCACGGTGGCGCCAGCGGGGTGGAACCGAGCACGAGAGCTAAGGGAAGTTGGTGCAGTTCCGCTTCTCCCCTGATCGCATCGTGTGCCAGCGTATCCCAACCTTTGAAAACCCTAACTCCAGGCACCGGCCGTTGCCAGCCGAGCAAACGGCCAAGATCCTGGAGCGTGATATCGACATCAGGCTTCGCCGTGCTGGATGTTTTTGTTGCAGAACCTACCTGGACGTCCGTTCACCATGGCCGTTTTCGCCACACCAATCCCGCGCAGAATAAAGGCGAAGATGAGCCGAACTTTCGTCGCTACCGCGTTTCCCCCCGGTCAGATTACCTTTCATCCATGGGATTGGTGACGCTATACGACATTCTGAAGGATATCGTCTTCAACCTTTCCATCGGCGATGCGAAGTTCAGGCCGCTCCCGACCGAGCTGGAATCGGATGCCCGACTGGCCGATTTGGGATTGGACCCGGACACTTTGCCAATCGTGCTGAGCGTATTGAAATCACGCCTCGACGGCCGCGACGTCAATGTCCTGGCCGGACGGGATCCGGAAGCCTTGCGGTGCTGGACCCTGCGGCCTTTCCTCAAGGCGCTGAAAGAGAGCATCGCCGCCTCCGTGCACGCTCCCATAACGGTGTACGTGGACGACGAGGAGGAAAACATCTTCGTCTTCAAGCGGTTTTTCGGCAAGCATTTGCGCCTGGTAACATTCACCGACCCGGAGCGGGCGTTCGCGTTCATCCGTTCCGAGGATGCCGTGACTTTGGTGGTGACGGATGAGTCCATGCCCGGACTGACCGGCAACGCGCTCTGCAACGCCATCCGCCGCCACAAGCCCTACCTGAAATTCGTCCTCATCACGGGCAATCCCGCCGAGGACCGGGATTTGCTGTACAATTCCCTGCGCCATGGCCGCTTCCACGACGTAATCCTGAAACCGATGGATCTACAAAGGCATGGGCAGAAGTATCTGGAGATGATGCTTTCCCTGGCGAACGGGAGCGCTGAATAGGATGGAAAACCGGATTGACCACTGGCTGGAGTTTCGGCCTGAAAGGGATGATCGAGGCCTCGTTGAAGCGGAAGGATTTTTTCGCGAAGGGCGAGTAACATGAAAAAAGCGATCGTGTTCGGGGCCAGCGGCTTCATAGGTTCGCACTTGCTTCAGGAAATGTTGCACGACGGGGAATATGGGCAAGTCACCATCGTGGTCCGGAAAAGTCCGGGCCTTGCCCATCCCAAATTGAAAATAGTGATCGGCGATTTCCAGACCTTGCCAAAATTGAAGGCGGATATCATAGCGGATGAGGTTTTCATCGCATTGGGAACCACCAAAAAGCACACGCCGAATGAAAAGGAATATTATCAAATCGACCACGACTACCCGGTTTTAGCCGCGCGCATCGCAAAGGAGAACGGGGCGAAATCCGTGTTTGTAGTGGCGGCCGTAGGCGCCAATCCCGATTCCGCCATTTTTTATACAAAAACCAAAGGCGAAATGGAACGGGATATCATCGCCTTGGAGTTTGAGCATACCCACATTTTCGAACCTTCCATGATCTTGGGGAACAGGAAAGAGAACCGTCCGCGCGAAAAGGTTTTCATAAAAATATTCGAGATTATCAGCCCGCTGCTGGTTGG
The DNA here is from genome assembly GCA_039926685.1 of Fibrobacteria bacterium. GTDB lineage: Bacteria > Fibrobacterota > Fibrobacteria > UBA11236 > UBA11236 > Chersky-265. The sequence continues at coordinate 5,376 of JBDSWM010000173.1, read as the reverse complement.
AAAACTCAATAAATACAGGGGCATGGATGGAAAGGCTATCGCAAAAGCGATAAGGAATTCCGCGAACCATCAATCGGAAAAAGTAAAGGTGTATCGGTGGGAAGAAATGAACAGTCTATTATGAAAATACCGTGCAAACATCAATGCCCTCAATCCCTCCCGCTTCGACACCCCCATCGCGTTCACCGTGACGTTCTCCCTCGCGACGGTGTTCGGGGTAACGGCCTATAATCTCACGGATTGGTAGCAGCGTGTGCATTTGGATGTTGCCCATCTAGACGCTAATCAGAAACCCCTGCGCATGCCTTTCCGCCGTTTCCAATAGCAGCCCCATGAGGGGATGGCCCGGCCGTTGGAAGCCCCCTAATTTCCTATCGATAAGCAGCATGGACAGGCCGTGGAGCAGGGCCCAGTAGGAGAGGGCTGAACGTTCCGGATCCTGCTTGCGGAAATGCTTGTCCGACATCGCCTTCGCGAAAATCCCCGTCAGGTCCCAGAAAACCTTTTCGCAAACGGGCATCACATCCTTGTGGGTCGCCTCCTCGTCATAGGGGCCGAACATGACCTTGAAAAAGGGAGGATTCTCTTCCGCCATCCCCAGGTAGACTTGCGAGATGGCGCGCAATTGCCTGCCCGGATGCCGGGGATGCTTCAAGATCGCCTCCGCCATCGCGCCTTCAAGGCGGCGGAACCCGCCTTCGGCCAAGGCGGCCAGCAACGCCTCCTTGTTTTCGAAATGCCGGTAGGGCGCGCCCGAGCTCACTCCCGCCCGCAACGCCACCTCGCGCAGCGACAGATTCTCCTGGCCGGATTCGGCCAGCAGTTCCAGTGCCGCCTGCAACAAGGCATTCCTTAAATCCCCATGATGATAGGGTTTGGACTTGGTTTTCAACGCCGCGATTCCTTTACGTTCGGGAAGGGGTACGGCAAGGGATATGGAAAAGCCGCAAAGATGTGGACAGTGCTTACATGATATGTTATCATTGTTTACATTGCTTGCTTAATCGACGTACACACTCATGGGATGTAAAAATAGTCCCACTTGGAGGATAAAATGAAGGAGCGCACCGCATTCATCACCGGGGGAACCGGGTTCCTGGGATCCCACCTGGTCGAATCCCTCCGCAATCGCCAATGGCGCGTGGTCGCCTTGCATCGCGCCGGTTCGGATACGTCCCGCCTCAAGGCAATGGGAGCCGAGTTGCGGCCTGGCGACCTGGACGATAAAGCCGCCCTGGCCCAGTCCATCCCGGCCGGAACCGACGCTGTTTTCCATGCCGCGGCCAAGGTTTCCTTCTGGTCCGGCGATCGAGAGCGCATGCAGCAAACCAATGTCCTGGGCACCCGCAATCTGGTCGAAGCCTGCCTGGCCCGCGGCATCGGCAAATTCATCCATACCTCCAGCGTGGCCGTTTACGGACACCAACCCGGCCGCCGCGTAAACGAGACGTTCCCCCAGGAGGGAATCCGATCCAAGATCCCCTACCTAAGCACCAAGGCCGGGGCGGAAGTGGAAGTGCAGCGCGGCATCGATCGGGGGCTCGACGCCGTCATCCTGCAGCCGGTCAACATCCTGGGCCGGTACGATAGCCATAATTGGGGCCGCCTGTTCCGGATGATCCGGGACGGCAAAACCGGCGGGGCGCCGCGAGGCTCGGGATCTTTCGTGCATGCCCAGGCCGCCGCCGAAGCCCACATTGCCGCCGTCGACCAGGGCCGCAAAGGCGCGCGCTATATTCTGGCCACTGTCGATGCGCCCTTCCTGGAACTTTTCCGCCATGCGGAAACCTTGCTCGGCCGCGCCCCCCGCCTCAAACCGGTTCCCGCCGCGGTCATCTCGGCATTGGGATGGATATCCCAGGGGATTTCCCTGTTCACGCGCAAGGCGCCCGACTTGACCCCGGAAGTGGCCCGCATCATGAACAGCGAATGTCGCTATTCCGGAGCGTTGGCGCAGGCGGAACTGGGACTGAAGCCCATGCCCGTGGAGGAGATGTTGCGCGACTGCCACGATTGGCTGAAGCGCGAAGGGCTGATATAGACGGTCCGCATCGACTCCCGCCGTTTTCCGTTGTTCAGGATTTCCGGATGCGATTAAGTTATTTATTAGCTCTCTCGCTCCAGGCCGATGGCCGCATGACAAAGGAAAACAGCTGGCAAACCCATCCGTCACGCGAAGTCCCGCTTCCCCGCCCCTTGCGCTACGAAGACTTATCCTCGGGGCTTGCCTGGGATTCGGGTCCGCCTGCATGTTCGAATCCAAGGACACGCCGCCGTCCGCGCGGGCGGAGCATTTCCAATACGTAGGTGATGCGGATTTTTCGACCTCGGGCTCCTATTCGGTCGCGCTGCGGGTGAACCGAGACGGGATGGCCTATGTGGCTTTTACCGACGCTTCCGATTCCGGGCGGGCCGTGGTGATGCGGTTTTCCCCCGCGTCGCGGCGATGGGAGAAGCTGGACGGCAGCGGGCTCTCGGTGGGAGCGGTGTACGTATTCGACTTGGCCCTGGGCCCGGACGGAACCCCTTACCTGGCGTTCATCGACGAGGGCGATTCCATGCGCGCGACCGTAAAGCATTGGGAGCCGGACTCCCAGCGTTGGGAGCTTGTAGGCCGCAAAGAAGCGACTCCCATCGGAGTCAGCCAACTTGCCCTCGAAATGGACCCCGCCGGAGAGCCAGTTCTCGCCTACAAAGATGAGCGGCATTTTGGCCGGGCCACGGTGCTGCGCTATGGCAAGGCCGGGAACGAATGGAACACGGTGGGGGATTCGGGATTTACCGATGCCGAAGTCAATTTCCTCTCATTGGCCATCGACCCGGCGGGCACGCCCTACGTGGGGTACTATGACGAAGAGCGCACGGGACGCGGGAGCGCTATGCGTTATGTGGGCCAGGCCGAAGGTTGGAAACCCGCAGGCGAGCTGGGATTCTCGCCGGGCAAGGCCAACAACGTCGTCATGGCCATCGGTGCCGATGGCACGCCATATTTCGGCTACGCCGACGGCTTCGATTTTACCTTCAAGGCCACGGTACGAAGGCTTACCGCGGGAACCTGGGCTCCTGTCGGCGCGGAAAGCTTTTCCTCCGGACAAGTCCTTTCCCTGGCAATGGCCATAAGCCCCAAAGGGGCGCCCTATGTCGCTTTCTGCAATTACGATCAGGGAGGCGCCCTCAATATGCTGCGCTGGGACGATGCCGCCGGAGCCTGGCGGGACGTGGACGCATCCAACCTGGCCGTGATTTTCGGCCGGTCCGTGGCGTTGGCATTCGGTCCCTCAGGGGAACCCTGGATCGCCTTCGTCAAAAAGGAAAGCGGCCGCCTTTCCGTGATGCGGCTTTCTGAATAATTACTAAAAGGGGATCAAAATCGTGTTGCATCTTCCCGTGGCTCCAGTGTAAGCCAAAACATCATCAGGACATTTAAAGCCCAGAACCGAGGATTCGATGACCAGGTTGCCGGAAGTGTAGACCTGGATATTGTGCCAGGTTGGGATGTTTTTCTCAATGGTCATGTTCCGGAAAGTCGCCGAGCAGCCGTCATTTACCGTGATACTCATGGATTCCGATCCGGGGGGGATGTTTCCCGTGATTTGGCCGCCGTCCCAAACCAAGGTGGCATTTGGCTCCATGTAAATCGGAATATTGCCATTGTTGAGATTGATCATGCTGCAGTTTTTGAAATCGACGAACGAGCCGGACTTCATATTGATATTGGATTTGAAAGTGCAATCGATGAATTGGCAGGATTTTACCGAGGTACCCATTGCCGTCGGCTCCACAGATCCAGTGAAGGTGAGTCCGTCGAATATGCAAGGCTCCATCGTCGAGGCGTTGATTATTCCTCCGAGTGTGGTCGTCGTCTTGGACCGGCTCGCGCTGGTGGTCGGATAGGAGCTGAACGTGAATCCCCCGAGAACGGTCACCAACTTGTGGCTGAACTCCAGGGAAGGGTTCTTGGCCGCGTAGTTGCCCGTGGCCAGCCAGAATTCCTTACCGCCCGTACCGCTCAACCCGATCTGGGTTTGCAGGCCGCCGTCGGCCTCCTCCCAGCTGGAGCCGTCCCCCGTGCCCGTGGGGCTGAAGAAAACCACCTTGGACCTGCTCCAGATATTGATTTGGAAAGTCGCGGAATTGCCGGCGGCATCCGATTGCGCCGCGTCTTTGCACAGTTTCGCGGCGCCTTCGGTAAGCGTGCAGGTGAAGGTTTTCGGCGCCCCATCCGAGGTGTAGCTGATGGACACGGAGGCGGCATTGGTGATGAAGCCGTCGCGTAATGGGAATAGCTTGCCTTCGAGCGTGGGATTGCCGAGTTTGGGCGCGGTCCGGTCCAACGTGATGGTGAAGCTCCCCTCGGGACCATAGCGCCCTAGATCATCCTGCTCGGACACGGAAACCTTGTAGATTCCGTCCCCATCGGCGGCGATCGCGGCCAAGGAGAAAGTGGCTCCGGCGACGCCATTGACCCGGGGGGTGGCTTCGGCATTCACCTTCACCCGGTACTTGCCGTTACCCCCGCCCCCGGAAGTCCAGGTGAAACCAGGATTATTGGTCAGGCCATTGTTGGCGAGCGTCGCCACGGCGCTTTTCACGATGGGCGCGCCGGGAGGGGTCGCCTTGACCTTGTAGCTGAACGTTTTGGCCAGGCTCGTCACCCCCGCCACCTGATCCTTCTCTTTTACAGACAAGACATGGGTGCCGTCTGCGAGCGAGGTAAGCGGCGTATAGGACGCCACCGCGCCGCCATCGAACTCGACTCCGGCATCGAGCTTCAGGATATACTGCCCGATACCGCCGTTGACGACGGAAGGCGTCCAGGTCCAGGTGGGCGTATCATCCGCGGTCAAGGTCCCGTCCGTGCCCACGAAGCTGACTGCATCCGGGGCTTTGGTATCCAGCACCGCGGTGCCGATCAGGGCATCGGACCAGTTCAAGGCTTTGTCCTGCTCCTGCACCGAGAAGGTGTTGGTGCCTTCGGCCAGGGAGGCTCCCACCACCGATGCGGTGCTGGTCTCCGTCCAGATGCCGGAATTCATTTTCCACCGGTATTTTCCATTCAAGCCGCTGCCCGTGGTCGCGTCGCTCCCTGCGGCCCAGGACCAGGAGGAGAGTACGACATTGGTGGGCGAAGCGGGTTTGACCAGCGCCGTGGGTGGCAAGGGAATATCGCTGTCCCTGAGCACCTTGAGCTGCGCTTGCCCGGTGTTCCCGAGACTATCGGTGGCGGTTACCGTGAGGGTCGTCGTCACGGCGTTGGTGAACTTCACCGCGGCCAATTTCCAGCTGCCATTGGCGGCGGCTGTAGCCGCAATCGGCAACCCCGCATCCAGGGTGTACTCGAGTTTGGCGATGCCATTCGGCCCCGTGGTGGTACCC
>JBDSWM010000172.1:0-8346 GCA_039926685.1 Fibrobacteria bacterium | reverse complement strand
GGAAATCCCCCTTCTCGTCTCCACCCCGGCGGCGATATTCGCCAGCAACCACACGGCTTTATATCGCCTGGATATGGCCAGCGGGCAATGGAGCGAAATCCGGTCCCGGCTGGAAACGGCGAACCCTGGCTTCCTGAACCTGAACAGCCTGGCGGCGGACGGCGAACACCTCGCGGGCCTGGGTGGCACCTACCTTTACGCTTCCTTGGACGGCGGGGTCACCTGGACGCGAACCCTGGCCCGGCCAGCGGGAACATCCAATTACCTCATTGCCATTGCCATCAAGGGAACTGCGTTGTACGCAGCAACCGGAGAGAACGTGTACGTCTCCGGAGACAATGGCGCGACTTGGCGGGCGTTGCTGACCTTCCCGTCCCGGGTGAGCGCGGTAAAACTGGCCGCCGGGGAATCGGGACTATGGACGGAAGCGTCCGGCGCATTCCGGCTCGCGCGCTGGGAGGATTTGCAAGCCTCCACGGTTCCCGCTTGGAGGCAACCCGCGGGCCGCGGTTTCCCGGCCAACCGGAGGGATATCGGCGGGTTGCTGGAGCAGGATGGAAGGCTGTGGATCGCCGCCGCGGGCGGCGCCCTCCTTTCGCGCAACGGCGGGGAGGATTTCACCGCGCTGGCGATGCCTGGGGCAGGGGACCCGGGCCGGATTCCGGCGGTGATGGGGCTTACGGGCGGCGTTCTCTTCGGAACGGAATTGCTGGGCTTGGTGGCGGGAACCCCGCAAGGTACCTTGCGGGTTACTGGCGGGACGTTCCGGAACCGGTCCATCCCTTCCATGGCGGTGCATGCCGGCAAGGCTTTCGCCTTGATCCCAGGTGCCGGGGCCTTTGTGGCGACCGCGCCTTATCAGGTCTGGGACTTCCTGCCGGGGACCGGCAACGGGGCCGCCCGCGGGCGCTTCGTTTCCCAGGCCGGGCGGCTATACCTGATCCTCGGTTTTTCCCTATTGATCTACGACGATGAAGCGGGAGCCTTCCTGCGCAGATCCGAAGTTCCCTTCGATGGGCCGCCGCTATGCCTGGCCTGGCATCAAGGGCAACTGTTTGCCGGAACAGATGGGGCAGGGGTTTTCGCATCCCCGGATTCGGGGCGAACCTGGTCGCGTCCCGGCCAAGCCTATTCCTGGAATCTCGACAATTACAAAGTCACATCCCTCGCCAGCGATGGGGAAAACCTTTACGCTACCGCGCCCTATTCCAATAGCTCCACCGTCTACCGTTTCTATCCCGATTCCAACAGCGCCTGGAATATCGTAGCCGACCGCTTGCCGGATTTCAGCCTCAAAGCGCTGGATTTCCTTTCCATCCGAGGGGATTCCCTTCTCGCGGCTTGCGGCCAGGACATGTGCTACAGCGTCGATCAAGGCAAGACCTGGAACAATCTCGCCGTTTTAGCCGGATATTCCATCGGCAGTATCACGGGAGTCACCGTATCCGGGGAGTTTCTGGCCGCGATGGGAACGGCCGGCGCGGGATATTCCCGGGATGGAGGGGGTACCTGGAAGGCCCTGCCCACATTGGGCGGGATTATTTCGGCGGTGGTTCCGGCCGAACCGGGCCGTTTCCTGATCGGCACCGATGGACTCTCGCTGTGGAGTTATTATCCCGAGGGGGCCCCGCCGGAATCCATCCGCCGTCAAGCCCTCCCGCGCCAGGAGCCGTTCCGGGGCGCCTTCCGCCTCGTTTACCGCGTCGGGACGATGCAGCATCCATTCCCGGCCCAATCCGTGCTCGGCCGGTCGGTAGGAGCGGGTGTCCGGGCCGCAGGGGGTCTATACATAACTTCCGCAAAGGAGTCGCCATGAGGCTCAGGGCGCATGCGCTCGGCGTTCACCTGGGCCTCATATTGTTGGGCGGTTGTTCTTCCGATCCAGGCGGAGCGCCCACGCATCCCGGCGTCGATACGATTTGCAGGAAGGTGGTTTGCCCCGATACCATTCCCAAAACCTCTTGCGGCATGCCCGTATGCCCCGCTGATACCGTGCATCCCGATACTTCGCGCCCGGTTATCGTGCACCCGGATACGTCTAAGGGGCATTGTACGGTTTGGTTTTGCCCGGACTCCCTTCCCAAGCCGCCTTGCGCGAAGCCGGCCTGCCGCGACTCCTTGCCTCAAGGGACGGATACGGCTGTCGTGCGCCGGCGCGCCGAGGCCTTGATCGATTCCGGTTTGCAGCGGGCCCTGGATTTCGCGGGCGGCGGGCCCTCGTTGGAACGTTCCTTCCAATGGGTGCCCGCGGGTTCCGATTCCTCGGGCTATGCGTGGTCCCTGCAGAGACTGGGCCTGTACCGGCGCGTGTTCGTTTCCGCCACCGCGCGCTCCGCCAACGGCTCCCTCACCCGGACCGCATCCGCGCTCGTGGGACAGTCCATGAACCTGGACGACTATCCTGTTTTCGGCCTCACCAATCATTCGGGCAATATGGTCCTGGCCTTGAACGCCGAGGTTTCGGGGCCGGTCTACCTATACAGCGGAAGCGTGCGCAAGGCGACCGACAATGCTGTGCGTTATACCGGGCGCACCGCCTCGGTGGGCTTGTGGGAATCCGGTGCGCCCATCCGCGAAGAACTCCCTTTCCGGTTTCCCTGGGCCCGGGCCTGGGATTCCGCCGCGGCCCTCGAGTTGGAGAGAATGGCTTCGGAGGCTCCCCTCCGGGACGATGCCTGGAGCGGCTCGCAAGTGCTGACGGGCGAGGTCTTATTGACTGCGGGCATCCGGGAGCATCAACGCATCTATGTCCTCGGCACCCTCACCTTGGGGCGGGGCGTGGATTTGCGAGATTGTATGGTGCTCGCCTCGGAAGTGAGGATCGAAAGCGATGCCCGCATCGAGGGCGGCGTGGTGTTCTCCGCCGGCAAGATGTCCATAGCCGGAGCGCCGCGGTTGAAAGGCCAATTCCTGGCGCGCGATACCCTGACCGTTTCCATCCAGTCGGTACTGGAAGATTATCCCGCCTTCTATGCGGAGGGACGATACGAAGAATACCTCCATATAGGAGGCATCAACGTGATGCAGGCGCAGGGCGAGGGGATTTTCCTGACCGATTCGCGAACGGACCCGATTGCCGATATCAATCCGTCCATGCGCTTCGGCTCCGCCACCGACTTGCGGGGATTCGCCAGCAGCGATGCCTATATGGATCCGCGCGGGCGCTTCCGGGGATGCATGCTCGGGGACAATCTTCGCTTCACGCTGGGAGGAACCATCTGGTTGGGCCATCTCGGATACGGCGACTACGGGTTCGCGCCTATCGGCCTCACCTTGCCTTTCCCGGCGATGGCGACGTCGGCTTCAGTCAGGCCGCCGCTCTTGTTTATGCGACAGGACTGGGCGCCCTGAAACGCTGAGGTCGCGCCGCCTGCGCCCACCGGGACGGGATCTATATTTACCCCCGTGAACAGCATCTCCCCCAAGGCATCCTCCATTGTCGTGCCCCGCGGTATTCCGGCAGACGTCACCTTGCTCGATTTCCTCTCCGGGCGCTTTCCGCACATCGGGGCGGAAACCTGGAAAAGCCGCATCGGGGAGGGAAAAGTCCGGTTCGGAGATGGAACCGCCGCGTCCGCCCAATGCAAGGTCGCGCCTGGATTGGAAATCCTTTATTTCAGGGAAGTCTCCGCGGAACCGCGCATACCGGATGCCCATCAAATCCTTTACCGGGACGATCATATCCTCGTGGCCTGCAAGCCGCATTTCCTGCCCGTGGTTCCGGGCGGGAAATTCGTGAGGGAATGTCTGCTTTACCATTTGCTGGAGGAAACCGGCTTGCGCGGGCTTTCTCCGGTGCACCGGATAGACCGGCATACGGCGGGATTGGTTTTGTTTTCCATCCATGAAAGCGAGCGTGGGCGTTATCAGGATCTATTCAAGGAGCGCCAAGTGGAGAAGATGTACCTGGCGAATGTACGCTGGCTCTCGGGAGCGCCCTCGGAAAATTCCTGGGAATTGGAAGGCCGCATCGAGAAATACGGACCCACCTTGCGGCGCGATTTGGCGGAGGGGGTAGCCAATGCCTTTTGCCGCATGGACCTGATGAAGCGGTCGGGAGCCTATGCGGCGCTCGCCCTCTATCCTTCCACCGGCAAGCGGCATCAATTACGGGTGCAGGTTTCGCAAATCGGGGCGGCCATTCTTCATGATCCCTATTATCCGGAGCTGCTTCCCGAAGCCCCGGATGATCCGGCCCTGCCGCTCCAGCTTCTCTCCAAAAGCCTACGCTTCCGGGATCCTTTTACGCAACTGGAAAGGGCATTCACTTCGCCGCGGGAATTGCTTCCGTTGCCTGGGGATTAGGAACGGTAAGCGCGTCTTTGCGGTTGGGTACATTCCTGCCGTTGACGAAGAAGAGATCCGTCCCTTCGCCGCGCTGGACCCGGATCCGGAAAGCCGACCCGCCCTCGACGGGACCTGCCAGCGTCTGGGCGCGGGCCTGCGGAATCGCCGGCTTCAACCCCGAGGCGCCATCCTTGAAAATGCGCTGGGCGAAGTTGTACAGGCTCCGGTTCCAAACGATACTGGTATGGGCTTGGCCCTGCTCGAGCTGGTACATATGGGGCACGGTGTTCTTATCGAGGAACTCATGATACATATCGCTGTTGGTTTTCAATCCGTCAGCGGTTCCGCAGGCGATGAAGATGAGTTTGATGTCGCGCTTGAGAGCGGCTACGTCCTTGATGGTTTCCGTGGGCTGCTTGGTGTTCGGCGCCGCCGAGAAAGGGCCGATATAAGCGAACTTGTCGAGGTTGGTGAATCCGAAATTGAAGGTCTGCCCCCCGCCCATGGACAACCCGGCGATGGCCCGCATGGTGCGGTCCGGCGAGGCGTTGTAGGTCTTCTCCACCCAGGGAATCAAGTCGTTGATGAGAACGGGCCCGTATTTCTCGAAGCGCGCGAAATCGTCTCCGCCGAAAGCGCCTCCGCTGGGCATCACGATGATGAAGGGCGTCACGCTCTTGCTCGCGTCCGCGTACAGGTTGTCCAGCACATTGTCGGCATTCCCTTCGGAACTGGTCCAGGCCGTCTCGTTCCCGCCGATGCCGTGGTGCAGATAAAGGACAGGGTATTTCTGGGCCCGATTGGGGTCATATCCCGGCGGCGTATACACTTTCACCGGTTTCTGTCCGTAATCCTTGGTGGGATATTGCTGGGCGGCGCTCAAGGTCCCATGGGGAACGCTTTTGCGGGAGGCGAAACCTTCGGGCGGGACGGGCAGGCCCGCGGGTTCGGTGGAAAAGCCTAAGGTCGGGAGCAGCAACAAGCCTGCGGTCAGGATTTTAGCGAGCATGGATTTTCCTTCCGGATGGGTCTGTATGGTCCCCATCCAGGAATACAGTAACGCGATCTTCCTTTAGGGACAGGGGGAATGTCCCCATTCGAGGTACTTCATGGATATTTTGGCCGAAATGTACAGGTCAGGCGTCTATTTTTTGCAAAGGTCGGGTGTTATGCTGGGGAAAATTGCGGGAAGTGGTACACCAGGCAGGAGTCGAACCTGCGACCTCTGCCTTCGGAGGGCAGCGCTCTATCCAGCTGAGCTACTGGTGCCTGAAACCGTATCCCGGCGGCACGCTCCGGGTGGGACGGCAAAATCTACAACTTAGGGAAGAGGGCTGCAACCTACGGCTCGGGTAGGAACCGTTCCGGACAGGGGCCGAGGGATCGCGCCGGAGGCGGTTTTCCGTTCAGTCGCGCCACCAGTTATTGTCGGGACCGGAATTGGAGGGCGGGGTGGCTTTGCTGGCGGTTTTCTCATCCGGTTCATCCGGGGTCCAGCCGCCCGGGGTCATTTCCACCGGTTCGCGCGCAGGAGAGGAGCTTGCTCTCGTCTTATCCTCTGAGCTTTCGCTACGCTTATCTTCGGACCTTTCCTCGTGCTTATCCTGCCACCACCAGGTTTTCTCCTTGGCGCGGCTCTTGTCTTCTTCGTGGTACCACCAGCCGCCCTTGGAACCGGCGTGCGACGCGGAGCGGTCTCCGCCCACGGGGGAATACCCGCCCTGGGTACCTTCAGAGTTACTGGAATTTTTGCGTGGCCCGCGATCGGAATAACCCACCGGCGAGGGGTTCCGGCCCGATTGTTCCCGGCCCGCCCCGGATTTTTTTCCGTGCTGGGAGTCGGGCCAGAAAGCCACCAGGAAAAGGGAAAGCACCGCCACCGCCAACGCGATGGGCAGCATCACGCGGATTTTCGCTTGCTTGGAAAGCGCGGGCGAAGATTGCGGACTTTGGGAAGGTGCGGGGGATCGGCCTGACATGCATGCTCCTGGCCCCTGGAAAAAGGCAAGGTTACCATTTCCCGGCGGCGAATGTCCTGATTGTCAATTATAGTCTGATATAGCCTTAATCTAATCCCGCATGGGGGGGTGAGCAACTGTTGAAACATGGATCCGCGATTTTAATAAATGCGGCGGGGTGGGGAACCTTGCCCTTGGTTCCAATTGCCAAAAAAAATAGGGGTTAGCCCCCCCGGTCGTAAGATGGTAAGTTATAGGTGGCGTTCGGAAGATTTTTCCGATAGACTTTCCGAGGTGAAAATGTCGTCAGATGAGCCCAAGACTATATTGCTGGTCGATGATGAGGATTCCATCAGGAATCTGGCTGCGCTGGTTTTGGAAGCTCAAGGATACAGGGTGATCAAGGCCCAGCACAGCGATGAAGCCTTGATCCTGCTGGACAGCTTCAAGGATCCGGTCCATCTCCTGCTCACCGACGTGAAGATGGATCCTTTCCTGAGCGGCTGCGAATTGGCCAAGTGCATCCGTCTCATGCGTCCGGATATCGGGGTCTTGTACATCTCGGGTTACGCCAACAATCCCATGGTGCAGCAAGAAGTGGAAGAGGCCCGCGCTACCTTTTTGGCCAAACCGTTTTCGCCGGGGGATTTGGCCGAAAAAGTCAAGTCCGCTTTGATCGACTCGCGCCTTCCCGCCTGATTCCCCGCTCTGGCGGAAGCGATCCGACAGAAACGCTACAGGTATCACGGACTTAAATCTCCGTTGGATTAATTCTGGGAATCGCGCGGCGAATAATTTATATAGAAGCCTCTATGGAAGGTGCATCGGAAAAAAGCGCGGGCACTGACTCGGATAAAGAGTCGGATAAAGTCGCGGGTAAAGGTGCGAATAAAAGTGAGGGTAAAAGTGAGGGTAAAAGCGCGAGCGCCCGGAGCGGAAAACTCCGGAGTGCCTTGGAGAAGGTTTGGGAGCACGTGCTGGGTCCGGTCACTGGATCCGATGTCCTGGCATCGGGCCTGAATCCCTCTGCCTCAGCGAACTCCAAAACCCCGGACATCGATCCCGTCCAAGCTCCTTTTCCCACCAACGCCACCAACCTCACCACCCTCCCCATGAATCCCGAGGCGGGCTCATTCCGCTTGCTGTTCTCGCAAGTCCCCGATGCGAAGGCTTTGGCGGACGGGGATAAGCTGCTGGAAACCAATCCCGCTTGGGATGAGCTGTTCGGGTATCCCGGAATGCACTCCGGCGTCACGTTGGCGCGCTTCCTGCCCGATCCCCTCCTTTCCGAAAGCGGACCTCTGACCCGCATAGTTTCCGAAGGGGTGGACTGGAACGGCGCCCGATTTCCCATTGAGCTTTCCGCCCATCCCTTTCCCTGGCAAGGCCGCGACTTGCGGCTGGTTTCCGCGCTTTCCCTCCCCGAACGCAGGGGCGGGGAAGGGGTGGAGCCGGCCATAGGCCGATTACGCAATGTGCTCGCCAATGCGCCCATCGTATTATTCGCATTGGACGGGAAGGGGACGGTCACCTTTTGCGAAGGGCGCGGCCTGGAACCCTTGGGCATCAGCTCCCGCCAGGCTATCGGCAAATCCGCATTCGAATTATGCCGCCGCTCGCCGCAGGATCGCCTCAATCTCCATCGGGCCCTTTCCGGGGAGGAGTTCACCGTCACCTCCGAGTTCGAAGGCCTGTGGTACGAGATCCATTTCAGCCCCGTGTTCAAAGGCTATGACGATGTGGCGGGAGTGGTGGGCGTGGGCCTGAATGTTACCGATCGGCATAAAGCGGCGGAAGCCCTGCGCCGCAGCGACGGGCAATTGCGGCATGCGCGCAAGATGGATGCCATCGGCCGTGTGGCGTCCGGGGTGACGCGGGATTTCCTCGGCCTGCTCGCCTTGCTGAACGCCAGCGGCGATGCCCCCCGTTCCGACGAGGACGGCATGGATTCCCGCGGCCCGAGCCTGGAAGAGTTCCGCAACCTGGCGGAAAAAAGTACGCAGTTGAAAAGGCGCTTTTCCGCCATCGGCCGTAATCAGGCGCTCGCGTTGGACCGGGTCAGGCTGAACCGCTTGGTGGGTGGGATGGACAAGGATCTGCG
>JBDSWM010000171.1:0-7893 GCA_039926685.1 Fibrobacteria bacterium | reverse complement strand
TGCGCAGCATCTGGAAGAATTCATCCGGGCCGGGCGTGGTGAGATGGGAAGGCAGGGCTTCGCCGTCGATATCGTAGTCGATGGTGCCCAGTGAAATCACCTTGCGGCCCGCGGCCGTGAGGATGGCCGAGGTGAGCTTGGTGATGGTGGACTTGCCGTTGGTGCCGGTCACGGCCACCGTTTCCATGCCGTCGGACGGGCGGCCGTACCAGGCGTTGAACAATTCGCCCACATGCTTGCGCAATCCCGGGCAGGGGATGATTTCCGCGCCCGGATGGGGCTCGGTAGCGCCTTCCAAGGCGGGATGGGAATTGCCTTCCGAGAGAACGGCGACCGCTCCGCGGGCGATCACGTCGGCCACGTAACGGGAACCGTCGTCATGGGCGCCTTTGAGGGCCAGGAAGAGATTGCCTTTTTCCACTTTGCGGGAATCCAGCCGAACGCCGGTCAGCTCCGGATCGGTATTCGCCATTAGTCCCAGTCCGGCCTCGCGTATCAATGCGGACAACTTCATATCAGCCCATCCATCCCAAGGTGAGCGTGCATTTCTGCCCGGCTTTGACCGGGGTTCCCATCGCCGGTTCCTGGCGGATGATTCGGCCGGTGCCGGAATATTCCACGTCCAGACCCAGGTTCCGAAGGCGGGACAAGGCGTCGCGGAGCGTGTAATTGTTCAAGTCCGGCATCAGTGGGGAATCCATCTTGGCCTGCGAAGGCGCCTGCGGAAAGGTTTCCGGAGAAGACGGCGCAGAAGCCTGCGATTCTGTCCGCGAAAGAGCTTGCGGAAGAGGTTGCCTGGCTTGCGCAAAGGAAAAACCCGGAACATCGGAGATGGCCATGGAGGTATCGAGGGCCGCGGACGGCTTCGATGCGCGGCGGGCCAAGGGATAATCGGGGTTCGCCAGCACGCGGTCCACTATTTCGCGGAATATGGGCGCGGCGCTTTGGCCGCCGTATTTCAGCATGGACGGTTCGTCCAGCAGCACCAGGCAGACGAATTCGGGCCGATCCACCGGCGCCATCCCCAGGAAAGAGGAATTGAACAGACCGTGCACGTATTTGCCGGTCTCGGCATCGATCTTCTCCGCAGTGCCGGTCTTGCCGGCCAATGCGATGCGGTCGCTCTTGATGTCGCTGGCGGTCCCGTATTCCACCACCGCCGCCATCATGGCTTTGACCTGATCGGCAGTGCCCTGGGACATTACCCTGCGGACTCTCCGGACCGGCAACTCCTGGATGACACGGCCCTCGTTATCGGCGAAAGCCTTTACGATGCGCGGCTTCATCAGCATCCCGCCGTTGGCGATGGCCGCTGCCGCCATGGCCACCTGCAAAGGGGTAGTGGAGATTTCATGGCCGAAAGCCATCGTGGCCTGGGTGCGTCCGCTCCATTCCCCCACGGCCTTGAGCACTCCGCTCTCCTCCGCGGGCAGCCCCACCCCGCTTTTCATCCCGAAGCCGAAAGAGCGGATGTATTTGTAGAAGGTTTCCGGCTTCAGGCGCGCGGAGGCCTTGGCGAAGCAAATATTGCTGGAATAGGCCAGAGCGTCGGTGAAACTGATGCGCCCACGCGCATGGGTATCGCGGATAATCTGACCGGATAACTTATACTGGCCATTCTCGCCGTCGAGAGTATCGGTGGGCTTGATGAGCTTTTCCTCGAGCAACGCCGTGCTGGTGATGATCTTGAAAGTGGAGCCGGGCTCGTATACCTTGACCACGGCCTGGTTCTTCCATGCGTCCTTGTCCTCGCCGTCGCGAGTATTGGGATTGTAGAAGGGATAATTGGCCATCGAGAGGATGTCGCCTGTATACGGATCGACGATGATGGCCACGCCCTGCTTGGCGCCGGACTTCTGCACGCCCCGTTCCAATGCATGCTCGACTATTTCCTGGAGCTTGGAATCGATGGTGAGCACCACGTTGGCGCCGTTGATGGCTTCCTTCCGGCGCTCCTCGAATCCCGGATAATAATGGTTCTTCACGTCATGGCGCAGGTATTTCCAGCCATCCGTGCCCCGCAGCTCCTTGTCGAGGAAATACTCCAGGCCCAATTGCCCGTAGCCGTCCTTGCCCACGGTTCCCAGTACCTGCCCGGCCAGGAACCCTTGCGGGCATACCCGGCTTAACTTGCGCATGCGCGCGGCCGTTAGATTGCCCTTGGCGTCGGAATAAGCCTGGGATTGCAACTCCACATCCGCGTTCACCACCAGCTTCTGCAAATCCCGATCGAGGATTTCGCCCCGCTTGGGCGCCACCACGTTGCGGCGGATGCTCTGGCTGGCCGCCATCTCCCGGTAAAAGCCGGACCTCACCACCTGCACCCAGGCCACGCGCAGGATCATGCCGAACCAGGCGATCGCCAGCAGCAGGCCCAGGGTCAGAATCCTTTTATTCGCCATGCGCCCTTCCCCGCTTCCAGCCCCTTGGCGTCCGCGTCCTTGCCGATGGCGTCCGCTTGCGCGACCTCTTGGGGAGAGTTGATGGCGGCGGAAGCCAGCCTGGCCCTTCTCCCCGCATTGCCCTCATAACCGCCCTCGCCGGGATTGCCCACGCCGTCCGCGCCGGATTCCAGGTATACCAAAACGGGCGCATTCCCGTATTCCAATCCGAAGCGGTCCCTGGCCAAGGCTTCGATGCGGGAAAGCTTCTTCAGCGCGCCTACGGAAATCTCCAGCAAGGCGATATCGTTCCCCAATTGCGACTTCTGTTTGGCGATTTTGACGGCGGACATGGAAAGCCGCACATAAGCGTTCTGCTTCCATACATGCGCGACCAGCACACCGGCCAGGCTTAATACGAGCAGGAACAATCCCACTACGGTGCGCAGCTTCAGGCCCTTCATACCTTCTCCATCACCCTGAGCTTGGCGCTGCGGGCGCGCGGATTCCGCTCCCGCTCGGCATCCGTGGGCAATCCGGGTTTGCGCAAAACCTTGCGCAGCCGGCGATTATTGCTCCCGCAAACGCATACCGGCAGGTTCTGGGGGCAAATGCAATCCTTTTCGAACTCGGCCAGGGTGTCCTTCACCCGGCGATCCTCGACCGAATGATAGCTGAGCACGCACAGCCGGCCGCCCTTGCGCAGGCAAGCCACCGCCGCCCGCAAACCCATCTCCACCTGGCCCATCTCATCGTTTACTTCCATGCGGATGGCCTGGAACACGCGCGCCAGCAGGGAGTTCCGGTTGTCTTCCCGCACTCCCGGCAGCTTTTCCACGGCTTTGCGGATCAGGTCGCTGTTCATCTCCTCGCCTTGCTCCACCGCCGCCACGATATGCCGCGCCAGTCTCTTGCCTTCCACTACGTCCGCGTTGCGGCGCAGCACCACGGAAAGCTGGTACTCGTCCCAACCGGCGAGTAAATCCGCCGCGGCCGGGCCTTCCGATCCCATGCGCATGTCCAGGGCCGTGCCGGGGGTGAAGGAAAACCCGCGCTCCTTGGCGTCCAATTGCCGCGAGCTGACGCCTAGATCGAAAAGGACGCCGGCCAGGCTTTCCGGATCGCAGAACTCGGCCAGGCGGGAGAACTCCGCGCGGCGCACGCGCACACGCGGTTCGTTCGCGAAAGCCGCCTTGTTTCTCTCCACCGCTTCCATATCCCTGTCCAGGCCCAGGAGGCCGCCCTGCGGCCCCAATTTCTCCAGGATGCGCCCGGAATGCCCGCCTCCGCCCATGGTGGCGTCCACGTAAAGCCCGGCGGGATCGATCACCAGGTTTTCCAGGATCTCATCCGCCATAACGGGCAGGTGGTAGCCATGATCGCTGCGCTGGCCGCGAGCATCGCCGCCCGCTTGCCTGCGCGGGGATCCGGAACGCGGCCCTCGCGGGACCTGCCTGCCCATCAGAACCAATTCTCGAATTGCTTTTCTTCGTCAGGCGATACCGCTTGGATTTCCTGGGCGAAACGCTCCGGCGCCCATAAGCGCACGCGCTTGCCGTCGCCCACGAAAGTGACTTCTCCGGATATGCCCGCATAGCTCATCTGCTCGGCGCTGAGGGAGATGCGATTCTGCGCATCCAGGACGGACAGCTTGGCCATGGAGGTGATGCGCAAACGGAATTTAGAGACCTCGGCACCGCGCCCCAGGCTTTCCAGATATTGGATGTATTCGTTCCATTCATATAAGGGAAACAAAACCAAGGTCCGGTCCAGCCCAATGGTCACCACAACCTGCCCGCCCGCTTCTTCGCGGAGGCTCTTACGGAAATCCTTCGGAAAGCTCGTGCGGCCCGTGGCATCCATGGCCACGGTCGCCTTGCCGATGAAGGACTCTAAGTTGATGATGTTCTTTGCGTTTGCCATTCTTAACCAATTTTACCCAAAATCTACCATAATTACCCCTAAATAAGCAAGAAATCGTAAGGGAAAAACGGGGTTGCCGACAATCCCAAAATCCTATATCCATACGGTTGAAAGTGCCGGGTAACTTGCGGATGCCCTTACCTGGAAAAGGTAACGGCTATCAAATCATGGACTTATCGAAAAGGGTGAGGAAAAATGTTTTCCGCTGTGAAGGCTATCGCACGGCAATCGATCGAGACTTGGTGCTGCCCGCATGGGCAGTCAGTCTATGTCCCACTTTTTACGGAGCAGCCAGGATAGCGCCAGCAGCAACAAGATCAATGCGGCTTGGATAGGCGTGTTATAGAGATGGATAGAGGCCGTTTTTTCCATCCGGATTTGCGCCGCGGGAAGGCTTGGTAACTTTGCAGTTACCTCGGGGGGCGCGCTCCGCGCCTTAAGGGACAGCATGGCACCGCCCGATCGGGCCGCGGCCTCTTCCAGGGCTTCCAAGTCGAAACCGATGCGGCCCAGCTCCAAAGCCGCCTTGGGCATGGCTTCCAGGGAGTCGCGCCATAACGTGTCCGCGCCCGCCCGCACGCGCAGGCGGTAAAACCCGCGCGCGAGGCTCAGCGCCTTGATCCGGATCTCCTGGACCCCTTCCGCGGTTTGCGCGGCCCTTTCCGCGTTTTGCGCGCCCGGGCCCCATTCCCGAAAAAAACCTCCGGGGCCGGATAGGGAGAATATCGCGGGGGCCGCCTTCGCCAGGCTTCCTGGAACACGCGCCTCAAGATCGAATGGCACCTCTTGCCATATCCGTAACGGGCGGGTTACCTTGACGTTCCCGTCTTCCCCATCCGCCAAGCCGTGCGCGGCCTTTATATAGGCCGAGATGTTCTCCCGCACGGCGAAATCCCCCTGGCTGTCGAAGAGGGCGGACCAGATGGCGGGCAGGGCGAAAAAAAAGGCCCGCTTCCCGCGGCCCAGGGCCACGCGACCCATGAGCATGCCGCGCTTTCCGCCTTCCTCCGCTTCCACATAGGCCCGTCCCGGCGCATCGGGAAGATCCGTTCCTTCCGATGACAAGCTTTTGAGGCGGCCCACTTCCCCGGGAAAGGCGGTGGCATCCCGGCCCGACTTGACCTCGGCCGCGGGCGTGAACGCGTGCCAGGCCGCATCCGCCACTCCTGTGAATTGGAGGCTATGTGCGGATCCGGACCGCGAATAGATCACCAGCTTGGAGGGGATGGTCTGCAACCAGGCAAGCAACCCTCCTTCCCTGCCCAGCGCGGCCGCTTCCACCCAAACCTGATCCACCGGCGCCGGCGCCATGCGCGTCAAATCTTCCCTGCCGAAAAAGGATACGTGCGTTCCCTCCCAGGCTTGCAGTATCCCCAGCATGCCTTTTTCATCCAGGCTCCGGATGGGACGGAACACGCGGATGACGCGTTCGAAGCGGCCCTGCGGGAATGACGCTGCCAGGGTATCGTTATATTTGTCGAAATCGGCCGCGGCATCACCCGGCTCCAACACCGCCCTTAAAGGCTCGCGCCCCTCGATCATGGATCGATCCGGATTCCAGCTTACCCGGGTTTTCCGGATGTCCGCGTGACCGTGGGATGTCCCGGAGGAGGCCGGGCCGGGTGTTCCATGGCCGCCCTGAACCGGAAGCCTGCGGACCATCACGGTCTGCCCGCCCTGCAGCAGCTTCAGGGAAATCTCCCGGCCCGCTTTGCCCACGGATCGCCAGGCTAAATCCAGATCCACGCCGCCCCCGGACGTCATGGAAAGACGCGCTTCCTCGGGCTGGACTTCCGCGATGGAATCCGACGGGATGATCACCGGATAAAGCGGCACTTTCCAGCCTGGGGTGCCCCGCCCGGAATCGATATTGGAGCGGCCGTCGGAAAACAGGAATACACCTTGCAGATTCGGAATCGAAACCGAGTCCACGAAGTCGGCCGCCGCGGCCAGGCTTGTCAAGGAAGCTTCCCCCTCGCTGCTCGGGGCGGAAGGCTCGGAACGGGATGGGTCATCCGCCGCATGGCCATGGCCTGCGAAACCGGAAACGGGCCAAGCTTTTTCGGCGAAATCGATCACGCGTACGTCGAATTTGCGCGCCGTATACTCCCGGACCAGGGACGTTTCGAATTCGCGATAGCCCGCGCCGGCTCCCAGATATCCTCCCGCCCGGAAGCTTGAGCTTTGATCGCGCAAGATGAGCACGGTCGGGGGATGGAAAGCGATTCGATGGCGGCGGATCTCGGGAGCGGTAAGCGAAACCGCCAATAGGATCAATGCCAGCGCCTGCAAGGCGAACAGGATGTTCGCGGAGCGGGGCCTGCCGCCCGGATTAGGGCCCGGAGCGGCTCCGTATTGTCGCCAAAGGATCCATAGCCCGGGGGGAATCAGCAGCAGGAACCAGGGATTGCCAGTGAGATGCAGGGAAAGCATGGTCGCGCGCGGGCCGCTATTCGGGTTTCAAGCGCAGCGTGGTATGCCGGGCGGTCTTTTCCAGCCGCGGATGATCGAGATTGAAATGCAGGCCGCGGGACTCCTTGCGTTTGCGCGCGCTTTGGATGATGAGTTCGGCGCAGAGCGTGAGATTGCGCAATTCGATGAGGTCCGGCACCATGGAAAAGGACCAATAATCCTTGTGTATCTGCCGGCTTATGACGTGGATGAATTCCTCCGCGCGGGCCAGGCGGAAATCACTGCGCACGATGCCGACATAGTGCCACATGGTGGACTTGATGGTTTCCAGGGAATGGCTGTAGATGATGGTTTCCGGGGCGGGCTTCAAGGCGAAGTTGTTCCAGTTCTTGAAACGCCGGCGCATGGGCCTGGGAGATGGGTTCGCGATGATATGGCTCAGGGCCCGATCGGCGAAGACCACGCCTTCCAACAGGGAATTGCTCGCCAGGCGGTTGGCCCCATGCACCCCGGTGCAGGCGGTTTCCCCCACGGCGTACAAACCGGCCAGTTCGGTGGCGGAATTGACGTCCACCTTCACTCCTCCGCACATGAAATGGGCGGCCGGGACCACGGGAATCCATTGCTTGGAAATGTCCAGGCCCATCTCCAGGCAATGCGCGTGGATGTTCGGGAAATGCTTGATCAGTTCCCGCTGGCCAATGGCCGTCACGTCCAAGTAGACGCAAGGCTGGCCGGTGCGCTTCATTTCCGCATCGATGGCGCGGGCGACGATATCCCGCGGGGCCAGGGACTTCATGGAATGGACCTTATCCATGAAGGCTTCGCCATCGTGATTGCGCAGGATGCCGCCATGGCCGCGCATGGCTTCCGTGATCAGGTAGGTCGGTTGTCCCGGGTTGTACAAGGCGGTGGGATGGAATTGCATGAACTCCATATCCTCCACCGCGGCCCCGGCTCGGAAAGCCATGGCTATCCCGTCCCCGGTGGAAACCGAATCATTGGTGGAATGGGCGTAGATCTGCCCTACCCCGCCCGTGCACAACACCGTTGCGCCCGCCAGGAACAGGTCGATTTTGTCGCCCTTGACGTCCAAAGCGTAAAGGCCATAGCAACGGCGGGGTCCCGTGTCCCTTTCCCCCGCGCGGAAATGCTTTTTGGTGACCAAATCGATGGC
>JBDSWM010000170.1:0-16489 GCA_039926685.1 Fibrobacteria bacterium | reverse complement strand
CCCCTTGGGAAGGATTCCCGCGCACGGGAATTTAGTCATAATCCGTTCCCGTCAAAATCGCGGGCCCGGGAGGAGCGCGGCCTTACCGATCGAAATAGAGAAGTTCGGAGGTGTCCACGCCCAGGCGGAAATGGTCCCCGGCCTTGGCCCGCAAGCGGGTGGGAGCGGTCGCGCGCACGACGACACCCTGCATGTCCAGCACCAAGGCGATTTGCGGCCCCAAATGCTCCACCACGGCGGCCACGGCGGGACCGTTTGGGTCGGCGCTCACCTTCCAGCTTTCGGGCCGGACTCCGACGCGCCGGTTCCCGGAAGTCGGCAGGCCCAAGCGGGTAGCCTCGTCAGGGGTCAGGATGTTGATGCCGGGCCGCCCCAGCATGCGTGCCACGCGACTGTCGGCGGGATGGCGGTAGATATCCACGGGCGGCCCCGTCTGCAGCACCTTGCCGCCGTCCAGCACCAGGATGCGGTCCGCCAGGCTCATGGCTTCCACGTGATCGTGCGTGACATAGATCATACCGCAGCCGAGGGAACGTTGGAGGCGCCGGATTTCCAGGACCATGCGTTCGCGCAATTTGGCGTCCAGGCTGGCCAGGGGTTCGTCCAGGAGGAACAGCTTGGGGCGGCGCACCAGAGCGCGTCCGATGGCCACGCGCTGCAGTTCCCCGCCTGAGAGCTCGTGGGGGCGGCGATGGAGCTTGTCGGACAGATGCAATGCTTCCGCCGCCTGCCCCACGCGCATGGCGATCTCGGAGGCGGGCAGCCCCAGGGCTTTGGCGCGCAGGGGGAAGGACAGGTTTTGGCTCACGTCCATGTTGGGATACAGGGAGAAGTTCTGGAAGACCATGGCCATGTCGCGCTCATGCGGCGCCAAGGCGGTTATGTCGAGGGGACCGCGCGGGCCGCCGGCGTCTTCCAGGATGCGTCCGGCCGCGATTTTCTGCAGCCCCGCCAGCACGCGCAGCAAGGTGGTCTTGCCCGCGCCCGTGCGGCCCAGAACCACCAGAATCTCGCCCGCGCCCACCGTGAAACCGACATCGGACAAGGCGGGACGCTGCGATGGCCCTCCGGGCAGGGATACGGTCAGACCCGTTATGGAGTAGGCAGGCATGCAGCCTCCAGCGTCTTCCAGGGCAGGGCGATACCGGAGCCGGCGTCGAACCAGCGGCATCCGGAAGGCAGAACGGTGATACCCACGGTTTCACCCTCGCGGAAACGGATGCCCGCCGGGATCCAGGCCTTGAGGAATCCCCCGCGGATGCGCAAGGAGAGCATATTGTGCGATCCCAGCGCAAGGGTATGCTCCACCACGCAAGGCGCGCCCGTTTCGCTGAGCAGGACGTTTTCCGGCCGCACGCCCAGGCGGCAAGCGGTTCCGGGCCCGCCTACGCCCCCGGCATCCTCGGCCACGCGTAAACGCAGGCCCAGGTCAGGCAGGTCCGCCCATTCGCCCTGGCGGGTTCCCGAGAGCAGGTTCATGCCGGGCGAACCCACGAAATCCGCGACGAACAGATCGGCCGGGTTATCGTAGATGTTACTGGGATGATCGAACTGGACCACGCGGCCATCCCGCATCACGGCGATGCGATCGGCCAGGCTCATGGCCTCCTCTTGATCGTGCGTCACCAGGACCGTGGTGGCCCCGGATCGGTTATGCACCGCCCGCAAGGTTTCGCGCATTTCCTCGCGCATGGATCCGTCCAGGGTTCCCAGCGGCTCATCCATCAGGAAGGCCTGCGGGGTCCGCACCAGGGCGCGCGCCAGCGCGACGCGCTGTTGATCCCCACCGGAAAGGCCGGCGGGCCTCAACCTGGCCAAATCCTCCAGGCCCAGATGGCGCAGCATGTCCACGGCGCGGCGCAGGCATTCCTTGTGAGGCAGGCCCTGCGCAAGCATGGTGAAGGCTACGTTCTCGCGCACGGTCAGATGCGGATACAGGGAGAACATCTGGAATACGAAGGCGATGTCGCGATCCCCGGGCCGCAAGGCGGTGACATCCTTGCCGTTGATGAAGACGCGGCCTTGCGAAGGCGACTCGAGACCGGCCAGCATGCGCAAGGTGGTGGTCTTGCCGCAACCGCTGGGCCCCAGGATGACCACGAACTCCCCCCGCGCCACTTCCAGATCGGTGGGATACACCGCGATAACCTTGCCGAACTTTTTCGCCACGCCATCCAGGCGGATGCGCTCTTCCCGCGCCGTCATTGGGTGGCCTCCCTGCGCTTGATATCATCGTCCCGGGATTTCCCGGCGCGCTCCCCGCTCATCCAGCCGGAGATGTTGTAGGCCAGGATGGCCGCCAGGGTAAAGGGGAAACCGGCGGTGAACAGCAGGGAGGACCAGGGCTGCACGATCATGGCCAGGCCCAGGGCCATGCCCAACAGGGCGCCGCGTTGGACGGTGAATTCGCGCATCATCCTTTCACCGCCCCGAAGGTGGCGCCGCGGATCAGATGCTTGCGCATGGCGAGCCCGAAGAATACGATGGGAAGCAGGAACAGGGTGGCGGCGGCGGACATGGGCCCCCAGGGGATGGCGCTGTTGTCGCCGATTATGGCGTGGATGCGCACGGGCATGGTGACCGCGTCCGTGCTGGTCAAGGTGAGCGCGAAGGCGTATTCGTTCCAGGAGGAAATGAGCGAGAAGACGGCGGTGGCGGCGATGCCCGGCATAGCCTGGGGCAGCACCACTCGCCGCATGGCCTCCCAGCGCGAATGGCCGTCCAACATGGCCGCCTCCTCGTAAGCGGCCGGGATCCCGTCGATGAATGCCTTCATCATCCAGGTGGCGAAGGAGAGGTTGAAGCAGGTGTAGAGCAGGATGAGGCCGAAGCGCGTGTCCAGGAGCCCTAAGCGGCTGTACATGAAGCTGATGGGCACGGCCACGGCCAGAGGCGGCAGCATGCGCGTGGAAAGCACGAAGAAAAGCGCGTCGCGGCCGCCCCGGAAGGGGAAACGGCTGAAGCCGTAGCCCGCGAGCGACCCTATCGCCACCGATAGCGCCGTGCTGCATACCGAGATGAAGACGGAGTTGAAGAAATAGCGCAGGGTTTGCGCGTCCGCCAGGACGCGTTGGAAGTTGGCGAGCGTGAAGCGGAACCAGAAGGAATCCTCCGGGGCCGACAAGCCGGGCAGGAAACGCGGCGGGACGGCCGCCGTATCGGCCGGGACCTTGCAGGCGGTAAGCAGCATATACGCCACGGGAGCCAGGCTGATCATGGCATAGGCGGCCAGCAGCAGCGCCCGCACCGGTGCCGCCTTGCTTTCGGACAATTCCCCCTGGCCGCGCCGGTACCTATTCACAGGCGCCTCCCGTAATAGCGGTCGCCGCGGACATAATCAAGGTAGCGGAGCACCAAGGTGGCCAAAGCCAAGGATGCGATGAGGAGCAGATAGGCCAGGGCGGTGGGCTCGCCCAGGGAGCGGCTGCCGCCGAAACCGCGCGCATGCAGGAGCACGCTGACGAAAGTGGTGGGCTGCCCCTCCAGATTGCCGTTGAGGACCATGGCGGTATCGAACAGGCGGAAGGTGTCCATGGCCCGGAAGACCACCCCCAGCAGGATCATGGGCGCGGCCAGCGGCAAGGTGATGTGGCGGAAGCGCAGCCAGCGGCTGGCGCGGTCCACCTCCGCGGCCTCGTACAGCGCCTTGGGGATGGAATTGAGGCCCGCCAGGGACAGGAGCATCATGAACGGCGACCACATCCAGACTTCCGCCAGGGCCACGGCCCAGAAGGAGAGGGCGCGCGAACCGTCCCAGTTCCAGCGGGCGTCCAGGAGCCAGTTGAGGGCGCCGTAGTCGGCGTTGAAGAGGTAACGCCAGAATGACCCCATGACGGCCGGGGACAGCATCATGGGGATGAGGAGGATGGCCGTGAACAGCCCGCGCCCGCGGAAACGGCTGCGCAGCAGCAAGGCGACCCCGAAGCCGATCGCCGTTTCCAGGCCTACCGTCACCAGCACCAGGGCTCCCGTGCGCGAGAAGGATCGCCAAACCTCGTCGCGCGGGCTGTTGACGAGCGATAGGTAGTTCTCCATGCCCGTGAAGCGCGGAGCGGTATCGATGATGGGGTTGAAATCCGTGAAGCTGACGCCCAGGCTGGCCAGCAGCGGGAATACGTTGAAGGCGATCAATAGCGCCAAGGCCGGGAGGATGCACAGGTTGCGCACGGCGCGGTCCGAAAAGGATCCCCGGCCGTCCCGGCGGCCGGATGGGGAGTTGAAGCCGCTCACTGGATCCTCCCGCGCTTGCGCAGGATGGCTTCGTGCTCGGATTGGATTTGCCACACCGCGTCCTCCGGATCGGCCCCGTCCTGGAACACGGCGCAGAATTCGCGTTGGCAGGCCTTCATCATCTCGTCATATTCGGGTACGGACCAGAAGTCGCGCATCAATTGGAAGGCTTCCTCGAACAATACGTTGTAAGGCGCGGCCTTGCGGAAGGCCTCGCTTTTCAAAACCGTCTTGTCGGCCGTGAAGCCGCCCTTTTCCGCCCATGATTTCTGCGTCGCCGACTCGGAGAACCATTTCAGGAAGTCCTTTGCGCGCTCTTGCCGCGCAGGGGAGATATGCGCGTTGATGCTCATCCCCTGGCCGCCCAGGGCCACGGCGCGATGCCGCACCCCGTCCAGACCCACATGGGCGGGCGAATTGAAGAATCCCGTTTTGTCATAGAAGTCCGGATTGTCGCCGGGATTGGCGATGGCGGGAAAAAAGGCGAGAAAATTGCAGGCCATGGCGGCGCGGCCCGCGATGTATTCCGCCGCCACCTCCCCATAGCCCATGTTGCGGCCTCCCGCCGAGGTGCTCGCCATCAGATCCGTGTAGAACCGCAAGGCCTCGACGGTCGCGCGCGAATCCACCGTCACGCGGTTGGTGGCATAGTCGCCGAAGTCGCCCCCGAAAGACCACATCACCGGCTCGAAACTCATGGTGGCCATGTCGTAATTGCGCGAAGTGGCCATCACCAGGCCCGCCATGCCGGGTATGGCCTGCTTGAAGTATCTGGCGATCCAGGCGAGCTCCTCCCAGGTCCCGGGGGGTTCCAAGGGAAACAGGGGCGTTACGTGGTTCTCCGTCAGGTACTTGGCGAAGGCCGCGCGATGGCCGGCGTCCTCGAACAGGTCCTTGCGGTAGGCCCAGGCCATGGCGTCCGCTTCGCAGGGCACGGCATAATAACGGGCGGCGCCTTTGGGGTATTCGCAATACCATTTCAGGGCGGAAGGCTCCAAGACCTCGGTCCGGATATTGCCTTTCATCCAATCGGTCAGTTCCAGGTAATGGCCGCCCAGCACCCCGAGCCCCATCCATTGGCTGTCCCCGATGATGATGTCGTAGTTGTCGTCGCGGTTGCGGAACTCGGAGAAGGTCGCGTCCGCGAAAGCACCGTCCCAGGATTTCTTGACCACTTTGACGGCTACGCCGGTTTTTGCCTGGTAAAGCGCGCCTAGCTCGGCCAAGGCGTCCGAGGGGCGCCATTCGGCCCAGAGGATACGGATTTCAGGGGTGGAGTCGCGCTTATCGCAGCCCAGCAGCAGCGCCAGGCCCGAAAGGAGCGGAAACAACCAGGTATACGATCGGGATTCCGCCATGAGCTGAAGAAATATAGCCGGAGGAGTGGGAATCGCGGCGGATTTTTGAAACGCTTTAGGGGCACGGGGTGTCGGTACCCAGGGGCGGACGGAACGCCGGCGGACTATAAAGCCTGGGTCAACACACTATGCCGGCG
Organism: Fibrobacteria bacterium; assembly: GCA_039926685.1. Taxonomy (GTDB): domain Bacteria; phylum Fibrobacterota; class Fibrobacteria; order UBA11236; family UBA11236; genus Chersky-265. The sequence goes on along the minus strand of JBDSWM010000170.1, from coordinate 10,764 downwards.
CAGGAAGGCCAGCGAGGCCGTCATGGCCGTTGCGTAGGAGTCCTTGAACGGATATAGATCGGGCGTGTAATCTCCGCGGTATCCTATTGAATGCAAGGCCGCGAATAACGCCGCGAAGTCCATGTCCCCTTCGCCGTACAGCTTATGCGCGTGCACGCGCCCCTGGATATCCTCCAAATGCACGTTGCGGATCAAATCCCCCAGCGCGCGGATGGCCGCGGGGGTATCCTCGCCCAGCACATGGCTGTGGCCCACGTCGAAAGTGGCGAATACATAGCCCTGGAACTCGCGGCCCAAGGCCACCAATTGCGCCGCGGAATTGATGACATGCTCCGGCTCCTGCTCGATCAGGATCTTGACGGACTTGGGAAGGCGGCCGAGCAGACCGCGCAGGGCCAACCTGAACGCAAGAGCCTGCGCGGGCCTATCCGCTTCCGATTCGGCGAGACCCGTGGTCAAGGTGACATGCGGGCAGCCCAGGTAAACGGCAATTGAGAGGCAGCGTTCCGCGGCCTGGATTTTCAGGGCGCGCAAGGCGGGATCCAGGGCGGAAAGCCCGGGACGATGGGCTTCCGGCCCCAGCAGGAATGGGGCCCCCATATGCACATTGCGGAAAGCCAGGCCGCGGTCCCGGAACAGGTCGCGTACGCCTTGCCAATAGAGGGCATCGTTCCAGCGGGCCAGCATATCCGGCGTGACCACCAGCTCCACGCCCGTGAAGGGGGTGGAAGCGAGTATATCGCGGATGGCGGGGAAGGTGATTCCGTCCGGCAGGGAGCCGGTGCTATAGCAAAGCATCCCAATACTCGAGCAGCACGCTATTAAGCTGGAACTCGCATACCGGCGTAAGCACCGAGCCTTCCTGCAAGTTCACTTCCCCTACCGCTTTCATGAGGATGAAGGCCATGCCCTTGCCGACCTTCTTGTTGTCGCGCTGCACGCTGTTCTGGATCTGCCCCACGGAAATGTCCTTGGGGATGGGGGGAATGCCTTGCAAGCGGCTCAGCAACAGGGACTGCTTCTTGAATTCATCCGGCGGCATGATACCCATGTGCAAGGCCAATTGGCCCGCCACGTTCATGCCATGGTACACGGCTTCCCCGTGCAGGAGCCTTCCCTGGGACAGCCATTCCAACGCATGACCCACGGTATGCCCGTATTCCAGCATGAGGCCCAGGCTTTTCTCCTTGGGATCCAGGCGCGCGATCTCGAACTTCTGGAGCAGGCTGTTGTTCAGCAGGCGCTCCAACTGGCCGGGGGAGAACAGGTCCGGCGCGGAAAAGAAACGCATCGCCTCCTCGTAATGCTCCCCGCCCAGGAGAATGGCGTTCTTGCAATACTCGACCGCCGCCGCCCGCAATTGGCGCAAGGGTTCGGTGCGGAAGAAGCGCGGATCGGCCACGGCCGCCACCGGAACGCTGAAGACGCCCAGGCGGTTCTTGCCCCCGGCGAAATTGATGCCCTGCTTGTTGGACACGATGACGTCGCTTTGCGCCATCAAAGTGGTGGGGACATGCAGAAAGCGGATGCCGCGATACACCAGGGAGGCGGCGAATCCGCCCAGATTGAGGGTGACGCCGCCGCCGAAATTGACGATGATGGATGACTTGGTCACCCCGCGCTCGAACAATTGATGGCACAGGAATTCCAGGCTGGATATCTTCTTCTCGCCCTCGCCTTCCCCGATCAGGATGATCTCGGGGGCGAAATGGGGGGAAAGCAGCTGCAACAGGGCCGCGCCATGCAGATGGAACACGCGCTGATCGGAGATGATGAATACCTTGTCCGGCTTCAGGCCCAGCAGCAGATCGGCGAGCCCGTCCAGGGCGCCGGTCCCGAATGTGATGGGCATGCCGCCTTGCAACGGCGAATCCCAGGTTTGCACCGAGGGATTGGAAACCGGTGGTTTGGAATCGGAAGGCACGGCGGTATTCGGGGCGGCGGCTATGTGATTGCCGGTCGCCAACTTGGCTTGGTGATGCTTTTCCACTAAATTAATCTAACCTTGGGCCTCCATTTTGGGATCCGGAACTTTGCAGGACGAACCGGGCACTTTGCCCGGCGAACCGGGCACTTTGCCCGGCCGGACCCAGAAAAGACCTCCCTTTCCGATCGGAAGGCTATAAAACTTGAAAAAGCTAAGCCTGACCTATTGCACCAATGTGCATGCGCTGGGGGATTGGGCGGCTTGGAGCGATATCATCGGCCGTTTCGGCCCCGCCATACGCGCCGAACTGGGTTGGGCTTCCCAGCCCATGGGGCTATGGTTCCCGGCGGCCTTGGTGGCGGAGCTGGAAAAGGATCCGGAAGCCGCCCGCGCGCGCTTGCGGGGATTGCTGGCCCAACGCGGGATTACCGCCTTCACTTGCAACGCTTTCCCATACGGGAACTTCCACGATAAGGTGGTCAAGACCAAGGTTTACCATCCCGATTGGACCACGCCCGAACGCCTGGCCTACACGCTTTCCTGCGCCCGTCTGCTGGCCTCGCTGCTGCCCGAGGGTAGCGAAGGATCGGTATCCACCCTTCCCTTGGGCTGGCGCATGGGCTGGAGCGAAGAGATGACGCGCCGCAGCGCGGAGAATATCTGCGCCTATGTGCATGGGGCGCGGGCGCTCAGGGATGCCGGCCATGTCGATGCCGGCGCGACTGCGGCTGGAGTCCCCGGCATCGGCAAGGGGCGCACCTTGAGGTTGGGCATTGAGCCGGAGCCCGGCTGCGTGCTGGAAACGATCGATCAGGTCACGCGTTTCTGGGAGGAACACCTGCGGCCCGCGGCGCAACGCGCGGGCCTTTCCCAGCGCGACCTGGCGGACTTCTGCGGCCTCTGCTACGATACCTGCCATCAGGCGGTCCAATTCGAGGACGCCGTGGAGGCGTTGGACAGGCTGGCCGCCAACGGCATCGGAATCGCCAAGATGCAACTATCCAGCGCGTTGGAATTCCATCCCGATCCGGATCGCGGCAGCCTGGAACTGCGCCGGCAATTCGTGGAGGATCGCTTTCTCCATCAAACGCGGATCCGGACGCCCGCCGGGATCGCGGCCTTCGATGATTTGCCCGAGGCGCTGGCGGCAACCGGGACCAAGGGGCCCAAGTCGGCAGTCGGGATCAGGGGGGCCACGGAGGCCATGGATGCGGACGGGCTTTGGGCCTTCCCCTGGCGCGTGCATTTCCATCTGCCCATCGATTCCCAGAGCCTTCTGGACGCAGCGGCCGTCACCACCACGCGGGACGAAATGCTGAAAGCCTACCGCCACGCTCTCGCCCACGATAGGTGCCGCCATTTCGAAGTGGAGACCTACACTTGGAGCGTGCTGCCCCCGGCCCATCGCCCCAAGGACGACGCTGATCTGGCCCGTTGCATCGCGCGCGAACTCGCTTTCATCCAATCCCATACCCCCGCAGGGAATCCGCTCAATGCATAAAACCGCCGTCCTGAACGTCGTGGGCCTCACCCGTTCCTTGATCGGACCGAACACGCCCCGCATCCGGAAATTCCTCCAGGAAGGCTGGAGCGCCCGCCTGCGCGAACCCTTTCCCGCCGTCACCTGCACCAGCCAGGCCGTGATGCTCACGGGCAAACCTCCCGCCGACCACGGCATCGTCGCCAATGGCTGGTATTTCCGGGACCAGGCGGAGGTGTCGTTCTGGAAGCAGAACAACGGGCTCATCCAAGGCGAGAAGGTATACGACAAGCTGAAGCGCGAATTGCCCGGCTTCACCTGCGCCAAGCTGTTTTGGTGGTACAACATGTATTCCGGCGCCGACTGGAGCATCACGCCCCGGCCCCAATACCCCGCGGACGGGCGGAAGGTTTTCGACGTCTACACCGAGCCGGCGGAGTTGCACGACTACATGATCAAGGAACTGGGCCCATTCCCCTTCTTCGAATTCTGGGGACCCGGTTCCGGCATCGGATCCTCGCGCTGGATAGCCGCCTGCGCCAAATGGATCTTCGAGCGCAAGCGCCCCACCCTGAACCTGGTCTATCTGCCGCACCTGGACTACGGCCTGCAACGCTTCGGCCCCGGGGCCCCGGAAATGCGCAAGGAACTCGAGGATATCGACGCCATCGTGGGGGACTTGATAGACTATTACCGCGAGCGCCGGGTGCGCGTCATGATAGTCTCCGAATACGGTATCACCAAGGTTACCCGGCATACCCATCCCAACCGCATCCTGCGCCGCGCGGGATTCCTGGAGATCCGGCCCAGCCTCACCTGGGAAATGCTCGATGCAGGGGCCAGCGCCGCCTTTGCCGCGCCCGATCACCAGATCTGCCATATCTACGTGAAGGACAAATCCCGCATCCCGGAAGTGGCCGCCTTGTTCGAGAAGGAGCCGGGGCAGCGCGCCGTGCTCACGGGCGACGCCATCGCCAATGCCGGACTCAGGCATGACCGCAGCGGTGACGTGGTACTGATGGCGGAACCGGATAATTGGTACACCTACTACTATTGGCTGGACGACAAGCTTGCGCCGGACTTCGCGCGCTGCGTGGACATCCACCGCAAGGTCGGCTTCGATCCCGTGGAATTGTTCCTGGATCCGGGCATACGCTTTCCCAAGCTGAAGATCGGCTTGACCTTGCTCAAGAAGCTGCTCGGCTTCCGCTATTATATGGACGTGGTACCCCTGCGGCCGGAACTGGTGCGGGGCAGCCACGGAACCCCGGCCGACAATCCCGACGAGGCCCCGCTGGTGATCTCGGATACGCCGTCGCTGGATCCGGGCCAAGCGGAATTGCCCATGGCGGCCGTGCGCGGACTGATCGAATCCCATGTGACGGCGGAGGGGAAGTGAAGGCGCGCGATTTCCTGGCGCTGGTGCGCATCCCCACGGTATTCAGCTCCATGTCCAACGCTTATGCGGGCTATTTCCTGGCCGGCGGGCGCGAGATTTCCCCACGCCTGGCGGCGGCGCTCCTGGCCGCGGGCCTTTTCATAATGGCCGGCATGGCCTTGAACGATGTGGCGGACAAGGATGTGGACGCGCGTGAGCGGCCCACCCGCCCCATCCCCTCCGGGGCCGTACCCTTGAGCCTGGCCTGGAACCTGAGTCTGGGCATGATGATTTTGGGGTTGGTGTTGTTGGCTTGGGCCAATCCCGTTTCCCTCTGGGCCGGATCGGCTTTATGCGCGGCCATTTTCGCCTACAATTTCCTTGTGAAGGGAACGGCCTTCGGGCCCGCCGCCATGGGGCTGTGCCGGGCTCTCAATCTGCTGACGGGCATGTCGCTTACCTGGTCCGCACTGCCTACCGGGGCCGATCTCCTCAACCCCGCGCTCTGGCCCAAATCCATGTGGCTGGCGCTGCTCTCCCTGTGGGCCTATATAGCCTTGGTGACCTTCCTGGCCCGCGACGAGGTGGGCGGCAACACGCGGCGGCGCCTGTGGCTTTTCCTGGCCGGGCTGGTGGGCTGGGCCCTGCTCTGGCCGGTGAGCGGGCTCGATAGGTTCCGCAGCGAACCCTTGATGGCCTTGGCCTGGTTGGCGCTGGGCCTGTTCCTGCGCGGCCCTTTGCGCAATCTCGCCACCGATCCATCGCCCAAGCATACCGGCCAGATGGTGGGCGCCATGCTGCGCTTGGTGCCCTTGGTGGACGTGATCGCCATGCTGGCCAACCATGTGCCGCCGCCTTTTGCCCTTGCCGGGGCCTTGTGGATCCTGCCCGCTTTCGCGGTGGGGAAATGGTTCTATAGTACCTGATAGTACCTGATAGCACCAGAGGCCGCTAAGCCGACCAAGGGTTCCACGGAACCTGAAGAACCCAAACAAAGCAAGTCGCCCCAAGATCCTTAGCTTCATCATTGATGAAGAATCCTTCAAGGTTTTGCGCGCCCCCTCCGAAACATGAGTATGCAACAGGGAGGCATGCTCATGAACTCGCACCAAACGAAAACCGTAAAACTTATGATCGCGCTGCTGGCGCCCGCCTTTTTCGCCAATTGCGGCGTCTCGCCGAATTCGGTCGCGGATAAGCAAGCGGACCGGGCGCCGGTCAACGCAACGGTGCAATCCTCCATCATATTGGGCAAGGTGGGCGAGCTCAGCAAGACTTCAGCCATCAACCTCACCAAGCTGGTGGTGACGGCCGTCTCCAGCGCCACCCCGCCGGACACTGTCCGCGACACCTCCGCCGTGAGCGGTAACGCCCAGGTTTCCGTGCTGCGCGTTTTGACTTTGGCCCCCCTGCGAAATTGGGTGGTCAGCGCGAAATCCCTGGATGCCAAGGATTCCGTCATCCATGCCGGGTCGAGCGCCTCTTTCTTCGTGAAGCCCGCCGATACCGCGGTGGTGAGCCTCAACCTCACGTCCCGCTTCGCCATGTACGAGGCCCATTTCAATACCTTGCCCGACAGCATCAGCTCTTCGGTTTCCGGCACCGGCAAGGACAAGCTGAACCTCAACCGCGTGGTGCTGCTGGTGGACGGCGTCATCAAGGCCGACTCCGCGCTGGCTTCCGGTTATTTCGCATCCGGCCAGACCGTGAACGTCTTTTGGGACTACATCGCTCCCGGCACCCATACCGTGACGCTGGAAGCCTACGGCGTGCTGCATATTTATACCGGCAAGCTGTACAGCGGCGCCTCCACCTTCAGCGTGACCGCCGGCAATGATGATACCCGCTCGGTATCCCTGGGCTGGGCAGGCCCCACCACCGGCACGGGCAAGCTGACCGTGACTTTAGGCAAGGTGGGCACGGTCACCGTCAACGGCGCCCTCCCCGGAGCCGTGATCAACTGAACAACTGAAGATTCGGCCGGGACCCGGAACCATCGGGTTCTTCGTCCCGGCGCCCAAGCTCCGCAAATCCCCATAGCCGCCTTCCAAAACCGGAAATACCCCCGCTAAACCGCTCAAACCCCTTCCGCATCTATCCGCTTTGCCTTGCCGGATTTCCTGGTTACCCTCGATAATGGAGCTAGGGCATGGGAATGCCCGGGAGTAACCGGTATGATTCCTGGGGCGGGAAAGAACCCTCTCGATTTGACGTTGCGCGCGCCCAAGGTGCGTCCCACCCTGGAGGCCATGCGGCGGAAATTGGCCTCGGCCGCTCGGGCGCCAGCGCCTTCCGCGCTTTCCGCGGCATCGTCGGGATCGGCGGCATCAGCAGCACCGGCCAGCAACGGCAAAAGCAACGCTATCCAAAGCCCCGCTCTTCCCGGAACGGCCGATAGGCGCAGGGCACCGGGCCTGCAATCCCTGGCCGCCATAGTCCTGTTCACCGCGGCCTTGCTCGGGATGCATTTCCTGCTGCGCTCGCATCGCGAAGAGGTCCTGGAAGCGGTGGGGATCCGTACCTTCACCTCGCCCCTGGCCCCGCCCGCGGGACTTTCCCTGGATGATCGCGCGCGGTTTTGGGCCTATGCCGCGTTCGACGCGCAAGGCTTGCGGGAGCGCTTCCATATCCCCTCCTCGGCCCTGATCGATCCCGTGGACGCGCAGCATCATCTGGAGGATATCCTGGATCAGGAAGTGGGTCCCACCGCGCGCGCGGAAGCGCTGGCTTTGCGGCAGAGTGGAGCCCAAGGGGCAGCTCAATGAAGCAGCGGGGATTCACCTTGGTGGAAATGATGGTGGCGGTGCTGATCCTGGCCGTGGCCACGGGCGTCTTCGCCCATTCCCTGCTGGGAAGATCGAAGCGGACCGCGGATATGGACTCGGTGAAAAACCTGCTGAACCTGGCGGCTCGCCGATCGATGGTGGAGGCCAAGCATTTCGGGGTGCATTTCGACTCCACCCTGCATACCGCCTCCTTGTTCGTGGATCGGAATGAGGACGACGCGTTCAGCGGCACCGATACGCTTTCCTCTCTGGCCAAGCTCAGCCCGCTGGGCCGCCTGAGGGTGGCGACCACCGCCGCCGCCGCGACGGCGGATATCTGCTTCAAGAAGAACGGTTCCGTCGCTTCCGGCGCCAGCTTCCAAATCAGCTACGTCGGCGCCGGCCGCGACACACTCAAACTGCAGGTGATCGCCGCTTCCGGCCGGGTGCTGGGGCCATGACGGAACGGAAGGAACGATGCTCCGGCAAGCTCTCCGGACAGAAGGGATTGAGCCTCATCGAGGTGTTGATCGCAATGATGGTGACCAGCATAGCGCTGGTGGCCTTCGTGCAAACCGTGAAGCCCACCATCAGCGGGAACAAGTCGAACCGCAAATACATAGACATCACTTCGGCGCTTTCCGAAGTCCTGGATTCGGTCATGACCCAGCCGGTCAGCACCTTGGATCTGATGGGGGGAACCGTGGTCAAGTCGCGCCAGAAGGTGGACGTCAAGGTGGTGGTGACCGCCTATTCGCAGGCCCAGGCGGACGCCATGATGGCGGGGCTGGACGTTTCCCGCATGCGCAAGCTGACCGTCAAGGCGGTGGCGGACACGCAGCGCACGCTGAGCGCCACCGTTTCCAATTACCAGGAATCCGCTGCCGGAAAGTGCTTCCCGTGAAGCAGGACGGATTCACCTTGGTGGAACTGATGCTGGCGGGCACCGTGGGCATGCTGGTGGTGGGCTCGGGATTCATGCTTTACCGTTCGCAGACCAAGATGCATTTGCGCCAGGGCGATGTGACGGAGGCGCAGTTGACGGTGGATTATGTGGCCAATACTTTGCGCACCATGGTGGTCTCCGCGGGAGGAGGCCTGCCCCAGGGCGCCAGCGGTCTGCGCAAATGCGCCAACGGGCGCGGCCTTTCCACCTACGTCAATCGGGGCGATCTTTCCGCGACCGTGGTGGATGAGACCAACCTGGATCTCAACGACGGGGTATTGCCCGTGAACGACGTCTCGCTTTTCGACGGCGCCGGATTCGTCATGGTTTCCCACAATGAGGATTGCCTGCTGGGCGAGATGCAAAGCGTGAACGCGGCGGCCAAGACCGTCACGCTCAAGGACGCGTCCCTGGAAAGCAAACTGGCGGGCGCCGATTTCGTCTATCCGGTCGAATACTGCTCCCTGTACGTGGATACCCTGGGTTCCTTGCGCAAGACCCTCCTGGCGGAAGGGGCTTCCCAGCAGAACATCCCCTTGGCCTTGAACATCGACTCGCTGGACGTGAGCTTCGATCTCAGCGCGGACGGGAACGGCGGCTTCACGCGTTCCCTCGCCGACAGCAACAAGGTGTCGCGCGTCAAGGTATACGTGCGCGTCCTCGGGGCGCATGCCCTGGCGGGGAAATCCAAGCGCGCTTTCGAAACCATCATAGGCGTGCGCCGGGGCCGCCTCTACAACCGGTCGATGTGAATATGCCGCAGCGGGACGAAACTTCCGGACAGCGCGGCTACGTGCTGCTTTTGACCCTGGTCGTACTGGGCGCCGTAATGGCATTGGGGATTTCCATGCTCTCCAACGTCTCTACCGGCCGCCGGATCGCGGCGGAATCCCGCAAGGGTTCGCAATCCCGGTACGCGGCGGAATCCGCCATCGCCATGATCATCAACCGCACCGCCAATTCCGTGGACAGCAACGGGTACCTGGTGGAATACCCCTCCACCACCGTCAATCTCTACGGGCATAGGGTGGTGGTCACCAGCGACCTGGAAACGCTCGCTTCCGGCGCCGAACGCGTGGACAGCATCCGCACCAAGTTCGATCTGCTGACCTTCCGGTCCTACACCACCATAGAAGCCCTGTCCACGGACACCTTGAACGGATCGCAGGCCCGCATCCGCCAGCGCATCGCCTTCGATCAGTACCCCATATTCCAGTTCGCCACCTATTGGGAAGGGGTGATGCTGCTGGATCCGGGATCGAACATGACCATCAACGGCCGCGTGCATTGCAATGCCCGCGTGAAGCTGTTCCCCGGCGCGCAGCTATCCATGGAGGATTGGCTTACCTCACCTTGCGATATATGGCACGAGAATACCGGCTCCTCCTCCATTCGCTTCAAGCGCGTGGACGGCGTGCTGGGATCCTACCTCACACCGCCATCCTCATCCTTCACGGTCGTGGATACCCCCTATTACGGGGGATCCAAACGCATGCGCCTGGCCTATGGCGCCCAGGTTCCCATTTTCAAGATGCCCATCGGCGCGCGCAACCCGGCCCTCGTCATCCAGCCCAAAGGCGTGGACGACAAAGGCGCCTCCGGATTCACCGAAACCAATACCTCCAAGCGTCAGAAGCTGGCATACAAAGCGGATCTGATCTACCGCAACCGCAACGCGGCCGGGACGCTGGTGAAAACCTGGCACCGCAACCTTCCCGATGGCACGGATGCGGCGCAGTCGGCCGCTTCCACCACCAGCCTGAATACCGCCATCGTCAATCCCGCGGGCATCACCGTGCCGAATACCCTCTATGATTTCGGCGATCAGGTCACCATGAACGCGGTCTATGTGAATCTCGGCCAGTTCTTCACCGTCTCCACCCTGACCGCCGATCAGATCGTGTACCTGGAAGGCCGTTTCAATACCGTCAACGCGCCGGTGACGCGCGACGTTTTCGTGCTTTACAACGCCGCCACGCTGGGACGCAACATCACCTTCGTCTCCAATTGCCCGATCTACGTATGGGGCAATTACAACACCGTAGCGACCAAGTCCTCGGCCATCGCGGCCGATCTCGTCACCGTGCTTTCCCCCGCATGGAGCCCGAACTACACCTCCGCCACGGCCCTGTCCGGACGCGTAGCCGTGAACGAAAGCATCTTCGCCTGCATATTGGGCGGCGTGCGCCGCGCCCGCGTGCATCCCACTTGGAACGACCCCGCCGATGCCAACTATTACAACTGGAACCAGGACGATAACGCAAGCTA
>JBDSWM010000169.1:0-4742 GCA_039926685.1 Fibrobacteria bacterium | reverse complement strand
GCAATATTCATAGCGGAGTATTTTCGGGAAGAGATAGGACTCCTCCAACTCGAAATGTTCCGCTATGGAGGCGGAGAAATCCGGCCAGTCCCAGGACAGCGAATGCAGCCGGCCCGTTAGGCCCCCGGCTTCGTCAAGGTCCGTGAAGCGGGCGGAAATGGCGGGGATGAATTCATGCGCGAATTCCCGATGCTCATCGGTAAGGAGGCGCAGCCTGAGCAAGGTATTGACGGGAGTGCCGGGAAACAGGCATTGTTCAAGGTTCAGCATGCGTCCTCCCCATATTTTTTGGACCCTCTCGATTCGCGCCAAAAAGACAGGCCTTTGCCATAATGGCAAGGCCTTCTCAAACCCGCCGCACGACTTAGGAACAATTTAAGCGGTAGGCACCGGCATTAACCCGCGGGTAATTCTGCCAATTTGGCAGCAGGTGCCTGAATTCCAGGGGAAGAAAGATCCATTTCGCCGTGCTCGCTCCGGAAACCCGGGACACCGTATCCTCGGCCCGGGTATTGCTAACAAGGAAGCCATGAAAAAGAAACTCCTGATTATAGACGACGAGCGAAGCATAGTGGAGTCCTTGACGCGCGCGCTTATGGGCCAGGAATTCGAATTGAGATCCAGTCTTGAGCCGGAGAAGGCCCTGGAGATGATCAAGGAATTCATGCCGCAGGTCGTTATATCCGATCTCAAAATGCCGAAGATGGACGGGCTCGAACTGCTGGGGCGAATCAAGCAGTTCAACGCCGGGATCCAGGTGATCATGATAACCGGGCACGGCACGATCGATGATGCCGTCACCGCGATGAAAAAAGGCGCGTACGATTTCATTCCCAAGCCTTTCAACAAGCAGGAAATCATCTCCATCGTGAACCGAGCCCTGGAAAAGGCCGCTTTGCTGGAGGAGAACTCCATCCTCAAGGAGAAACTGAAACGGAACGATGCGCCTCATTTCGACATGGGCAAAAGCCGCGCATTCCGCGGCCTGCTCGACAGGGCCGCGCAGGCAGCAGCCAGCGATGCCACCATCCTTATAATGGGGGAATCCGGCACCGGAAAGGAAGTGCTGGCCCAGCATATATTCGCCAAGTCGAACCGCTTGATGCAACCATTCGTCACGGTCAACTGCGCCGCCATCCCGGAAAACCTGTTGGAAGCGGAATTGTTCGGCTATAAGAAGGGCGCATTCACGGGCGCTTACCAGGACAAAAAGGGGCGCTTCCAGGACGCCGATGGGGGGACCATTTTCCTGGACGAGATCGGCGAAATCCCGTTGAGCGTGCAACCGAAACTGCTGCGCATATTGCAGGAAGGGGAAGTCAGTCCCGTAGGCGGGCAAACCCAAAAGGTTGATGTCCGCATCATCGCCGCCACCAACAAGAACCTGAGGAAACAGGTCGAAGCCGGCCACTTCCGCGAAGATCTTTTCTACCGCCTGAACGTCATCCCCTTGCAAATCCCGCCTTTACGGCAACGTCCCGAGGACTTGCATTCCCTGATATCCCATTTCATCGCCTTGTACTGTAAAAAGAACAAGAAGGCGAACCTTTCCCTCAGCGCAGATGCGCTCAAGCTCATGGAGAATTATACCTGGCCCGGAAACGTGCGCGAACTGGAAAACGCCATAGAGCGGGCGGTGATCCTATGCATGGGGCATCAAATCCTCGCTGAAGACCTGCCGGATGAATTGAGCGCGAGCACCGATTCCGCCGCCCAGATTTTCGTGGGGCGCAATATGACATTGGAGGAGATAGAGATCTCCGCCATCCAAATCGGTTTGAAGCGGAACCATGGCGACAAGGCGAAAACCGCGGAGGATCTGGGCATCAGCCTCAGAACCATTTACCGAAAATTGGATATGCTCGCTATCGGCAAGGAAGAGGACGCAACCCTCAAGTCCGGAACCTGAGCCTCCCGTCACCCGGTTTCCTTGCTCAAAATGGAGCACCCGCGGATCGAGAAGGTGGAGCTGATTCGATAAAAGCGTTTCAGCCGCCTCCCACTTTCCTACATTTCCAATCCGGAATTCCAGGTGACGTAATTGACATAGCCCCACCCACGCCCTTTTTGGAGTGTGTCGATGCATGTTCATCGCGAAGAAAGTGGTCCCCCGGACGCCTATACCCTGGGGCCGATCCTACATACTGGTTCCCGTAACGCAATCTATAGGGCCGTCCGCAACACGGACGGCCAGGCTGTGCTTGTCAAGACTTTGCGGGACGGACATGTGGTCGCCGATGCGAACCGACTCCGCAACGAGTTCACCATAGCGTCCTTGCTGAACATCCCGGGAGTGATCCAGCCCTTGGAGCTAGTGACCTTGGAAGGCAGGATCGCTTTGGTGTTGGAATGCTTCGATGGGCGGACCTTGCAGCGGGAGGCCGGGCTCCCACTATCACCGGATCCTTTCCTGGACATCGCCTGCCGCCTGGCCGCCATCCTCGCCGGCATCCACGCCCGCAAGATCATACACAAGGATATCAAACCCGATAATATCCTCTACTCCGCCAGGACCGGGGAATTGATGATTGTCGACTTCGGCATCTCGACACTGCTGAATGCCAACCGACCCGGCCGGGAAAGCGCCTGGACCGAGGGCTCCTTGCCGTATATGTCCCCGGAACAGACCGGACGCATCGATCGTCCCGTAGATCAAAGGAGCGATCTCTATTCGCTCGGTATCACCTTCTACGAGCTTCTGACCGGCGGTTTCCCCTTCCAAGCCGACGATGCCCTGGAATGGGCGCATTGCCATATCGCCCGCATCCCGCCATCGCCGCGGGAGAAAATCGCGGGCATCCCCGAGGCCCTTTCGGCCCTGGTGCTCAAGCTGCTCGCAAAGGATCCGGAAGACCGCTACCAAAGCGCCCAGGGCTTGCGCCTGGACCTGGAGGAATGCCGCACCCGCTGGCTTGCGGACGGACGCATAGCGTCTTTCCCCCTCGGCGGGAAGGACTTCGCGGAAAACCTGCGCATCCCTCGCCGGCTATATGGACGCGAGGCGGAAATCGCCGTGCTGCGCGGCTCCTTGCAACGGGTTTCCATGGGAAAGGGTCCGGAACTGGTCATGGTGTCCGGCTATTCCGGCGTGGGCAAGTCCACCTTGGTGGAGGTCCTGCTACTAGACAGCATAGCGGCCCAGGGCATGTTCGTGGCCGGCAAGTTCGATCAGTACCATCGCGACATCCCCTACGCGACCTTGGTGGAAGCTTTCACCGGCGCCATTCTGCAGATCCTGGCAGGGGGAGCCGAACGCATCGCGGACTGGAACGCCCGTCTCCTGGCGGCCTTGGGGGTGAATGCGGGCCTCATGCTGGGGATGATCCCCCAATTGGAATCCCTGTTGGAAAAGCAGACTCCGGTGCCTGAACTTTCCCCTGCCGAGGCCAAGAACCGATTGCGCTTGGTCTTCCGGCAGTTCATCGGGGTATTCGCGCAACAGGATCATCCCCTGGTCCTCTTCCTGGACGATATGCAATGGACCGATTCGGCCAGCCTCGAATTGATCCTGGACCTTGCCGGGAACCACGAGTTGAGCCAGCTGCTCGTGGTAGGCGCCTACCGCGATAACGAGGTCGGCCCCAGCCACCCGCTCCATATCGGGTTGGAAAAAGCCCGCGAGCGGGGTGCTTCCATCCAAAGCCTTATGCTCCCAGCGCTTTCGGATGCGCATCTTTCGGCCTTGCTGGCCGATACGCTGCGGCCTTGCGCCGGCGATCTGGCCGAATTGACCGCCTTGCTCAGGGAGAAGACGGGCGGCAATCCCTTCTTCGCCATCCAGTTCCTGTTCTCCCTGGACGAGGAAGGACTTATCCAACGGGATGCCGAGGGGGCCTGGAATTGGAACATCGAGGCCATCCGGGCCAAGGGCTTCACCGAGAAAGTGGTCGACTTGATGTCCGAGCGCCTGGAGCGCCTCTCCCCCGAAGCGCGCGAGGCCTTGCATCATTTCGCGTGCCTGGGGGCCAGGGCCGGCATAGGCGATTTGGCCCGGGTATTGGGAAGCCCGGAGGAGGAATGCCATGAGCGCCTCTCGGAACCCATGTTGGCGGGCCTGATAGTGTCTTCCTTCGAAACCTACGCCTTCCTGCACGACCGGGTGCAAGAGGCCGCCTATTCTTCCATCCGCAATGGCCAGAGGCCGGAATGGCATTTGCGCGTCGGTCGCCGCCTGCAGGAGAATCGCTCCCAGGAAGCCATTGAAGAGAAGGTTTTCCTCATCGTCAGCCAGCTGAACCAAGGCATCGAGCTGATCCGGGATGAAGGCGAGAAGGAGAATCTCCTTAAATTGGACACCCTGGCCGGCCGCCGGGCCAAAGCCTCGGTGACCTACGAAACCGCCAAGTCCTGTTTCGCCCATGCCATCGGCCTCCTTCCAGAAGGGGCCTGGACCCGCCGCTACCGGGAATGGTTCTCCCTGAACCTGGAACTTTCCGAATGCGAATACCTTTTGGGCAACCTGGACCGGGCCGAGGAGCTGGCTCTCATGTTGCTCGACAAAGCCGCCTCGCGCTCCGATCGGGCCATGGTCTTCGAACTGCGCATCCGTTGCCACCAACTGGGGGGAAGATTCGATAGGGCCTTGGGCCTGGCGCTGGAATGCCTGGCGCTCTTCGACATCAAGTGGCCCGAAGCGGATGCCGATATCCTGGCCGCCATTGGCAAGGGCATGCAAGAGGTGCGGGACTTGATGCGCGGCCGCACCATCGAATCCATCCTGGATGCCCCGACGGCCCATGACC
>JBDSWM010000168.1:0-10362 GCA_039926685.1 Fibrobacteria bacterium | reverse complement strand
GACTCGCAAGGCCGATAAGTAGTGCAGGGAATGGAAAGCCGAAACTGCTCTGGGAAGCCTTTCGATTATCCCCGGGGCGGGGGCGGGTGGGACCTAAAACTTTGGCGCAGCCAAGAAAACCCGGAGTTTAGATTTTTGGGTTTGTGCGGTACCGGATTAGGCGATGGACCCGGGGTTCATCGCCCGACCTAATATCGGAAAGGCTAGGGATTGGCTCCAAGGCATTTCAATTCCTTAGCTTCCCCGAGAAATGCACAGATTTCCCCGATTCCTTGGGCTAGAAAAGTTCTAAAAGAGTCCACGTAGCTCCACCAGAAAGCCCCCGGTCCCAGGATCGGGGGCTTTCTGTTTTGCAGTTAAAGTTATTCAAGTTACCCAAGGCAAGGCTTGGATATACATTTGGAATGATCATGCCGGACATCACCATCCTCCCGCTTACCGGCACTCTGCCCCTGACCTGCACGCGCTCCGGTACATGCTGCCATGGCAAATCGGTTTGGCTGAATCCCTGGGAACTCGCGCGTCTGGCCGCCGCCAAAGGCATTACTCCTCGGGCGTTTCGCGATCGGTATTGCGAATTCGGCGGCATTCGTTTGCGCTTCGACGGACCTGCCGGTTGGAAGAACCTGCCCGCCTGCAGCCAATATGTGCCTGGGAGCGGTTGCAGCGCGCATGCGGGCCGGCCTTTGGCTTGCCGGTTATATCCGCTGGGTCGGCAAAGACAGGGAGAACGGTTTCACTATATCCATCAAGGTTCCGGGTTTCCCTGTTTGGAAGGATGCCCTGATGTCGTGAAGTTGCCCCATATGACGGTGGCGGCCTATCTCGCCGGTCAAGAGACGAAGCCCGGCGAAACCGCTCAGGATGAATACCTGGAACTTATGCAGCGATTGGCCGACGGAGCGTTCGGGATGCTCCTGGAAACCGGGCTGGCCGCATCCGGCGACACTCGCACCTTGACCCTATGGCGCGAGTTGGGCTCATCACCTCCGGAAGGCTTGGCGAAGCATCTGGGGCCCGAATGGTTGGATCGGCTGATGCTTCCGGACCTGGATGATGGCTTTGACGGTCCGGCGGATTTTTGCCGCCGCCATTTCGAAATGCTCGATGGGCAGACCCAATCCTCCTTCGGCGAGTTGGGGGATTTCGATGCGGTCCGGGAGGCCTCGGGATTGCTGATGGGGCTCGCATTGCATCTGGGCCGCGCGGTAGGCGCCGACCCCGTCGAACTTGTCGGACATTGGATCGGGACGGCAAAGGGATTTGGTGCGCTAGAATAACGGGAACAAACTCCCCTCTTCGCCGTGATGCGATCGATTTTTGCGTAGATTTGGATTCGGCCGACGTTCTGAAACAACCCTACCGTGACATGTCCGTAACGTAACACCACAGTTAACAATGGTTAACATTTCGCGCTTTTCCCGCCCGAGCGCCGAGTCCGCCAAAAAATAAGGAGATGGTCAATACCCCCTCTTCCTACTCAGCCAGAGGCGATGCTGGGGTTTTTAGGGGGTTATGACGCCTTCGATTCGAGGGGGACGCGGTCAGCTTGGCAAACTTCTTGCTTTTCCAAAGACCCGGATTGTGATTTTTCGATTTCCGTATCGGCGCCGCGCGTCTCGTTAATATACCGCATGAAACTAACGACAGGACGCAGCCGATCGGAAATCATAAGGAGCTGAACGTGAAAGGCAGAGGATTCATCATAGACATGGACGGGGTGATTTACCGGGATTCAACGCCCATCCCGGGCGCGGTGGAATTCATCAATCGGCTGGTGGCCGAGCAGGTCCCCTTCACCTTCGTCACCAATAACAGCCAGCGCACCCGCCGCGATGTGTGCCACAAGCTCAACAAGATGGGCATGAAGGTCGGGGAAAAACATGTCTTCACCTGCGCCATGGCGACGGCGCGTTTCATCTCAGAGAAAAAGCCCAACGGCACGGCCTATGTCATCGGCGAGGGAGGTCTGCTGACGGCCCTGCACATGAACGGATATGCCATTGTGGAACAGGATCCGGATTTCGTAATCGTAGGCGAAGGGCGCACCTTTTCGGCCGAGTCCATGGAAAAGGCCGTGAACCTGGTGTTGGGAGGGGCCAGCCTCATCGCCACCAATCTCGATCCCAACTGCCCCACCAAGCATGGATCCCGACCGGGTTGCGGCGCCATGGTCGCCATGTTGGAAAAGGCGACGGGTGTCCAAGCCTTCAGCGTAGGCAAGCCGAGCCCCGTCATCATGCGCATGGCCCGCAAGGAAATAGGCCTTCGCACCAAGAGCGTCACCGTCATCGGCGATACCATGGAGACGGATATCCTGGGAGGGGTGCAAATGGGGTATCGAACCATCCTGGTCCTTTCCGGCGGCACCAAGCTGGAATCCCTGCCCAAGTTCGCCTATCGTCCGGATCGGATTGTCCCGAGCATCGCCAACCTGCTGAACGAGCAATTGTGGAAGCAGGAAATGGGGGATGTGGGGGAATCGGAAGAAGAGGGTAAAGACCACCAGGAGGACGGCGAAGAATTCGGGATCCTGCCCAGGGAAGCGGCGGCCTGAAAACCGGGCGGCCGGCGAGTCCGGCCCCGCTTCATTTCGGGGTACAGGCGCCGCCGCCGCCCGAAGCCGGATTGAGGACGAGCGTCGGAGTGTACTTGTAAAAGCCATGGGCGAGACCGGTATAGGTTCCCGTAGGCGTAAGCGTATTCTTGACGAGATCGAGGGGAGTGAAAAACCAGGTGCGCGACATCACGCTGCCCTGGGAGACGCCATCCACGTCGAAATTGAAAACGATCTCGTCGTCGCCGAACCCGTGCATCGAAACGACCCTCGTGAGCGTGATGACTACATCCTTTCCCGCATCGAAGGGCGCCTGCGCGCCATGGCTCGAAAGGCCCGGCATGCAGGTGCCGTCCGAAGCGGTGATCGCCGTAGCGAGATTTTCGATCGATGGCCGCAATACGTACCGGGTAACCCCTTGCTCTACAACCGCCTTCATAACGGGGGGAAGCCGCAAGCGGATGGGCAGGGTAGCCTCGAGTTCATAACTACCGTTGATCCGCTTCGCGATCAGACCCTCGAGGGCCTTCCCCATGAGGGGCGCCAGGAAAAGGGAATCGGCGAACAGTACCACGGGACGATAATCCGTCGCCTTGCTGTCCTGGATTTTGATTTCATAGACGGCCGAACCGTACCTAAGCAACTCCGGATCGCCGGAACCGGCGTTCGTACGCGGAAAGGATTCGCCCGCGAGGGTGACGAACGCGGTTGCCGTTATCACGGCGTAGGCCGACGATGCGGCTGGATTCGGAAGGTGTACCCGCGGGGGTTGATCGAAAAGCGCTTCGCAAATCGTTATCTCCGCGCCTTCGCTAGTATGATCCTTACGCTGCTTGACGCAGAAGCTTCCGTCGTCCGGCGCGGGAACCAGGACCAGATCGCCGAGGTCGGCAGCCGTATAACTGGCGATCTCCCGGGCGAAATCCAGGTAGCCGGCCTTGCGGACCAGTAGGGAGTCCGCGCCTCCGCTCCGCTTCGCGGCCGCAACCCGGTAGGCCGGCGCGAAAACCGTTCGGGAAGGTCCGTTACCTGAGTGGAAGAATGGATGTGTGACGGTTCTCCCGCCTAACCGCAATCTCAGGAAAAACAGGCCGGCATCGCCGCCGGTAGCGGGCATGGCCTCAGTTAAGCCGATCCGGTGGGATCCCGCTTCCAAACGGCGGGCGAAGCCGCCCTGGGGACGCCCCGCGCCATCGATCACCTCTATCCTTAATTCCGACGGAACCCGGACATCGATGGTCAGGAAATCGGGATTCAGGCGATATTGGAAAGGCGCTCCGCGGTCCGGTCGCAAAGCAGTGTTGACGCTAAGGTCGAAAGTGCCATCGGCGGCGGTTCTCGCAGCGGTTCCCCTGGTCTTTAATTCCACTACCGCGTCCTGAACGGGGGTGCCATCCGCCCGCACGACGCGGCCTTTCAGGTCCAACGGCTGCGCCTGCGACGCCGTAACGAGGGTGAATATGATAAGGCCTAAATGGTTCCTGTTCATCGTTCTCAATATATTTCACGTTTAATAGAGAATTTCCCTCAAATTGACTTTTATATGCGAAATTGTTCTTTTTCCGTTCTCATTATTTCTTGAATTATAGACTATTTTCGATCCGTGTATTCCGTGAACGCGAACCTTGGCATCAGCATATTCGAGTACCTGGACTACCGCGAGTTCCTGGCGGATTGGTTCAGGCTCAAGAAATCGATGAACCCGCGCTTTTCCCATCGTATTTTCGCGCAGAAGGCGGAGATAAAATCTTCCGGATACCTCAGCGAAGTGACGGGCGGCTTGCGCAACCTCTCCAAGGGGAAAATCCCGGGTTTCGCGCGGGCCATGGGACTCGAAGAACGGGAGCGCGCATTCCTGGAGCGGTTGGTGGCCTTTAACGACGCCAAATCAGGTCAGGTCAAGCAACTACTCTATGAGCAGGTCCTCAAAGCCCTGCCTTCCCGGGCCCAGCAGGTCAAGCTTTCCCAGATGGAATATTTCTCCAAGTGGTACTACGTGGCCGTGCGCGAGGCGCTGTCGGTAATCCCGGTTTCCGGCGACTGTGAGGCTCTGGCCGCGGCGCTCCATCCGCCCATCACGGCCGCACAGGCCAGGGGCGCGCTCAAGCTCCTGGAGAGGCTGTCCCTCATCGAACGGGACCCTGGCGGGGTTTGGCGCGCGCGGCACGCGGAGCTGTTGGGAAAACGAGACGAGGCATCCGCCGTCCTGATACGCGCCTACCAGGGCGAGATGATAGGCCGGGCCCGGAACGCCCTTGAGACCGTGCCCCAGGCTCATCGCGACATCTCAACGGTGACCATGAGCATTTCCCCCGGCGGTCTGGGGCGGATCAAAGGCGCCATCGAGGATTTCCGCAATCGCGTACGCGAGATAGTGCGATCGGATGCCGGCGAAGACAGGGTTGTCCAGCTCAACATCCAGGTATTCCCCCTTACCGGTTTCGGGCACTTGCCTATCCCGCCCACCGGGGAGGCCCATGCGCCGGTTTGAATTTCTGGTCCCGATCCTGATGGGCCTGCTCCTTCTGTCCGCAGGCCTTCACGGCTGCACCGGAACCTCCACGGAAAGCGAGAACACGGTCGGGCTAATCGCGGGCCGGGCTGTGCGCGCCGACGGGACGCCGGCTCCCGGCGCCAGAATAACGCTGCGAACCCGCGAGATCGTCAGCAAGGAAAAGGACCTCGCGTGGAAGGTTCTCGACACCGCTAAGGCGGACCTGCAAGGACGGTTCGACCTGGAACTTCCGGACGACAAGGAAGTCTTTCTCGAAATCCGGGAAGCGGACCCCGTTGCGCCGCATCCCCTGATCCACTTCACCCGCTTCGACTCCTCAGGCATTCGGCCCCGCCGCTTCGGCGATCTTATGATGTCGCCCTCCGGAACCCTGGAAGGCAAGCTCGTACCCGGACCGGGCGCGCCTACCGAGTTCCTGTGGGTGGGGGTCGTCGGCACCTCGGCGCTGGTGAGGCTCCCGGGCAAGGCCGATTCCACCGGCCTTCCCTTTCGCCTGGATGGATTGCCTGGGGGGGAACATGAATTGACTGTGGCGGTACAGGCGGGCGTATCGTCCAGTCCCGACCCCGTCGAGCCGCCGCCCCGAATCGCCGTTACCGCCGACAGCATAACCGATGCGGGCCGGGTTTTCTTCGAAGACGCGAAACGCGTATTCGTCTCTCCCTAGGCGGCTTATCTTTTGCAGATCCTGAAGCGGGACCCAGGTGTTGCGCGCCGCGGGAACCGAAAGCGTTCGCGCTTGCGTCCTCGCCCATTAGGCGGGAAAGCGGCAAAGCCTTGGTAAAATCGGCTGTTTCCGGGGGGTTCCATGAAGACGGTTGGGATCAAGGCGATGATTCCACTTGCATGCTCTAAGGTTGAAATTTACCTGTCTTAGATTAATTTCAATTTTCGTCCCACATCCGGCCCCAGGGAAACGGTAGCGCTAATAATGGACAGTTCCGCCTCGGAAACGCGTGCATCCCAGCCACAATACACGGATCATTTCCAGCTTTTGGTGGATGCGGTCACGGAGTACGCCATCTATACCTTGGATTTGGAAGGCCGGGTGGCTAGCTGGAATACCGGCGCGGCCCGCATCAAGGGGTATGAGTCCGCGGAAATCCTGGGCCGGCCTTTCCGGCTTTTCTTCCCGGAAGAAGCGCGGGCGGCCGGATTGCCGGAAGCCTTGTTGGAGGAGGCCCGGGAAAAGGGGATTGCCAGGAACCAAGGTTGGCGCCTCCGCAAGGATGGCACCCGCTTCATCGCCGATGCCACGATATCCCCCATATATGACAAGGACGGGGTCTTGCGCGGCTATGCGAAAGTCACAAGGGATGCCACCGATCGAAAGACCATGGAGGTGCTGAAGGACCTTAACGACAACCTGACCGAAAGCGAAAACCGCTTGCGCTCCTCGGCCGAAGAATTGGAAAGCGCGCGCAAGCGCCTGGACATCATTCTGAACGGCGTGGACAATGCCATAACCGCCCAGGACGATACCGGGAAGCTCGTTTTCGCGAATGTCGCCGGGGCAAGGTATCTGGGATACCCTTCCGCCGAAATCCTGTTACGCACGCCACTTTCCGAAATCCTCGCGCGCTTTCGCATCCTGAATGAGGACGGCACCCCCTTTCCCTGGGATAGGGTGCCCGGGCGTCTCGCATTGACGGGCGTAAACGAGGAAGCGGTAATCATGAGATACCAGGAAATCGCGACCGGGAAGGAAAAATGGTCCCTGGTCAAGGCGACTCCCGTACACGATGGGAACGGCCGGGTCACAATGGCCATCAGCTTTTTCCAGGATATCACGGAATTGAAGCATAAGGAGTTGGAGGAAAGGACCGCCAAGGAGCAATTGCGGGTCATCCTGGAAGGCATTTCGGACGCCATTTCCATGCAGAACGCCCAAGGCGGAATCCTCTATCTGAACCAAGCCTATGCCACCCTGCTGGGGTTCCCCTCGCCTGAAGTCGTACTCGAATTGGCGAGGGATCCCGACAAGGCCGCGACCATCGCCAAACGCATTTCCATCTTCGACGAGGGGGGGAATCCCTTTCCTCCGGAAGAGACACCGGGCAAGCGCGCGTTGCGCGGGGAGGACCCCGCGCCCATGTCCTTGCGCTTCAAGCTGGCGGATGAGAATAGGGACCGCTGGGTCATCAGCAACGCCAAGCGGATTCTCGATGAGAAAGGCGCTTTGAGGTCCGTGGTGGAAATATGGCACGATATCACCGACTTGAAAGAGGGCGAATTGAATCTGCGCCAATCCCAGAAAATGGAATCCATCGGGAAATTGGCGGGGGGGATAGCCCATGACTTCAACAACCTGCTGACCGCCATCAACGGGTACAGCGACCTTATCCTCGCCAAGCTTACCAAAGCCGATGAGGGTTTATTCGAAGAGGTGACGGAAATCCGCGGCGCGGGGGAAAGGGCCGCGTCCTTGACGCAGCAATTGCTGGCCTTCAGCCGGAAGCAGATTTTGACCCCGAAAATAATCGAATTGAACAATGTCGTGACCGGCATGAGCACTTTGTTGCAAAGGCTGATAGGCGAAAACATCGGGCTGCATACGGTTCTCGACCCCGGCTTGGACAAGATAAAGGCCGACCCGGGGCAGATTGAACAGGTAATCCTCAATCTCGCCCTCAATTCCAGGGATGCCATGCCCCAGGGCGGGAAGCTCACCATGGAAACGGCCAATGTGGATCTGGATGGAGCTTACGTCAGCACCCATCTCGAAGCCAAGCAAGGCAGGCATGTCATGTTCGCCATCACCGATACCGGGTTGGGCATGGACCCTCATGTCAAGGCCAGGTTGTTCGAGCCGTTCTTCACCACCAAGGGTCCCGGAAAAGGCACCGGCCTCGGCCTCGCCACCGTATTCGGAATCGTCAAACAAAGCGGGGGCAGCATCCATGTATACAGCGAACCCGAAAAGGGTACCACATTCAAGGTTTACTTCCCTTCCGTGGAAAGCATGGCCATCGCAGCGGAAAGGAAGGTCGAAAGGACCTCGTCCGAAGATCGTCCTCGTTCCGGGACGGTGCTGATCGTGGAGGATGAGGAAGGGGTTCGCAAGCTTGTGCAATTCACCCTTTCCCAATCAGGGTATCAGTGCCTGACCGCTCCCGATGCCGACGCCGGCCTAAGGCTGTCCAAGGGCCATCCGGGCAGAATAGACCTGCTGCTTACCGATGTGGTCCTACCCGGCATGAATGGGCGTTTGCTGGCCGAGAAAATCGTCCAGGCCAGGCCGGAAATCAAGGTCCTTTTCATGTCCGGATACACGGACAATGCCATCGTGCATCACGGGGTACTAGATGCGGGCACGGAATTCCTCAATAAACCGTTTTCGCCCCAATCGTTAAGGCACAAGGTACGGGAAGTTCTGACGGGGAAATAGCGTTCCCCTACTTAGGGGAGGCTGCTTTTTTATCCGCGCCTTTTTTGATGACTTCAGGAAATCCGCATTATCCAGGAAACCGGAACGGCGATCCAGGGACCCGAATTCCTCTTCCAGGTTGACCGATTGCGTTTCCGGATTGAGGATGTGCGGCGTGACATAAATCACGAGTTCAGTGGTGGTCGTCAGGGCCTTGCGCCAGGAAAAGAGGTATCCGAGCAAGGGGATGCTCCCCAGTATGGGGACGAATTCGCGCCGGTTGTCCTCCTTGGAGCTGATTAGGCCCCCCAAGGCGATGGTCTCCCCGTCCATGAGCCTGACATTGGTGGAGATGGAGCGGTTGGTGATGGGCGGGGGGGCGTTGCCGGGAGCCTGTCCCGCCGTTTTAATGCTCGGGCTTATGGTCACGTTGACCTCGCCATGCTTGGTGACCCAAGGCGTAAGCTCGATGGTGATGCCATCGTCGATGGTGCGGTAGTCGTTGTTCTGGAATCCATCCTTGGTGACCGAACTGACCTGGTAATAGGACGTGTTGCTTACCTTGAGTTCGGCCTTGTTGCCGTTGAGGGTTGTGATTTTGGGCATGGACAGGATTTTGGCCCGGTTCTTGGATTCCAGCGCCCGCAGGCTCAAATCGAAATTGGGCGGCTTGATGCCGATGGAGGCCTGAAAGGATCCCTTCTTGATGGTTTCCGTGACACCGCTCATGCTGCCTTGGATCAAGGCATTCAGGCCGTTGTAGGCGGTTTTCCCGGGGGCGATCCCGAATTCGGAATCCTTCCCGCGATTGTACTCCACGACGATGACTTCCATCAGCACCTGGGGCGTGGGGATATCCACCTTTTCCAGGAAGACCTTGACCATTTCGATATCGTCAACGGTGCCGGAAATGAGCACGGCGTTCTGCTCCTTGATCACCTTGATATTGTCGACGGGAATCGATTTAGGCAGAACCTTGTCGATGTTCTCCGCTTTGATGAACTTCAGGTATACCAGCTCCGCCCCGGATAGGGTTTGGCCAGAAGGAGTATTGGGATTCCGATCGCCTATCAGCAGGGTGCCATCCTTGCGGATGAAAGCGTAGCGGGTCCCCTGCAGCAAGGCCGAGAGGGCCCCGTCCACGGTGGCTCCTTTCAATTGCGCGTTCACGTTGCCGGAAACGTCGCCGATGATGGTGAAGTTCTGTCCCGCCTGCTCGGCGATTTGCCGGATGGCGTCGCCCAGGGAGGCGTTGTTCAGGGAAAGCGTCACCTTCCCGTCGTGCACGTCCACGTCCGAATTTCCGGAACCGGCGCTTCCCGGATACGTCATGCCGCGCGGATTGCGCCGGGAACCCCGCTGGGATTGGCCCGAGGAATCTCCGTTCTCCACCAAATAGACGCCGTTCTTGAGCCGGACATCATAATCATTGGCCGACATCAGGGCCTTGAAGCCGTCGATCGGATCCACATCCTGCAAATGTCCCGTTACCGTGCCCGACAAACCCTGGCCCGGAACGATGTTGAGGCGGGTTTTCTCCACCAGCTCGCGCAGGAAATCCTTTACGGGACGGTTCTGCACGTCCAGGTTCATGCGCTTGTCGCGCACCTCCACGATGCTGAAGGCATTCTCGCGGGCTTTGCGCACGCGGTACACGTTGCCATCGGCCAGCAATTCCAAGCCATGGGATCTGCACAGCTTTTCCAGCCCTTCCAGCACAGGGATATTCTCCAGATGGATGGTCACTTTCACGTCCCCTAGATCCTTGTCGGGAATGAGGCTCAACTTGAAGGCCGTGGCGATGGCGCGCAGCACATCCAGGATGGGCTCGTCCACATAGTCCACGTTCAGCATGGAAGAATCCGTTTTCCCGGCGAGGGCTTTTCCCGAGGACCTGGTCTCCCCCGATTTCGTCAGTCCCCG
>JBDSWM010000167.1:0-17569 GCA_039926685.1 Fibrobacteria bacterium | reverse complement strand
AATAACCGTCCCAGCGCCCGGCCAGGATGGAATCCAAGGTGTGGAAGTCGTTACGATGGGAATAGCTTTCCAGCTCCTGGCTTAGTATCGTCTTGATATTGCGTTCCGCGTTGTAATGGATGATGTCCTTGGGAAAGCCCATGTCCTTGTCCACGAAATACATGGCGTACTTGGGGCTGGTTCCCAACGCGTTGATCTCGCTTTCCAGGCCGAACTGATAGGTGGAGTCCTTGTTCCATTGGTAGATGCCGAAGGCTTTGGCGTCCCCGGCTATGGGCTGTTCCTCGGCGACATCGGGAACGGGGGCTTTTTCCAGCGGCGCGCGATCGAGGCAGCCGGTGAGAAATGGCAGGATGAATGAGAACGGGAACGTACGGTGTAGATGGCGCATTAACTTGATTATAGAGCGGTGCATGCGGATTTTCCAGGATTCCAATGACATAAAAACCCCAATGTTCGCGCGGCCGCCCGGTCGGGCCGGAGAAGTGCGCAAATCCCCGGATTCACGCGTATCCACCGGCCGGCTCGGGACGCGGGCTTTGGGCGGCAAAGGGTAAAATACGAAGACGCGCGGGTAAAATCCCGGGGCGCGCGCGGAGTTGATTTGTTTTTGACTGCGCCTTTACCGGAGTTCGGGACGCGCGTTCAGCGGGGGTTGGGACAGCCCTGGTGCAGGCGCAGGCCCGCCGGGGGTTGGTTCCCGTGGCGGAGATTCTTTTTCTTGATGCGCGCCACCTCGGCGCATTCCGCGTAATGGAACACTTGCGAATTCGCGCTCCAGGCGTATTTGCCCGCTTGGATGCGCGCTTGGCCGGATCCGGCGGGTTCGCGATCCTTCTTCGGAATCGCGCTCTCCGGTTCCGGTCCGGCGCGGATTTCCTCCGCCTGGCGGAAAAAATCCCCTTTGTCCTCGCGCCATCCCGCCGGAAGCTTGAGGGGAGGCAGCGCTTTGGCCTGGGAGCCCGGATCGAGATCGCAATTGATCAAGAAGGCCAGGCGCGTTCCCGCGATCTTGAGCTGTTCGAAAACGGCGATGGTGGCCTTGTCCACGTAATCCTTGTCCAGCCTGACCTTGATGCCTTTGGGCATCGCCTTACCGTGCCAGCGATAGCAAGCCGCGGTTTTGGCATGCGTCTCGTTCGTCCAATCCTCCACCGTACCGGACGCGTTACGTTGGATGAAACCGGGATCGGCGGCGATCTCCCGCTCCAGCATCCCGCGCAGGCTGTCCGCGGAAAGACGCAGGCGCTCCAAGAGCACGAAATCCCAGACCGCGTGCAGCTTGTAGCCGCGCCGGTTCACTTTGACCTCGCGGAGATTGCCGCCCTTGTCGTGATCCTCCCCGGCATGCAAAGGCTGATGCAGGTCGCCGGCCAGATGGACCACCCATTTCAAGGCTTCCTCGCGCGCGTAGCGCTCCGATCCCGGATTGGCAAGGATGGCGGACTGGCGTTTGAGCGCCTTCACCACGTCGCTGGAATCGGCGCGGGTCGAATCGTAGCGGGCTTCGCTGATTTGGATGGTCACGTAATGCCATGGCCGCGTTTCCGGGCGCAGAATGCGGATGTCATCGGCCCAGGTGGAAACGGAAGCCAGGGTGGCCGGACCGCCGGCGGGCCCCAGGATCTTCGCCACTTCCGCTTTGGCTCCGGGCGTGAGCATGTCTTCCGCGATCGCGGCGATCACCTGATGCCCCTGCACGCCCCACGCGCATCCGGACGGCGGCAGCATGAATGCGAGAGCGCAAGACAAAGCGAAGAGCGAATATCCTAAGCGGTGATTGCGTTCCCGTTCGATCATTGTTTCCCG
The DNA here is from genome assembly GCA_039926685.1 of Fibrobacteria bacterium. Lineage (GTDB taxonomy): Bacteria > Fibrobacterota > Fibrobacteria > UBA11236 > UBA11236 > Chersky-265. The sequence goes on along the minus strand of JBDSWM010000167.1, from coordinate 15,760 downwards.
GATGTTGCGGCGATGTGGGTGAGCGTATCGGCCGTGATACCTCCGCTCCTCGTTCTGGGACTGATAAAGAATAGCCTTGGAGGACAGTTCAGAAGCATGGCCTGGATACCGAGGAGCCTGGGAGGTGGATCATAATCCACCTCCCAGGCTGAGTTGAATGGGCCGTTATTACCCGCGCAACGGTCACCACTCGAGGGACCATTAAGATAAGATTTTGGGGAATGAATGCAACGGGATTTCAGAAGCGGGGTTTTTATTTTTCCCGGATTTGACCGAATTTTGGCGAATGACGCGGCCGCGGAGAGTACCAATAGGTACACTGGAAAGCTCGGCCGCGAAAAAGTCTAAATTTAGACGGCATCTGCCGAAATCCCTCTTTCCGGAAAGACACCGTGGACGACAAACAACGCGTAGGCCTGGAAGCGGCCAAACAAGTCGAGAATGGGATGGTAGTCGGTTTGGGCACCGGATCCACGGCCACCCATTTCATCCGGGAATTGGCCAGGCGTATCCGGGACGAGAACCTTTCCATCCGTAGCGTATCCAGTTCCCTGGCCTGCTCCCTGCTCGCCCGGGCGGAAGGGGTTCCCTTGCTCTCCTCCGATCAAGCCGACCGCATCGATTTGTACGTGGACGGGGCCGATGAGGTTTCGCCCGAAAAAGGGCTGATCAAAGGCCGCGGGGCCGCCATGGTGGGCGAAAAACTGCTGGCAGAGGCTTGCGAAAAATTTCTCGTTATCGTGGACCAGGGCAAGCTGGTGGAGAAACTGGGCCGGAAATTCCCCGTTCCCGTCGAAATCATGCCCCCGGCGGTCACCTTGGTGCAGCGCGGCATCCGCGCCCTGGGCGGCAACCCCGTATTACGCCTGGCCTCTGGCGGCAAGGATGGTCCCGTGGTCAGCGACAACGGCAATCTCATCCTGGATGTAACCTTCCCGGCCGACCCCGATTGGCAGGCCCTGGACGCCGCCCTCAACGCCCTTCCCGGCGTGGTGGGGCATGGCCTGTTCCTCCGCTATGCGGGCAAATCCACCGTGCTCATCGGCCATCCCGGGGGCGTGCGGATCCTCTCCTGAGGCCGGAAGGTAACATGCAAAGACTGCTCACGAATTTCCTCAAAGGCATCCTGATCCTGGCTCCCATGTTGGTGACGGGCTGGGTCATCTATACGGTGTTCACCAAGATCGACGGCCTGCTGGGCATTCCCATCCCCGGCATCGGCTTCGTCGTCACCATCGTCTTCATCATCCTGGTGGGCGCTCTGGGCTCCAACATCTTCTTCACGCGCCTGTTCGGCTATTTCGAAAAGGTGCTGACGCGGCTGCCGGTGGTCAAATTGCTGTACTTCTCCATCAAGGATCTGATCGGCGCCTTCGTGGGCGAAAAGAAGATGTTCAACCGCCCGGTGATGGTGGAGTTGGCCCATTTGCCGTTGGCGATGCAAAACCCGCCGCCGCCTGACGGACACGATATCAAGCTGCTCGGCTTCGTCACCTCCGACACCTTGGAGTTCCTGCCGGAGGCGGGCGATCGCGTGGCCGTCTACATCCCCCAATCCTATAACATGGGCGGTTATTTGATGCTTGTGCCCAAGGATCGCATCACCCCCCTGGCCTCGGCGGAAAGCGCCAAACTGCTGGCCTTCATCGTCTCGGGCGGAGTGGCGCGCGGCAGCGCCTGAAAGTATCTTGTCGATGCCCATGGCCAACCCCGCGCATCGCCTTTCCACCGTAATAAGGGCCGCCTTTTTGGCAAACGGGTCGACCGCCTTCCCGGCAACCAGGTCGGCTACCTTCCTGGCAACCGCCTTTGCCGCCGTTCTTATGCTTTCCCTGGGAGGCTGCCGCCGCGAAGGGGCAGGTCCCGGCTCCGAAAGTGGATCGCAACCAGGCAAGTCCGATCGCGGCGAATGGGATGGCGGCTCCGCTTCCGGCGGCCCCGAGTCCAGGCAGAACGATCCCGGAGACGACATCGTTTTCGATTCCCTCCCGCCGGGCGCCAAGCCCCGCCTGCCTCCGGGCCTCAAGGACTTCCAGCAAATCTTCGCCGACGTGGCCGAGAAGGCCATTCCCGCCGTGGTGAGCATTTACAGCGAGCGCAATATCGCCATACCGGACAACGTTTCTCCCTACGATGATTTCCTCGACAACGGTCCCTTCCAGTATTTTTTCGGGCAGCCCAATGCCAAGCAGCCCCCGCCCCGTCCGCACAAGGAAACCGGCCTGGGCTCCGGCGTCATCATCAGCCCTTCCGGCTATATCCTCACCAACAACCATGTGATCGAAGGCGCCGATCTGATCAAGGTGCAACTGTACGATGAAGTGGAATACGTGGCCACCATCGTCGGCACGGACAAGCCCTCGGACATGGCCGTCATCAAGATCAAGGCCAAGAACACGCGCTTGCCCACGCTGCCGCTGGGCAATTCGGAGAAACTGCGCATCGGGGAATGGGTGCTGGCCGTGGGCAATCCCTACGGCCTCTCCCACACCGTGACCACCGGGATCATCTCCGCCAAGGGGCGCAAGAACACGGGCATCAACAGCTACGAGAATTTCCTGCAAACGGACGCGGCCATCAATCCGGGGAATTCCGGCGGCGCGTTGATGAACCTGTCGGGGGAATTGATCGGCATCAATACCGCCATCTTCTCGCGCAGCGGCGGCTACCAGGGCATCGGCTTCGCCATCCCCATAGACATGGCGAAGAAGATCACCCAGGATCTCATCCGCGACGGCGAAGTGACGCGCGGATGGCTAGGCGTTTCCATCCAGCCGTTGGATCCGGAGCATGCCGGGAATCCCAAGCCGGGCGAAGGCGGCGATGGCAAGGTCGTGCACGGCGCCATGGTGGGCGGCGTCGTGCCGGGCAGCCCGGCCGATAAGGCAGGATTGAAACGCGGGGACGTGATCACCAAGGTGGGCGATCTGGAGATCAAGGACGCCAACGATTTGCTCAACCGCATCGCGCTCCTCACCCCCAACGAATGGGTGGAGGTCTGGGTGCTGCGCGAAAGCCTCACCCTCAGCTTCAAGGTCCGCATAGCCAAGCGCGACGAAAAGCGCCTGGCAGCCGCGGGAAGCGGAGAGGACGGCTCGGACGGAAACGGCGCCGACGGGGGGGCCTCCACGGTCGTGGGCGTGCGCGTGGACGGCCTGAATAAGGAACTACGCAATCGTTTCGCGCTGGACAAAAGCCTGACGCACGGCGTGGTGGTGACCGCGGTGGAGGCGGACAGCCGCGGCGCCATGGCCCGCATCCGCGCGGGCGACGTCATCCTGGAAATCAACCGCGTGGCCGTGAAGGATGTCGATGATTTCCGATCCGCCATGACACAGGCCAGCAAAGGCAATAAGATCCTGGTGCTGGTGAATCGCAAAGGGAACAGATTTTTCCTGACTCTGTGAGGCCTCGGCATTCCCCGGATGGCGAAGCGGCATACTCTACGGTTGGCCGCCTCCTTCCGAATGCGCGCGGCGTTTTCCCGCCCTCCCTCCTCCTATTCCCGCCGACTATCCGGCGAGGCAATTCCTGTCGCCGCGGCAGAAAATGCCTCCGGTGAATCCGGCCGCGCGCCGGGAACGGTAGGTTTGGGGCTTTTCAGGAACAAAGGGTTCTTGGCATTCGATTTGCTTTTTCGGGCTTTCTCGAACAGGTCGCCAGGGAACGGCGTCCGTTTTTCCACCCAGGGAGGGCCGCATGTCCAGAATCAACCATAACATTACCGCGATGATCACCGGCGCCTCCTTGAACGCCAACAACGACGGCCTGGCGAAATCGCTGGAGCGCTTGTCCACGGGCCTGCGCATAAACCGCGGCGCAGACGATGTGGCCGGCCTTTCCGTTTCCGAAAAGCTCCGCGGCCAGGTGCGCGGCACTTCCCAGGCCATGCGCAACGCCGCCGACGGAACCGCCTTGCTGAATATCGCGGAAGGAGCCTGCAATGAGGTCTCCGCCATCCTGCAGCGCATGCGCGAACTGGCCATCCAGTCCGACAACGACACCTTCACCACCACGGAACGCGTCTACGTGAACCAGGAGTTCCAGGCGTTGATGGCGGAAATCCAGCGCATCGCACAGAGCACCCAGTACAACGGCATTACCCTGCTGGATGGGGAGGCTGGGTCCTTCGGCGTGACGGGAGGCAACAGCTGCATCCTGCATATCGGCACGAACATCAACGGGGGTAACCTGCTTGGTACGGTCGATACCCTGCCCGTGAACATCCTGCCCCTGACCCTGGGTGCGCTTGGGCTGCCCGCCGGCCTCACTTCCATCACCAGCCGGGACGGGGCCTTCGCCGCCATCAACGCCGTGGACATGGCCATCCGGTCCGTCAGCAGCGTGCGGTCCAATCTGGGATCGGTCATCAACCGCCTGGATCACGCCGTCCAGAACCTGCAAGTCCAGGAAACCAACATGACCTCGGCGGAATCGGCCATCCGCGACGTCGACTTCGCCAAGGAGATGACCGAATTCACGCGCAACCAGATCCTGACGCAGAGCGCCACCTCCATGCTCGCTCAGGCCAACCAGACTCCCCAACGGGTGCTGGAACTCTTGAAATGATGGGAGCGGTAAGCGATAATGGATGACTTGGAAGGAACCCGCATCGGAATGAAAGCAACGCAACACATCACCTCCAGCGGACTTCCCTGGACGGAGGATCAGGTCATCCATTTTCCAGTGGGCCTGCCCGGATTCGAGAACGCCCGGAAATTCATCATCATGTCCGTTCCGGAACACCAGCCGTTCCATTGGATGGAATGCGTCGATGAAGGCAATACCATCCGCTTCGCCATCATCAATCCCCTTTCCTTCCGCCCCGACTACCAGCCCAAGATTAAGAAGGAGGAGTTGGCTTCCCTGGAAATCAAGGACAGCAAGGAGCTGCTGCTTTACGTCATCGTGACCCTGCGCAATCCCCTGATGGAGTCGACCGCCAACCTGATGGGCCCCTTGTTCATCAACATCCGCGAGAAAATCGGCAAGCAAATCATCATCGAGAATGACGCCTATTCTTTGCGGGAACGGATCATCCCCTGATGCTGATCCTAACCCGCAAGGTGGGCGAGTCCATCCGCATCAACGACAACATCTGCATCACCATCATGGACGTGGACGGGAAGAACATCAAAATCGGCATCGAAGCGCCGAAAGAGATCTCCATCCATCGCGAGGAAGTGTTCAAGCGTATCAAGGAGGAGAACCAGAAAGCCGCCGGTGCCGGTCACGGGGATCTCGGGGCGTTGTCGGATCTGTTCAAGAAGAAGTGAACGGCGCCAAGAAAGCGAGGGCGGGCGCCCTTACTTGCCCGTGAAAACGAGCTTCTTGGTCATTTCGCCTTGGGCGGTGCGCACCGTGAGGTAGATGAACCCGGTGCTGATGCCGAGCAAGGGCACCGCTTCCATGGGGCGCTGCGAATCCAGATGGAATATTTGCTGACCGCGCGCGTTGAAAACGGATATGGCCGCTGGGCGGTTGAGATAGACGCGCAATACGGTTTGGGCGATGAACGCATCCGCCAGGATGGGTTTGGACGTTACCGGGACGGCTTCCGATGCCGGCGCGGCCGTGATGGCAGGGGTGGTTTGGGCGGCCTGGCTGGCAAACGCGCCTTCGGAGGCTGAAGCCTGGGGCGATACCGTCTTGGCTTTGGGCGATTTGGGGGGTGCGGCAAGAGGCGTGGAGACTAGGGTTTTGGCCGGAGTGATCACCGCCACGGAGGAACCGGCCCATAGCATGGACGCGGCCCACAACCCGAGCACCCCCATCGATATAGCCGAAATCCTTAATGCCATATTCCCATTATGCCTTTTTACCGCAAAGAAATACTAGTTTCCCCGCGCGGTTTTTTGTACGCCTAGGATTTTTTTGGCTTGCCGCCCGAATGCCCGCCCCGCCCTGATTTGCCGTTTTCCCGGGAAAGCAGGCCTTTCAACAGGTCCGCGGCATTTTCCGAATAAAAAGAGAAATCATGCTCACCTTCCGGAAAGTAATGCAAATGGGCGTTCGGGTATAAAGCTTCCCAGCGTTGCAAATATGGGATTACCTGGTCGGAGGGAAACAAGCGGTCCCGTCCCCCTTGCAGGAAATCCCAGCTGCCGGTCCCGAATCGGGCTTGACCGGGCAAAGATTCGGGCGGCAGCACCAATTGCGGGGCGCTGGAAATGAGCACGCGGCGATGCAATCCGCGCTTGCCGTTCAGACTATAAGCGATTATGCCCAGGTTTCCGTCGGATACCCCCACCAGATTGATGTCCCCCTGATCGAAATCATAATGGGCCGCCATATAATCGAGCAGCGCATCGATATGCGCGATGCCATGCGGCGTGGGCCACTCCGCGCCTCCGAATGCGGAGGGACTGCACAGGTAATAGGCCCCGGGAGCGACGAAGGGAAGCAATGCGCGATGGGCTTCCAGGCCTTTTTCCCGGTTCCGGCCGCCCATGCCCCCGTGCAACCATACGATGAGCCCGGGCTTGCGCGCGGCTTTTCTGGCCGGACCGACCGCGCCGCCAGCGCCGGACGCTGCCGGACGCGCCGGCAACGTGATGCCGCAGGCATTGCTGTCCTGACCCAGGAAAAGATGTAGAGCTGGAGCGGGAAGAGCGGTACTCGCGCCCGCGCAAAGATCACCCGCGCAAAGCGCGACGAGCGGAAAAAAAAGGCACGCTGCCCTGAGCATAAACGCGAAAGACCGGCGGGGCATGGTTGAAAGATAACCATATCCCCACCGGCAGTACGGTCCGGGCAAGTGGAACCTGGTCTAATTTTCCTCGCCCTTACCGTCCTTATCCTTACCATCCCGGTGATCCCGGAATTGTTTGTGATCCTTGTCCATCTCTTCCCGCCACGCCTTGCGTTTCTCCCTCCATTCATCCTGGAGATCGATCAGCTTGGAATGTTGCTCCGCGGTAAGCCCGCCCAGCAATTGGGCCATGCCGTCGACCCTCAGGATGGTCAGCCTTTTTTCCACGTCCGCTATCTTGTCGGCCAGCTTGAGCGCATCGGCCCTTTTGACGGGATAGGTGCTGAAGATGTTCTTGAGATCGAGTTCCAAAGCGGCCTTTTCGCCATAGAGCTGGATTTTCTTTTTCTGGAAAGCCAGGCGGTCTTCCTTCAGTTTCCGTTCCTGATCGGGAGCCAGATGCAATTCGCGGAGCATGCGCGGATTGAAATCCATGCCCATTCCCATGTCGCCGCCATGGCCGCCCGGACCTCCAGGACCGCCAGGGCCTCCGTGAAAATCATGTGGCTGCGCCTGGGCCGAAACGCCCATGGCCAGGGCCAGAGCCGCGCCCATCCCCAGGGCTCGCCATCCGCGCCCGGCGCGGATCGTATTATAATCGATGTGCTTCACAAAACCTCCTCGGCCTCGTCGGCCTCCATGTCCACTTCACCAAGATCCGCATGCCATCCCAGCAAGTCCGGATCGACCAGGTCCATTTTTTCGGCGGGTTCGGCCCTCGCGGCATCCGCACGCACGTTGTCCGCGGGTATGCCCGCCATTTCCGCCGATTGCGCGGGTTTATGCCATAGGGGCCGGAGGGAAACCCCAAATGCCAGCACACCCGCCGCCAAGGCCACGGAAGCCGCGGCGCGCATCCAGGGACGCTGCGGGAAGGCCAGGAGACGGGCCTTCCGCTCATGACGTCCGGGACCATCGGAATGCCCAGCGGTGCCAGCGGGGCTTTGGCCGGAAGGACGCAAACCCGCATTAGCCTCGATGCGGTCCCACAGGCCCGGCGGCGGCGTGAGGCGCTCTGCATCGCGGAACAGATCGCTAAACATTCGCTTCGGCTTTCCCTTTTTCATAAACCGCTTCCTTTTCCAGATACTCCTTCACCCGTTCCCGGGCCCGGGATAGCTTCGATTTCAGCGTGCCTTCGGGCAGGTCGAAAATATCCATCAGCTCCTTGAGGGGAACGCCTTCCCCCTCTTTCAGCCACAACAGCGAACGCGTGTCCGCATCCAACACCGCCAGGGCCTTGGCCAGGAGATCCGTAATCTCCACCGAAACGCCCAGGGCGCGCGGCGAAAGGGAGTCGACGTTTTCGCCTTCCAGCTTGTTCCGGTTCTTCGCTTGCTGCAACCGATTGAGGCACATGTTGTGCGCCACCCGGTACAGCCAGGTTCCCAGCGCGCTCTCCCCCCGGAACTCCGAAATGATGGCGGGCAGCTTCACGAACAGATCCTGTACCACGTCCTCCGCCTGCTCCCGGGAAAGCAGAATCCGGAAGCATTGGTTCAGGATTCGTTGCGAAAAGGTCTCGTAAATCCACTGCAATCCCTCCAACCGGCCTTCGCGCAGTTGCTCGATGCTTTGTTTCTCGGAACCGAACCAATTCACCATGATTCGCCTTGATCCGATCTTTTCCAGGTCTGCGGAAACGCGTGTCAGGATAATCTACTCCCTATACGCAAATTTAGACCAGCCGCCCGGGGCCCGGGTTCCAGGATTATTCCCGTTATCGAAATGGCGGGCAATGATGCGGGATTTTGGGATCTTGGGCCGCGGAGTTCCCGCCAGAAACCTTGCATTGCCGCAGGGGAATGCGCAAATGGGGTTTGGGTGCGCGTTATCGCCGATATTAATTCAATGGCATGCGAAGAGTCGCCCGGGTACAATGGTGGGGGCTGAGCAGGCCGAGGAGGAAGCGATGGGTGGACGTACCGGATTGAGCAAAACCACCGCTCTGGCGGCGGATTCCGCTTTCGCAAAGCATGCCAACACCGCGCTGCCCAAGCGCGCCGCTTTCACGGGCTTGAAAGCGGGATTGGAATCGGCATTGGACGCCGGATTGGAACCTTATGCGGGCGCATGGGACAATCGGCATGCGTCGCATCTGTTGCGGCGCACCCTGTTCGGGTTTTCCCGCTCGGATCTGGCCCAAGCCCTGGCCTTGTCCGCCGGCGCATGCGTGGACGCGTTGCTGGAGGACCCGCAAGAAAGCCTGCCGCCGCCCGTTTCCACGGATGCCAAGGATACCGGGGCCGCCGTGGGCGATACCTGGATCACAGCCGCCTATGACGGGAATTTCAACGGCTTGCGGCGCCGTTCGCTGCAGAACTGGTGGATGGCTCTGATCCTGGGCGGAAAATTCTCCCTCCGCGAAAAGATGCTCCTGTTCTGGCACAACCATCTCGCCACCGAATTGGACGCGGTGGGCGATCCCCGCTACGCCTATCTGCATCAGCTCCTGTTGCGCAAGAACGTGCTGGGCAATTTCAAGGACCTGGTGCGGCAGATCACCGTGGATCCGGCCATGTTGCAATACCTGAACGGGGACAGCAACACCAATACCAACCCGAATGAAAACTACGGACGCGAGCTGCAGGAATTGTTCACCGTGGGAAAGGGTCCGGAGATCGCCGCCGGCAACTACACCAATTATACGGAAGAGGACGTGAAAGCGGCGGCCCGGGTGCTCACCGGCTGGCGGGACGTGCGCGATACGCCCGCGGCCGAGTTCCAGGAGAAGAAGCACGATGCCAAGGACAAGGTCTTTTCCGCCGCCTACGGGAATACCGTCATCGCCGGCCGCAGCGGGCCGGACGCCGGTTCCCTGGAATTGGACGATCTCATCGCCATGATTTTCTCGCAAGCGGAAACCGCCAGATTCCTATGCCGGAAGCTGTACCGGTATTTCGTTTATTACGCCATCGACGACTCCGTGGAGGCGGATATCATCGCCCCTCTCGCGGACCTATTGATCCAATCGGGTTTCGAGGTCAAGCCCGTGCTGGCCGCTTTGTTGAAAAGCGCCCATTTCCACGCCGCCGCCAACCTGGGCTGCCAGATCAAAACGCCCCTTGAGATGGTGGCGGGCACATTGCGGCGATTGGAACTGCCGCTTCCGGACGGATCGGACCCTCTCAAGCAATACGCCCTGATGGCCGCGCTGGTGGGCGAAGCCTCGCGCATGCAGCAGGAGATTGGCAATCCCCCCAACGTGGCTGGGTGGCCCGCATATTACCAGGATCCCGTCTTCTATGAAGTATGGATCAACTCCGATACCTTGCCCCGGCGCGTGCAATTCACCGACAAGCTGGCTTCGGCCAAGGGCTACGGATATTACACCGATAAATCCTTCCTTTCCGCGAACGTGCTGGCCATGGCTTTGGCGGCCAACGAACCGCGCACCGTGGAAGCCCTGATTGCCGAGCTGGCCGGCGACTTCTATCCTATCGACCTCACAGACAAGCAGCTCAATTACCTGAAGGACGTGATGCTTGCCGGTTTGCCCGACTACGAATGGACGGGGGAATGGGACGCATATATGGCCGAGCCCGCGGACGCGACCAAGATCAAACCGGTTGAGACGCGCTTGCGGGCCTTGTTCGCGGCCATGATGCAGATGGCGGAATTCCAATTATGCTAGGGGGGAACGCCGGCATGGACAGAAGAAGATTCCTGAAGCTGGGCGCCTCGGCCTGCGCGGTGCCGCTGGTCTCCGGCCGATTGAGCGCGGTCTATGGCATGAGTCCGCTGGCCGGCCTCGCGGCCATGGCCGGGAACGACCGCATCCTGGTGGTGATACGCCTGGACGGCGGCAATGACGGCCTGAACACGGTGCTGCCGCTGGATCAATACGCGAACCTTTCCAAGGCGCGCGCCAACATCCTCATCCCGGAAGCCCAGGCCGCCAAGCTCACTGAGGCCACGGGCCTGCATCCGGCTTTGTCCGGGCTGGCCAACCTTTACGCGGACGGAAAACTGCGCGTAATCCAATCCGTGGGTTATCCCAACCATAACCAAAGCCATTTCCGCTCCACCGACATCTGGTTTTCGGCCTCGGACTACAACCAGGTGCTGGCCACCGGTTGGCTGGGGCGTTACCTGGAAGGCGTATACCCAGGGTATCCCGACGGTTACCCCAGCAAGGACTTCCCCGATCCGCCCGCCGTGCAGATTGGATCGTCCTTGTTCACCTTGCTGCAAGGCTTTTCGGTTCCCATGGGCATGGCGGTGGCCAATGCCACTTCCATCTATTCGCTGGTCCCGGCAGGTTATGACACCGCCCCCGCGACGCCCGCCGGCCACGAGCTCACCTTCATCCGGCAGATGTTCACGGAAACCCAGAAATACGGAGAGGCTCTCAAGAAGGCCGTGGCCGCGGCGGCCAATAAGTCCTCCCTTTATCCCGCCACCGGCAATGCCCTGTCCGATCAGCTAAAGGGCGTGGCCCGCCTCATCGCCGGCGGCTTGCAAACCAAGGTGTACGTGTTGTCCCTGCACGGTTTCGATACGCATGCCAACCAGGTCCTGGCCGCCGACACGGCCGCCGGATCGCATGCCGCCTTGCTCGCCAAGCTCAACGACGCCATCGTCGCTTTCCAGGACGATTTACGCCTGTTGGGGCTGGAGCAGCGCGTGCTCGGCATCACCATGTCCGAATTCGGCCGGCGCATCCTCTCCAATGCTTCGCTGGGCACCGACCACGGCACCTCGGCGCCTATGTTCGTTTGGGGCGCGGGCGTGTCCGGCGGATTGTCGGGAACCAATCCCGCCATTCCGGATACGGTCACGGTGAAGGATAATATCCCCATGCAATTCGATTACCGTTCCGTCTACGCAAGCATCCTGACGGATTGGCTGGGGGTATCCGGCGATGATTTGCGCAAGGTGTTGCTGAAGGATTTCCCGGCCCTGCCCATCGTGGCGTCGCCGGTGTTGCCGCATGCAGGCAAAGCCGCGGGGCCGGAACTGGAGCAGAATTTCCCAAATCCATTCCGAGGCGCGACCACCCTGCGCTACCGCGTGGCCTCGGGAGGGGAGCGCGTGCGTTTGCGCGTATTCGATGCGCGCGGGATCCTGGTGCGCGTGGTGGCGGACGGATTCCATGCGCCGGGAACCTATGCGCGCACGCTGGAAGCGGGGACGTTGAGCCCGGGCACCTATTTCTGCCGCTTGGAAGCGGGAGGCCGCACTACGCAGCGGTCCATGGAGATCATGCGCTGATCGGTTTTATCCCGCCCGGTATCTGACCGGCCGCTCCTTGGGAGGCCGGGCTTTGGCCGGCTGGTCCCTGATCGGCCGGTACCTCCGAATGCGCATGCGGCAAGGCATTGCGGATCACGCGGTTGATGATGTAGACGGCGATGAGGGTGGTGCCCAGGGCGCCGCTCAGGACCAGCCAATTCCATAAGCTCAGGCCGGAGGGATTTTCCAACAGGGTCTTGCCCACATGCCCGACATACAGGTAGAAGAAGATGTCCGGCGTCAGCCCCAAAAAGGAACTGAGCAGGTATTTGCGGAAATCCAGCTTGGGGATGGTGAACAGATAATTGATCAGCGAGAAAGGCAGCAAAGGATTGAGCCGGATCAGGAATACCAGGATGGGTCCTTGCTTGGAAATCGCCTCATATACGGATTCGAAGCGGGGATGATCGCGGCGCAAGGCTTCCACGCGCTTGCGCCAAAGCCGTTTGCCCAGGCCATAGGTCACGGCGATTGAGACCAGCCCGGAAATGGCCACCAGCAGATAGCCCATCCAGAAACCGTACAAGGTGCCGGCTATCAGGATCAATCCCGAGATGGGAATGAAGAAAAGCGAAGCGATGAGGAAGAGGAACATGTAGGGGATCACCGCCCAGGGACCCAGATCCCGGAACCAAACGACGGCATCCTGGAGATAATCTTCCAGCGGGAAGTAAGCATTGACCGCAATCAGGGCTATGACGACTAAGCTGATTATCAGGATTTTGGATTTCATCGCGATCCGGATTCCGCTCCGTCCCCGCGGAATTTTCGCCGGGTCCGACACTGAGGAGCGGATTAATCTAGCAAATCCGGCCTTTCGGGAAGCGGCTCCCGGGCGCTGTCGCGGCACTTTGCTACACTATGGGCATGGAAATCCTGTTGGTGCAAATGGCCATCGAACGCGGCAAGCCCAGCCTCAACCGGGCCAAAATCCAATCCCTGACCGGCAATCTCAGGATCTCCGCCCCGGCTTTGCTGGTCTTGCCGGAATTGTTCAGCACCGGATACCTGGATGACTCCGCCTTGCGGCCCGCGGGGTCGGCTTCCTTGGCGGGCCTGGCCGGCGAGGATCGCGCCTTCCTGGCCAGCCTGGCCGCGAAGACCGGCTGTTGGGTAACAGGAGCCACCGTGGAGGCGGGTCCTTCGGGGCCGGACGGGAACGGCGGTTTCCAAAACCTCAGCTTGACGTACGCGCCGGACGGTTCCGAGATCGCCGCTTACCGCAAGCTCCATCCCTTCAGCTACGGCGGGGAGGATCGGATCTTCTCCCGGGGTAACGAGATCGTTACCCTGGATCTGGGCGCATGGGTGGTCCAGCCCACCATCTGTTACGACCTTCGTTTTCCCGAGCTGTACCGCGCCGGTTCCCAGCGCGGCGCCCACCTGATCCTGGTGCAGGCCAATTGGCCGAAGGCGCGCCAGGCGCATTGGGAAACCTTGCTGCGCGCGCGCGCCATAGAGAATCAGGCTTACGTGGCCGGAGTGAACTGCGCGGGGACCCAGGGCTCGCTGGACTTCGCCGGCGGATCCGCCATCATCTCCCCCACGGGCGAAACCCTGGCGGCGGGCGACGCTTCCGAGTGCCTGGTGCGCGCCCGGGTCGACCTGGATTTCTGCAAGCAATGGCGCAGGCAGTTCCCGGCTTTGCGGGATCGCCGGCCGTGGGAATTCTTCACGACTTGAAGCGGGAAGCGGTGCGGGCCGGGACGCTTTTGATTAAATTATCCACACCATGAAGATCGCCACGGAAGTCGCCATTCAGGCCTCCCAGGACAAGATCTGGAATACCCTTATCGATTTCGCCGCCTATCCCGAGTGTAACCGCTTTCTCAAGTCGGTGCGCGGCCAAGCCGCCGCGGACTCCAGCCTGGAAGTCGATTTGCAATGGTACGGCAAGCCCGGCGTCGAGAGGAAATCCTGCACCCTTACCGGCTTCATCGCCCCCAAATACCTGAGCTGGGTCTGGAACCATAAGTTCGGCGCCTGGTTCCTTTCCTTCGAGCATGTTTTCCGCGTGCAACAGCGCGATAACGGCAAAGTCATCTTCTTCCAGGAGCTGTATTACACCGGGCTGGGCCTCAAGTTCCGCCGGCGGGATGTGGAGCATATGGTGAAGCTGTCCCTGGGCAAACTGAACGACGATCTCAAGCACCGATTGGAACCCCAAGCCGCGGCTTGACGGGAAAGCGAAAGTCGGAAGGCGGGGGAACGGACGATGGAACCGAGCCAGGGTAGCATGCAGGATGCGGCGCGCACGGTGCTTGTGGTCGAGGATGACGACGGGGTGCGCAGCCTGATCCGCACCTTGTTCCGATTGGAAGGCTTCGAGGTGCTTTCCAGCCAGGACGGGGAGGAAGCCTTGGACCTGGCGCGGACGCGCAATGGCGCTATCGGCCTGGTGATCACGGATATCAACCTGGGGCCGGATATGGACGGTTTGGAGCTGGCCGCGGGCATGCGCGCCATCCACCCCTTCATCAAGGTGCTGTACATTTCCGGCCAGGATGAGGATGAACGCCTGCGCACCGAACTGGCGCTGGGGCTGAGCGGATTCCTGATGAAACCCTTTACGCCGCGGAGCCTCACGGAAAAGGCCAGGACCTTGCTCGCTTCTCTTCCGCTCGCTCCGGCTACGCCCGCCGCTTCAGGCTGACCTTACCGTCGGATTTCACCGCCGGTTTTCCCATCGATTTTCCCGCCAGTTTCCCTACGGCCTTACCGGCGGCGGCTTTCGGCAGTGTGCCGGCGGCAGCGGCTTTGGCTGCCTTGGCGGCTTTTTGCGCCTGACCGGATTTCACTCCGAATTCCCATAGGTACTCCGGGCGGCCCGCTTGCTGCGAGGCGTAGCGGGACTGGACGAAGAAATAATCGCTGAGCCGGTTGACGTATTTGATGAGCCGCTTGTCCACCTCTTCTTCACGGGATAGGCGCAGGATTTCCCTTTCCGCTCGGCGGCAAACCGCCCGGCATTGATGCAAGTAAGCGTTGGGCAGGGATCCCCCCGGCAATACGAATGAATTCAGCGGCTGCAGGGACTTCTGCATCGCGTCCATTTCCATCTCAAGGGCTTCCGAATCGGCGTCCAGGATTTCCGGCATGCCCGGATAAGGTTGGCCCGCCGGCGTCGCCAGGATGCTGCCGATATCGAACAAACGGTTCTGGATGCGTCGCAACCCGGACTCCAATCCGGATCGGACGTTCTTGGCGAACCCGGAATCCTTGGCGGCGATGACGGTGCGCGCCGCGCCAACCAGGCAGATCAGCTCGTCCACGGTCCCGTAACTTTCCAGTTTCCTGCAGTCCTTGTCCACCCGGGCCCCGCCCACCAAAGAGGTTTTCCCGCCGTCTCCGCCGCGCGTGTAGACGCGGGTGATATGTATCGCCATGACTTCCCCTGGATTCGCCACCGATCCGGCCGCGCGGGAGGAAGATAGCACGCCTGAACCCGGATGGAAACCCGGGCAGCGAGTGAGGCGGGCGGATTCCCGGGAAGGCTACGCTTCCCGGAAGGCCCGCAGTCGTTCCAACGCCAGCGCCAGCGTCTCTTCCTTCTTGCAGAAACAGAAGCGCAGCTTATGCGCCGTGGCCGCCTTGCCTTTGATCTTGTAGAACGAGCTTCCCGGCACCGTGGCCACCTTCACTTCGGAGACCAGGTGCCGCGCCAGTTCCGCATCATCCTTGAACAGGCCCGCGCTCTTACGGCCGGGGCTCCGGATGAAATCAGCCACATCCGCCATCACGTAATAGGCCCCGCGCGGCATGTGGCAGCGGAAG
>JBDSWM010000166.1:0-4372 GCA_039926685.1 Fibrobacteria bacterium | reverse complement strand
GGTTGATTTCCAGTTTGGCGCCGAGGTCCTTCTCATCCTTGAAGATGGTTTGGTACACGCGCGTGCGCTCCGGGGCCTCATGGGCAGAGGAGGAATAGGGGATTTCGAAACCGAAAGGACGGTCCATCAGACCCAAGGAGACACTGAAGGTGTTGAGCCAAGGTTCCTTGAGGATGACTTCGGCGTCCTTGAGGGCGACTCCGCTGGGACGGGCTTCGAATTCCATGACATACTGGCTGGTTCCGGCATCGTAGCTGGTCTTTAGGCGCACCCGGCGCAATTGTAAACGCTGATTGGAAGTGGCCGGAAAGCCGCCGCCCGCGAAGGCTCCCGCCGCGCCGCCATTGGTATCGGCATGCTGCCATTGGGCTTGGAGATAACCGCCCACCTTGATCCTGGCCAACTTGTCTACCGTGACCTTGGTCTCCAGGTAGCTTTCGTTCAATCCGTCGACCTGGCCCTTGAGGTTCGCCAGCGCTTCTTCCTGGCTGGGTGCCGATGCGGTCGCCGCCGCTGCTTCGGTTTTGGTGGTGTCGCCATCCGCTGCCTTCACGGCGCCGTAGGCCAAGAGCAGGGACAGTAGCATCGTCTTATTCATCAATCTCTCCTAAAGTAAAGTTCACAAAAGCACGGTTGGAAAAGTCATCTGCGTATGTTTCAATCCTGTTTCAGTAGGGTTTCCGTTCGGAGGTGCCCGGCGCCTGCAAGTCTGATTTTTCGCATGGCGAGAATCTGGAAATAACTTATTTCAAACCTGTTTCAATCCGGATTCGAATCTGCGTAACCGGACCCATCCGAAACCTCCGGAACACCGCCGATCGGCACCCTCGGGAAGAGGGTACGAATCCGCCTCTTTAGTAACCTCTATGTTTCGGTAACTGGTGTGATACATTTCGGTTTCAATCCGGTTTCAATTGGCCATTTCCGGGCCTTTAGGCGCCTTTTCCCGGATATTCCGCGCCGCGAGTGCTTATACTAGGGGAATGAAAAAGCCGAAGCGAGACTGAACAAGGACCTCCGGGGCCGCATCGCGCAATCCCCGGATCCGCCAAGATGTTGGAAAGAATACTGCACGCCTATTTGAAGTGGTCCGGTAAGGGATACCTGGTCCCTTTCCTGAACGGTTTATCGCATCTGGGACGGCCCTCCACGGTGGCCTTCCCCATGGAGCTGATGGAGCAGGGGCTGGCCATCGTGCTTTCCGGCCTTAACAACACCATGGCCATCCAAAGCAACCTGGATTGGATATGGCCCCTATGGGTGGAGCGCCAGGTGGATCCGGACGGCGAGGAATTCATCCCCACCGCCATCAACCTCATCAAGACCAACCTCACCTGCCGCAATTGGACCTCGCTGGGGCTGGAGGACAGCCCGCGCGAAGCCATGATCGATCCGGTAGGCATGCTGACCCTGCAACCCTACGGCTGGTCGGTTTTCCCGTTCGTGCGCATCGATGGGCGCGGGCATCTGCCTCCCCGCATGGTTCCGCGCTGGCAGGTGCGCCAGAAACTGTCGCAAGGATCACTCCCCTGCGTCATCACCCGCTATGAAGTCGATCCCGCCTTGGAGTGGCATTCGGAAGCGATGGGCCTGGGCCTCTCCGGAGAGGAATACCTGGGTTTCTCGCATACGCTCCGCAACCGTTCCGAGTCGCACCTTTCCCTGCGTTTCGGCCTCGCCATCCGGCCATATAACATGCTCACCATGGGGCATATCAATTCCATCCGTTACCAGGATCGGCTGTGGCGGGTGAATGGCCGCAACGGCCTGCTGCTGCTGGACGAGCCGCGGCGGGTGGTGATGTCCGATCGCCATCATGGGGACCCGCTTGTGCGCGACGTCCTGATCGCGGGCCGCACCAGCCTCAAATCCCGCTCGGGCGTGGCCTGCGGCCAGGCGGAATGGGATCTGGAACTGGCTCCGGGAGAAACCCGCGTCATAGACGCCCTGGGCATCCTGGGCGGGAAGGGTAGCAAGACGGCCAAGGCCCCGCCGGCCATGCTGACCGGCATCACCCGCAAGGCCCACGCCGATGCGCGCGAGCGCCAAGGGGAGCGCTGGCGCGATTTGCAGTCGGATGGTCTGCGCGTGCGCCTTCCCGATCCGCGCCTGGAAGAGGCCTTTCTGGCGGTGAAGAACCATCTGCATGTCTTCGACGACGGCGATCATTTTTCCCCTGGCACCTTCCTCTATCATAGCCATTGGTTCCGCGATTCGGCCTTCATCGCCCTGGCCTTCGAGAACCTGGGCTTCGGTTCCCGCGTGGAGCCCAAGCTGCGCCGCTATCCGCAGTTGCAGACGCGTGACGGCTTCTTCAAGAGCCAGCGCGGGGAATGGGACAGCAACGGCCAGGCGATGTGGACCTTGGTCAATCATGTGCGGCGTGGCGGCAATCCCGGTCTTTTGGAACAGTGTTACCCTTCCCTGCTGAAAGGCGCGGCATGGATCGCCAAGATGCGCAGAAGCATGCGGGGCGCGCCATCGCCGCATTACGGCCTGATGCCGCCGGGGTTCTCGGCCGAGCACTTCGGCCCCAACGATCATTACTACTGGGACAACCTATGGAGCCTGGCCGGCCTGGAAGCCTTGCATTGGGCGGCGGTGAGATTGGGGAAACAAGGGGATGCGGAGCGGGTCGCCGCCGCCTTGGTGGACTACCGCGGGGACGTGGATGCCTCGATGGACTGGGCTTGGAAGAAATGCGGCCGCAAGGCGCTTCCCTGCTCGCCCTACCGCTCCCTGGATTCCGCCGCCATCGGCAACCTGGTGGGCATCGGGCCGTTGGACATCCTGGATCCGCATGCGCCTTGGATCCAAGGGACGATCGCCTACCTGATGGAGCACAATCTGCGCGACGGGCTGTTCTTCCAACGCATCGTGCATACCGGACTCAATCCCTACCTGTCCGCGCAATTGGCGCGCGCATTGATGGCCCGGGGCGACCCGCGCTGGTTCGCCATCCTGGAAGCCCTGGTGCGGCGCGCGTCGCCCACCTATACCTGGCCGGAAGCCATCCATCCCCGCATGTACGGCGGCTGCATGGGCGACGGCGATCATGGCTGGTCGGCGGCCGAATTCGTGAGCCTGGTCCGGGAGATGCTGGTGTCGGAACGGGGCGGCGCCTTGCGCCTGGCCGAATCCGCGCCCGTGAAATGGTTCCGGCCCGGGCTAAATCTGGAGGCGTTGGGCGCGCCAACGATCTATGGCACCGTGAATTTCTCCTTGAAGCAAGGCCCCGTGGCCGCTTTCCTGAACTGGAGCGTGCACCGCCAGCCGCATCAGGACAAGGCCCCCATCCTGTTCAATTTGCCGGTGGCTTCCGGACTGGCACCGGAATTCCCCTGCCCGATAACGGACGGCTTTTTCCGGCTCACCCTTCCCGGCGATTCCGGGAACCTGACCTTTCCCACCGCGCGCCCCGGAAAAGCCCCGGCGGAGAACATTTTCCAACCAAGGACCCAACATGCATAATCCCGAAACCTTCCGCTCCGGCATCCGCAAGGATCTGGAATCGTTTGTGCGCCGCGAAGAAGCGCGGTTGTCCGGACCCGGCCCCCAGGATGCCGGAGCAACGGGCGAAGACGCCCTGAAAATCGATCTGCATTGCCATGATCGCAACAGCGACGTTCCCGACGAAACCCTGGGCCGCATCCTGCGCGTCCCGGAAACCTGGCTGCCCACCGCCAAGCTGATCCGCACCCTCAAGGCCAACGGCGCGGATGCGATCACGGTAACGAATCATAACAATGCCCGCAGTTGCTGGCAGGCGCTCGACCGCGGCGAGGATATGCTCCCCGGGGCGGAATTCAGCTGCACGCTCCCGGATCTGGATATAGGCGTGCATGTGCTCACCTTCGGCTTCACGCCCGACCAAGAGCCCAAACTGAACCGCTTGCGCAAGAACCTGTACAAGTTCCTGGAATTCACCGCTTCCGAGGATATCCCCACGATATTGGCGCATCCGCTCAACTTCTACAGCCCGCGCGGTCTGCCCTCGCTGGAATTGATGGATCGCTTCGCCGTGCTGTTCGAACGCTTCGAGGGCGTGAACGGGCAACGCGAATCCTGGCAGAATCTCCTGACCATCTCCTGGCTGCAAGGCCTGGACGAAGAGGCCATCGAGGCCGCCGGCAAGCGCGTGGGCATCCAGCCGGGAGCCTTCTGCATCAAGCCTTACCACAAGCGCATCACGGGCGGATCGGATTGCCATATGGGCATTTTCCCCGGTTCTACAGGCACCTTGTTGCGGTCGCCCGGCTGGCGCGCGCGCGCGAAGAACGGGGGCAGCCGCGCGGAGGCGGCGCTGCAGGCCTTGCGCGACGGGGATATGGGGCCTTACGGGGCCCAATGCGAAGAGGAAAAGCTCAACGTG
>JBDSWM010000165.1:0-29313 GCA_039926685.1 Fibrobacteria bacterium | reverse complement strand
CCATCTGCTGGGCGCTCTTCGCCTAAGCGGTGCGCGGCAGCGGCTGATGGATCGGGAGCGTGAAGAACTAACCGCAACCCCTTCCGAAACCGATGCGCCGCGATATGCCGCTGAAATCACCGATGACCTTTTGCGCCTGTTGTTCGTCTGTTGCGATGAGGAAATACCCCCCGACTCTCGATTGGTATTGGCGCTGAAAACCCTATGCGGGTTCAGCACCCAGGAAATCGCCTTCCGGTTGTTCATCACCGAGGCGAATGTGCATAAGCGGCTGTCCAGGGCGCGGGATCAACTGCGGTATATCGCTCCGGAACTCGAATCCCCACCGCTCGAAACCATGAAGACCCGGCTCCCTAGCGTTCGGAATGTGCTTTATCTCCTATTCAATGAAGGGTACCTGTCAGCTCAGCCCGATAAAGCGATTCGGCGGGACTTGTGCGAAGAAGCAATCCGCTTGGGGACCCTTCTCGCATCCCACAAGGCGGGTGCGGATCCGGAAACGTTCGCGTTACTGGCGCTTATGAATCTACATGGCGCGAGATTGGACGCCCGCACGGATGGGGTAGGAGGGTTGCAGCTGCTGGAGGATCAGGACCGATCCCTCTGGGACCAAAGCCGCATACGAACTGGATTGGAGTGGCTCAAGGAATCGGCATCGGGCGACGCCTTTTTCCGGTATCACGCGGAGGCGGCGATTGCCGCCGAGCATTGTATGGCTCCCACGTTTGCCCAAACAAGGTGGGAAAAGATCGTCGGATTATACGGGATTTTGGATCGCATCGCACCTTCACCGTTGCACGTTTTGAACCAAGCGGTCGCCATGGCGGAATGGAAAGGCGCGGAGGCCGGTCTGGAACTTTTAAACGGGGTGGAGCCCCCATCATGGTTGACGGGTTTCCACCTATGGGATGCCGTGTCGGGCGAACTGTATCGGCGTACCGGAAGAATCGAAGAGGCGTGTCATCATTTGGAGCTCGCCCTTTCATCCGCGCCAACGGAAGCGGAACGAAGGTTATTGGGTCGCCGGCTGGCTTCTGTGCCTTTTCTCGGCCTGTAGCCTAGGCCCCTTTGGCCTTTCCCCGTTTATCCGCGCGGAAAAGATTTGCACTTGGCATTCCCAGTGATTTACTTGGCAGTATCAATCGATGATCGAAAGGTACTCTCATGAAGATATGGAACAGTTGGATGGTTGCGACTTTGGTCGTTGGAGCCTCCATCGCCGGGGCCCAAGCCCATGGCTCCGGGCTGGGAGGCCGGGCGCTTGGCGTATTCGCCGGTCCCGTCAACAGCTTTCCGGAACTCGAAGGCGTGGAGACGGAGTCACGGCTCGGGGGCGCTCTGGGATTGATCGCCGAATGGGGACAGCACGGAAATTACAGCCTTGCCTTGGAGCCGATGCTGGCCTGGCGGGGACCGTCCATCACCAACGGGGCCGGATATAAACCCGATTTGATGATCCTGGAAATCCCCATTCTCGCCCGCAGGAATTGGCAGTTCCGGGACCATAACCAAATATTCATATTCGCAGGACCGAATCTGGCGTTCCCGATGAGCGTGGATGGGAATATAGCCGGGGGCACCCCGCTGAAAAAGGATGACGTTGAGCCCTTCGAATTCCTGATGGACGCCGGCATCGGGGCGTCGGTCCGATTCGCCCTATACTGGCATTTGATCGGGAGCGTGCGCTATAGCCATGGGTTCACCGAAGTGCTGAAAGATCCGATCGGAGGAGTCGACGAGTGGAAATCCAGGAACGTGAAGTTCCTGTTCGGCATCATGCACCATATTCCGGGGGGTTGAACTATGAATCGGATTCTGGCCATTGTTCTGATCGTCGCAGGCGGATGCCTGGCTGTTTACGGACTGCAGGCTTCGCAATCCTTCAGTTCCGATGTATCGCGCGTATTCACGGGTTCCCCGACGGACCGGGCCATATGGCTGCTGGTCGGCGGGGTGGCGGCCTTGGTCGCGGGCATAGCTCTGTTCCTGCGGACGGGGAAACGCTGAATCTTTTCTACCGCCCGCGCAGGGCGAATCAGTGGTGTTGGTGGATGCGCCCGTTGTCGGGCGTGGCTGCGTAAAGGAATACCTTGTTGTAGTCGATGTCGTTGCCGTCCACGTTGTCGCCCGCGGGCCCGTTGATCACCGGCGGGCTGACCCGCAGATCCCAAGTAAAAGGAAGTATGATTTGCGCCGGATGGTGGGCGAAGTACCTGGATATGCTGCCAGGATTTCAACGCCTGTTCAGTCCGGAGAGCGGCGCACAGTCCAGTACATTCCGAGTTTTTGCATGGCTTCTAGAAGTTTGAAAAAACCCAGGGGCCTTCCGATAACGTAGGTCAAAGGAAGTCGGAATCCGGCCAGCGTTTTTTCGGCGTCGATCGAGGGCGCGACCACGATTAAAGGCGTTTCTTTGATTTGAGACCTGGCGAATTCCACGGAAGAGCAAAATTGGTCAATGGAAGTTTCGCTTGTTGAAAAAACCACGAGTTCAGGGGCCACCTTCGACGAAATGCCTGGAACGTCCGCATCGGAGAAATACCGGGCCAGATCCAATGGGCGCCTAAGGCGGATCAGGGAATTCGAAAAGCGGTATTTCGCTAGGATATGGACGGCATGTGAATGCTCGGATTCCTCATCCATGACCAGCAAAATAACGGGAAAGGATTCGGATGCCATCAGCGGTTCGCTTCCTTGGGTTGCAGCGACCTGAGAATCACCAGAAAGTGCGGTTCGGCGCCATGGACCGCTTTGGAAACGGAGAGTTCGATTTCGAGAATGCTACCGTCTTTTTTACGTCCCCGGCATTGGAATTTCATGGATTTCCACTGATCCTCGTCTTTCAAGAGAGTCCGCTCAATCGCTGATGTAAAACCATCATGGTTGGGGAAAAGCAAGGATGTCTCCAAGGAGACAAAAGCATCATATGAGTAGCCGAATAATCCGCAGGCGGCATGGTTGGCCCCCACAATTGAATTGGAATTGTTGAGTATCATGGCGGGCCCGGGAAAAATCTCCATGGTGTCGGATAGTTGGCCGGCGGTATCGGCTCTTTCCGTCTCGCTTTCCCGAAGTTGAGCGTCCCGCCATTCCAAGGTTTCGGCCATTTCATCGAAGGCCCGTGCCAAGTCCCCCAGTTCCCCTTGATCATAGGGGAGAGCTGATCGCGCTGATAGATTCCCGGAAGCCAGCTTCCGGGTCGCGGCAATCAGCGCCCGGACCTGTTTGAGGAGAAATACGTCGGAGGCGAACCACGCGGCCAGAATGGCCAACAGAGCGACGATGCCCAGGGCGACCAACTGCTTCATCAGGGCCCGGTTGGCGGGCTCATAAATGGCTTCACGCTTTATTCCCACATGGACCAGCAGGTCCCCTTTCCCATGGACCCGCGCATAGGCGTAGGCGCGTTTCACGCCGTCGATACCGTTCTGGATATGCAAACCTTCCGATGGGGGCTCCTCGCCATTCTTGGGAAAACGGGGGAATTGCTTGCCGACCCATTTGTCCGGATCCGGGTAGCGGGCCAGGGCATCTCCCCTTCGGTTGGAGACGCCGATGGCCGAACCTTCCGGAAGCTGGGAACTCCGCGCAAGGATATAGAGCCAATTCAGATCCATCACCGCGATCAGGGCGGAAGGCAGCATTCCGACCTTCCCCTGAACCGGGAGCACCAGGATGATGGATGCTTCATGGCTGAGGATGCCTTTGAAATCGAATCCCATGGTAAAACCTTGCGAAGACTGGATCGCCTTGAACAAATCAAGGGACGGTAAATCCTTGACGTTGGGAAAGGATCTTGCGCTGCAGAGGACCTTTCCGTCGGCATCGATCCATCCGAGATTGGAAAAAACAGAAGAATCACCCAGTAATTCCGCAAGCAGCGGCGCGCATCCTATTGAGGTACCGGATTGCAAAAGCTTGGCCCCTGCCTTGAGGAACCCATGCCCTTCGGAGATATCCCGCTCCAGATTGCTGGCCAGGAATCGGCTCAGGCGCGAAGCATTGTTCTCGATTTCTTCCGAAACCTGGCGTTTTCTTTCCGCCGCCGAGTAGAAAATCAGCGCAACGGCCGGCACGATTGCCAAAAGCACGACCAGCAAAATCCGGGCGCGGATGCGGGTAAACAATGCTTTCATATAGATTATATCTATATACAGTTCGTGGATTTAACAACCTAATCGTCGTATGATGCCAAATCTTCCAGCAGGCTGCGTACCTCAAGGTAGTCCTTCACATTGTGCCCCGCGAATGAGAATTTCATCCCGACGCGGATGGTGTGCACGTCGGTCGGCATCGCACGGAAAAGATTGCGTATAGGACGGAAGGTAGTGGAACAGAGGCCAAAGGGTCCGGTTGCAAAATCCGTGGTAGAATTGGTCGGATTCTTCGGGGAGCATCCACACCGGGTGGGCAGAATACTGCTCCAGGGCCATGGCGTTGAAGTCGGTTTGTTTCTGTCCGGCCAGGTAACCGCCCGGCCATCCGACACATAAACATTGGAAACTTTTGTCCTTTCTGCGAGCGGCCAGAAAGGCACCGAGAGCGGTCACCAATCCGCCGCTGCTTTCCTGGAGTTCCGGTTTTCCCGATTTTTCGGAAATCGTAAATGGGAGCCGGTTGGAAACGATGATCAATCTCCGCATGGCGGGATTCCTTTTCCGGGATGGCGGAGATCATTCCAATACGTATATTTTTTTAACTATTAAAGCATTAAACCAATAGGGAATATGCGGCATTGCAAACGTATTTTGATATCAGGGGCCGGAATCCGGCCAGGGCGCTTCCCTTGCCATGGCGGATGCCTGCATCTTGGCGGGTGAATTGAGAAAAGCCGAGGGGCCAGCGGGAGGCTTGTGGACTGGCTGGGGTACACTCTCGTGCTGAAAAGCGTTACGGGTAGATTGCTTTTCGATCCATTTGAATTAGCGGACTACCGAGCCTCACTCCTCTGCCTTTATCGCTGGTTTACGGCCCGGCCGCGGGGCGTCGGACTCAGATTCATAATCTTTGGCGTTGAGGATGACTTTTTCCAGTTCAGTTTTCATGGTACCGAGAGCCGTGACGAAATGCGCCGCCAAATTGTCCGGAAGCCCCGCCAGCGCTTTACGATTCAGTTCCGCGATGATTTTCTTGATCTTGGGCAAGTGCTTTTCGGCTTTGGGAGTGAGTACGATTAAATGCTTGCGCCGGTCCTGCTTGCTGGCCGTCCTGCGGATGAATCCCTGCCGGTCCAGCGCATCCAGGATTCCGACCATGGTGACCTTGTCCGTTTCCAGGAGATCGGCAAGCTCCTGTTGGGTGAGTTTGCCGCCGCCCTCACCGATGGCGACCAGCAGAAAGTAGTGCCGTCGGATCCCGATGTGGCCCAGGCGCGCGGCCAGGGCGTCCATGTACATCTTGGAAACCTTGTTGAGTTGCAGCCAGAGCGGAAGCTCTGCGGAGATTGGGGTCGGTTTGGTCATGGCGGAAAATTACTAACAAAATAGAGTTCCGGATCAACGAGCCTGAACACTCGACTTCCTTAGCGTTTGTCGGTATCGGGTAAAGCCGCGGGACTAGATCAGTTGGCCTTTTTTGCCCCCGGCGTTTCATCAAAAAGAGTGGTGTGTCTCATCGCGACTCCCTGGGTAATGCGGTCATAATGCGCCATGATGTCGTGTAGCCGCAGCATGCCCATGATACTGCCCGATTCCCCCAGGACGGGAAGCTGGTGGGCACCGGATTGCAGGAATACATTCAAGGCCTCCCGCAACTCCATGCCGGATTCCAGCGCATAACCTTCGGTCATGATATCTTCCAGAAGCAGTACGTTTTCCGGCGCCGATCCCATGACAGCCAGGTGCAAAGCGGGCGAAGAAACCAACCCCGCCACCCCTCCGTCCTTATCCAATACGGGATACACATCCTGATCCGAAATACTGATCCTGGCATAGGCATCGGCAAGGGTAGTCCCGGGGCCGAAAACGGTAACGGAACCATCGGGCACGAAGATCCGGCTCAATGGGATTTGCTTCAGGACATCCACCTTCATAGCATGCTCATGCACCGGACTGGCGAACTTGTCGTGACGCTGGCTTTCGTACAGGGACCATTTCCGGGAAAGCGCAAGGTGCAAGGTCGAGGCTATCAGCAGAGGGGGGAGCAACCCGTAATTGCCGGTGATTTCGCAGACCATGATCAAACCGGCCAACGGGGCTTTGGCCGCGCCGGCGAAGAATGCGCCCATTCCCACGAGAACATATGAACCGGGATTGTTCACCATTGCAGGATTCAAGGCATGGAGCCCGAACCCTACCGCTCCGCCGGCCATACCGCCGATGAAAAGGGACGGACCGAAAACGCCGCCCGATCCGCCTGATCCGATGGTCAATGAAGTGGCCAGGATTTTCGCCCCTGCAATCAGGAGTAGGGTCGTGAAGGTGAAATTACCCGAAACAGCATCGGTGAGATTCTTCCAGTTGGTCCCGACCACCTCCGGACGGAGGTAAGCGAGGAGCCCCACGAGCAGCCCGCCGATAGCCGGTTTGCAGAAGTTTTTGATCCTGAGGCCTTTAAAGAAACGCTGGGTTTGGCGGTAGACATTTATGAATGCCCAGGAAAAGGGGACGCAAATCAACCCTACCAACGCGTAATTGAATAGCTCCAGGACATTTCCGAACGGCATGGCGGGAAAGTGCAGGTATGCGGTGTGTTGATGGGTGATAACCGTGAAACAGGCAAAGGCCACCACCGAAGCCACCGTAAAGGGAAGAAACCCCGAACTTTCGAAATCCTCCCTGTAAACGATTTCTGCAGCCGTGAGCGCAGCGCCCAAAGGCGCATGGAAAATGGCCCCAAGCCCCGCGGCAGTGCCTGTGAGCAGAAGGATGCGCCGCGCCTTCTCCGGCAAGTGGAAAATCTTCGCCAACAGGGACCCCATGCCCCCGCCGATTTGGGCCATGGGACCTTCCTGTCCGGCGCAGCCGCCCGTGCCCAAAGTGACGACCGAGGCGAAGAACTTCACGATCGACGTCCTAAAGGCGATGTATCCGCCTCGATTGTGGAATGCGTCGATGAGCGCATCCGTGCCCGCGCCTGCGGCTTCGGGCGCAAAGCCGTAAACAATGGCTCCAGAGAGAAGACCGCCAACCGCCGGTACCAGGAAAAAAAGGTAATGGGGCAATGCCCCGCTATGGGGAGTGAACGGGAATCCCGCGAATTGATGGAGGATTTTCTCTTGAACGAAGAGCAGGGAAAACCGGAAGCAGGCCGCCGCCAATCCGCCCCCCAGGCCTAATATGACCGCGAAGCCGAGCATACCGCCGGTACGCTGCCAGTAGTGATGGCGGACCATGGATTCGATTTTGCCCAGTACATGCATGCTGGCGTGAAGGGGGTGGATCCGTCATTGCGGCGGATTAAGGGTTAATGGCTTCGGATTGAAATAGGTTAATCAGAAATACGGTAAAACTAATTAACGATAGCAGGGTTGGCATCCCAATATCCGGTTGCCGGGTGCCAATCGGATTCACATAACACATGGACTCATCCCCCCCGGTCATAGCCAAGGAAAAGAGGGTCTTTGAAGATACGGCGGCAAAAAGCCTCTCGACTATCCTCTCAGATGCGTTTCGATATCCCCATGCATTGAATTTGGATGTGGTGCAATTGCATCCATCCGGTGACGCGCGGCGAGAAAGCGGATCGTCCCCGCCAGCATGAAACCCGAACCTGCGAATAAGAGGAAAGAGCCGATCAGATATGCGGCAGGCCCTTCAAGGATATCCAGCGCTCCCGCTCCGGCAATCAGCGTACCCAAACCGGTGCGCAGGTAGGCAAGCAGGGTCCTTTCATTGGCCAATTCCGTGCGCAACAGCGCGAGGCTGGTCCCGGTTTCCGCTTCACCTTTGGGTCGGGTTTGAGAATCCATTTTGCTTCCCAAAAAGTAAAATAAATTAACGAATAACCCTACAAAGAACTCCCCTTTGGGGAGGCGTCGTCTTCCAGGATTCAGGACCGGGCAGAAAAATCAGCGCTCCGGTCGTTGCAATCGCGATGGCTGTATTCACGAACGCGGCCTTCCTTTTAGTAAAAAGCATATAGTATAAACAGTTAATAATCAAAACCATAATCCTAGGGGTTTTCCGGTCCGCCGTCCCCCTCGAAAATAGGACCGGATCCTGCGGCTTCAGAACCGGGATGGCTTCATGGTTTTCCCATTTGGTACAAACGCTTTTATTCGAGAATCCGCCTGTGCCGGAATGTTTGGCTGGCAAGCGGGAATAAAGCACTTTGTATCCTTCAAATGAAACGAATCCAAAATGATACCGAGTCGAACGCGCTAGGGAAGGTCGCGGGGTCCTTCCGCAAGTTCCTGCAACTTGAATCCTCGTCGGGAATCCTCCTGCTGGCGGCTTTGGCCATCGCCTTGGCTTGGGCGAACTCGCCTTGGTCCGAGGCCTATTTCCATATTCTGGAATTGCCGTTCGGGATCCAGGCGGGGGGATTCGCATACTCGCATTCCCTCCACCATTGGATCAACGATGGATTGATGACCCTGTTCTTTTTCGTGGTGGGCCTGGAAATCAAGCGCGAGGTGGTCGCGGGGGAGTTGGCGAGCGTCAGGCGCGCCGCCTTTCCGATGATTGCCGCGCTGGGAGGAATGCTGGTTCCCGCCCTCATCTATTCGGCCTTCAATCACGGGCATGAAGGCGCCCGCGGTTGGGGGATCCCCATGGCGACGGACATCCCTTTCGCCCTGGGTATACTCGCCTTGCTCGGTAACCGGGTCCCCAACTCGCTGAAAGTGTTCCTGATGGCCTTGGCCATCATCGATGATCTGGGCTCCATCCTGGTGATCGCCGTTTTCTATACCCGGGACATCTCTTGGCCTGGCCTGGGCTATGCCTCCGCGGTATTGGGGGCGCTGATTGTCCTCGGAAGGTGCAACGTACGCCGCCCCTTGTTTTATGCCGCTTTGGGGCTATTGCTCTGGTTTCTCCTGCTGCGCTCCGGAATCCATGGAACGATTGCGGGGGTTCTGGTAGCCTGGACCATTCCTTCGGTTTCGCCCATCAATGAAAAATCCTTCGTTTCGGTTTGCCGGGGCATTCTGGCGCGGTTCGAAGCCGCCAGCTATAAGGAAGAGACTCCCATATTGAACCATGAGCGGTTGGATTCCGTAATGGAACTGGAGAGGGCTTGCGAAGGGGTGGAGCCTCCCTTGCAAAGGATGGAGGAAAGCCTTCACCCTTGGACCAGTTACCTGATCCTGCCTTTGTTCGCCTTGGCGAATGCCGGAGTGCGGATCGACGCCTCTCTTCTCCATTCCATCTGGGATCGCGCCGGCATCGGAATATTCCTCGGCCTGGTGATCGGCAAGCCGCTGGGCATTTTCCTGGCCTCTTGGGCCGCCTTGGCGCTGGGATTCCCGGCCTTGACCGGCGGCGTGCGCATGCGGCACATACTGGGAGCCGGCATGCTCGGAGGCATAGGGTTTACGATGTCCATCTTCGTCTCGGGACTCGCTTTCGGGGACAATGGGTTGCTGGATGCCGCGAAGGTGACGGTGTTCCTGGCGTCACTGACTTCAGGTGTGTCGGGGTGGGCGTTTTTGCGGATGATTCCAATTCAAGGAGAGATTGATGAAAATGAAGGCTAAGCCATCCCAATCGAAATGGGCTATCGCGGCGCTTCTCGCATTTCTGACGCTTTCCGGGTGCAAGGAAGAGTTGCCGATCGTCTATTCCGAACGGATCGCGATCCTGCCGGACAAATCGGGATTGCTCATCAAGGAAGTCCGTTCGCTCGATAAGTCCCGGAACGAAATGGTCGTCAAGGAGGTCGTGGGAAAGTCCGTGAAGGAGATTTTCCTGATACCCTTGATCGACTTTCAGGATGTGAAGTTCAAATTCTCGCTGCTACACGACACCGTCCACCTGATGCATACCCAGCCGGAATTCGAGAAGTCGATCCAGGCAATCAATCCATCCGCATTTACCATCAAAACAGAATCCGTATCACCGGTAGTGTGGCTCACCGCCGGTACCATCGAAGGAGATCCCATTTTCTATGCCGAGGATAAGTGGGGAGCGTATTTCGATCTGATGCGCAAGGACTGAGGGCGCGGTTTTTGGAACCCGATCCGGTTCCTGGACGCAATCCAATTGAGGCGTCGGCCGCTTACAGGTTTTGATACCCGAAGGCCGCTTCCGCCACTCCCAACAAGACATCGTGGTACAGGTAGAGCCTTTTCCATTCGCCGCGATCCAGCTCCTTCAATTTCGCCATCCGATCGGGCCTGAGCCTGCCTTCGGTATCCACAAAGAATTTCTTTTCGCTTTCGAGAATCATGGCTACGGCTTCATCGAAGCGATCCGACTCCACCAAATCGAAAAAAGCCATGCTCTTCAGGTACAGCTCCGAGACGGGAGGATCCAATAGCACCACGACTCCGGTGAGCAATCCGTCTTTCAGGGTCAAGGCGTCCAGATCGCATTCCTCTATCGCCTGCAGGCGCCTTTCATTCAGATCCGTGAGCATGCCATGTTCGTCTTCGAACACCTTCCATTCATCGGGATGGACCAGGCCCGAGGCGGATTGCCATCGGCCCATCTGGATTTCGCGGTAGAAGTCCTTCGCCATCGACTTTCTGGCCCGCTCCAAACCGGCCTTGGATGCGGGTTCCGAAGAATCAGAAGCAGCCATGGGCTCCGGGACATCTTCCGCTAGCGGTCCTTGATCCAGGCAGGGCAGGCAGGCGAATACGCCTTTCAGGCGCCCATCGACCAGATCGATCCGCCTATCCGTCGTCAGGGCCTTGAAATCCAGTGCATCCATTTTGGTTTTGATCGAATCCGGGACTTTCCCGTCGCGTCCGATCATGAGCTTCTGATCCTCGGGCACCAGCCTCGCGATGGCATGATGATAGTCGTGTTTCTGAACATCGGTGGAGAAGCGGGTCAGGACTTCGAGAAGCTCCTCAGGCTCCTGGCAGGATCTTCCCGTCACGTTCTTCAGTGGAGGAGGGGGAAGCGCATGATAATAGCCGCATCCGGAAATGATGAACATGGCGGCCCATACCGGCACCCGGATTTTCGGGGTCCATTTCCAGCCATTTGGAGAATGAGGTTTCAGCGCACTCAGCTTCGTGTCGCAGGAATCAATGCCCATGAACGAGTCCCATCATCTCTCCGGATTCGGCGAGTATCGCATCCAAATCCTCTATGTTAACCGGCTTGTCCAGAAGGAATGCTTCGCCCATTACGATTTCACGCCCCGCCTCTTCATTGCGGGTGCCTTCTTCAGCTAGGTAGACGATGCGCATTTCCGGCCGGGAGGCTTTCAGGCATTCCGCCAGTTCGGGGCCATTGCAGTATTTACGCAACTCCAAGGCGGTAAACAGGAGTTCGATCCTTCCGGGGAAATCCAAAGCCAAAAGCAGGGCTTCAACGCATGTTTTGGCTTCCAGGACGTCGATGCCGACGGTCCTAAGATGAAAGGCTATGCGGTTCCTGGCCTTATCATCGCTTTCCGCAATCAAAGCCGTGCGCGTATACAATTGCTCGAATGAATTCCGTTCAACCATGATGCCCCCCATTCATGCAACCTCCATGAATCAAACGCCGTGCCAAACGTTGTAGATCTCCACGACAAGGGTGCGATTCAGATATCCGGCTTCCTGCCTTGCGCACATGCATTCGGATCGGGATACGCGTGCCAATCAGGCATGCGTCTGCCATAATGGCAGGCCATCGGGAATGTTCATGCCTTCGCGTACGATGCGAGACCATTAGCGAATCGTGGAATGGTTTTTGCAGTCAGCGGCCGGCATGGATGAATCGGGATTGTTCTTGAAGTATACGGCGGCGGCGGCCATCGGCACGCTCATGGGGATGCAACGGGAGAATGCCTTGGGCGCCGATAGCGGGGAAACGCCGGCCGGCGTCCGGACTTTCGCGCTTACGGCTTTATGGGGATGCCTGGCGGCGAATACTTCGGTATTGCTCGGATCGCCCTTATGCCTGGCCACCGCTTACCTGATCCTGGGCGGGTTCCTGACCGCGAATTTCGTGCGGGATAGGACGGGCGCGGGATTGACCACGGGCATCGCGCTCCTCATCGCATTCCTCACCGGTACGCTCGCCTTCTACGGAAAGTTCGCGCTGGCGGGCGCCTTGGGAGTGGTAGCCACCCTATACCTCTCGTTGAAAGTGGAACTCCATACCTTCGCCAGGAACCTGACGCGGGAGGAGATATTCGCGACGCTCAAGTTCGCGGTGCTTATCGTGATCGTTCTGCCCATCCTGCCCCATCGCGCCTACCTGCCCCCGCCCCTTGACGTGCTCAACCCCTTTGAGATAGGGCTTTTCATCGTGCTCATGTCCGCGGTTGGTTTCGTTGGATTCATCCTGGCGAAACTCCTGGGGCCGGCGCGCGGGCTCGGCTTGATGGGGGCCGTGGGCGGATTGGTCTCCAGCACGGCCGTGACTTTGGGCTTCACCCAACGCAGCCGTACCGAACCGGCCTTGTCGCGGCGGTTCGCGCAGGCCATCGTCTTCTCCTGGACGGTCATGTCTTTGCGCGCCCTGATCGTGGTTTCGGGGCTGAACCTGGACGTGGCGAAGCGCATCGCAATCCCGCTGGGAGCCTTCGCGCTGGCGGGAGCGGTTTGCGGTTTGGTCCTTTATAAAAGAGGAGAGGCTCCCGCGGGTGATGAAAAGTCGCCGGTGGCCAATCCATTCGAGTTCGGACCGGCCTTCAAGTTCGGACTTATATTCGTATTCATCCTGACCGCCTCGCGCGCCGCGCAATATTATTTCGGGACCGCGGGGACTTACGTATCCAGCCTGGCCGCCGGGTTGATGGATATCGATGCCGTTTCCATCTCCTTGACCCGTATGGCCGGGTCGGCGGGGATGGACGTCAGCACGGCCGCCACCGCCATCCTTATCGCGATCCTCTCCAACAGCCTATTGAAAGCCGGTTTCGCTTGCAGCGCGGGCTCCCGTGAATTGCGGCGGGCCTTGCTGCTCCCGGCCGCAGGCATGATCGCTTTCGCCTGCCTGGCCGCCTGGGTCGCGTCCCGCTGAAGGTCCAAAGCCCGCTGGCTACGGGAGGATGCACCCGATATTCGTCCGACCCGGCTTATCCCGGAGCCCGGAGCAGGTTTTCCAGCACCTCGCGCATTTTTTCGGCGCATTCGATGATGGAACTCGCTGCCTGTTCCGCCTGCGCGGCTGCAGGGCTCGCGATGATGTCGGCCAGGCAATCCCGCAAATGCTCGGCATCGAGCAGGATGCTGGCGAGCGGATTGTTCAACACATGGGCCAAACTGCTTCCCAGGGCGCTGTTGGCCAGCAACTTGTCGGCGTTCCGCAATTGGTTTTCCAGGGTCGCCTGCTGGGCCTTATCCAGAGAGATCCCCAGATAACCGCTGACTCCGCCCTCATCGCGGATAGGGGAGATGGTGAGATGGATATGCACTTCGGTTCCATCGCTGGCCATGTTGTTCATTCGCCCGCGCCATATTCCCCCGCCAGCGATGGTTTTCCACATGTCCGCGTAAAGCCCTTGGGGCGTGGCCGGCGAGCGGATGATGGAGACGGGCATGCCGATCAGGCTTTGCGGATCCGGATACTTGTAAAGCCTGCAGAATGCGTCGTTCACCTGGAGCAGGATCTCGCGCGCATCTGTGATGCAGGTCGCCATATCCGACTGCGCGATGGCGGCGCCCATCATCCTATCCGCCTTCATGGTTCACCGAGCCTGCTTGCCGCCGTCGCGGGGACACGTGCGGATGCCCAGCATCACGTAGAGGGGGCAATGGCCGAGCATGGCGGTGATGACCAGGATGGCGCCCAGCCATCCCCATTGCGTCCGCGGGCCCCAGAAGGCCAGGGACCAGATTCCCAGCCCTGCTGCCGCGCGGATGATCCGATCCCAATTCGCCAGGTTTTTCAAGAACATATCCGTCTCCTTGTTATGGTTGCCGTTGGATTTCAGTGCGCCCGGTTCCGAGTTCCGCGCCTTGCTTGGCGATCGGCGACGGCGCTTCGCCGACGCGAACCACTTGGTAGCGGATCAGGGTCCGGTATTTGCGGTGATCCCCTTTGAAGATCATCCCTGGTCCTTTGACGTAGACTTCTTCATGGTAGCCTTGGGCGGCATAGCCGTTGCGCACGAGGAACTCCTTGAGGGTCATGATATCGGCGGCTTCGCCATCATAGGATCCGACATGGAGTATTTCGGCGACCGCCCCGCGTTCCCACACGGTGTCCCGGATTTCGCCCTTCGGCACGGCGGGGAATTTTTCCGAGATCGGAAACGCGTATTCGCCCCGCCAAGCCACTTTCGCGCCGTCCATTTGGGCAATGGGCCAGCGGGCCATGGCGGATCCGGGATGTCGCTTTTCCGCCTTGTCCGCATGGGCGCGGAAGGTGCTGAAGAGTTTCTTGAAGGCGGCGCCGGCGACCACATTGGGATCTCCTTGGGCGGTCAGCGTCAATACGCGCTGGGGAGGGAGCATGATAATCCGAGGGATGCCGGGTTCGTATTCCGTTGGCCCGCTTCCGGCCAATGCGGCTGCTGGGGCGAGGGACATGAGGACCGCGATCCAAAATTGTTTCTTCATGGCAGAGACCTCCG
Organism: Fibrobacteria bacterium; assembly: GCA_039926685.1. Lineage (GTDB taxonomy): Bacteria > Fibrobacterota > Fibrobacteria > UBA11236 > UBA11236 > Chersky-265. The sequence goes on along the minus strand of JBDSWM010000165.1, from coordinate 14,688 downwards.
GAACGAAGCGCCGGTCTTGGCGCACATCCAGAGAACGCAATTTCCATTCCACTCTCGATTTGCGGGATAGAGCTGAATTTACAGGTTGGGAGGGGCCGGCATGCGCCAATCTGGCACGCTCCCATTCCCGGATGGCAAGCGGCGATGTCATGAGCCCCCGGAATGCCGAAAATCATCAGGCAAACCTTGGCACACCGCTTGCGCATGATGAATCCGCCGGACGCAGATCGCGCCCTTATTTTTCATCACCCGAAACAAAAGAGGCCGACATGACCCGCAAGGCACGGAGATTCGACGATTTGGAGACTATGCATAAGGATTGGGATCATGTTTAGCGCCATCCTGTTCGCAGCTCTGACCGCGGCGGCATCGCCCCGCGAAGGCAAAAGCGATTCCGCCAAAGCCGACAGCCTGGTCCATCTGGGGGTTCTCATCTCCAGCGAAATCAAGGGCGGCAACCAGGTCTACCTCCTGGAAAACAAGGGCATGGATTCCCTGGTCCGCGGATCGGATTCGCGCGACGCTTTCATCGTCCGCATTAGCGACAGTTCCTTGACCCGGCGGATCCGGAACGAGGCCGAGTTCAGGAGCTATTGGAAAAAGGCCGAAGCCGAGGCGGGCTTCCCGGAATTGAGGAGCCAGCTCGCAGCCCATGACTTGGACAAGTCGCGCATTCCCAAGCGATACCTGTTCGATTCTTCGGTGGTGATCTATCCCGGTTGTATCGTGCTTAGGCGGATGCGCCGCTGATCAATCCGGGACGGATTCCGTGAAGCAGGGCATGCCAGGTTCGCAGGAAACGGGCAGGGCCGTTTGCAGCAGCTCCAGGGCCGTGCGCGGATCCTCCGCGAAGCGCAATAGGCCCACGTCCTTTTCCGAAACCATGCCATGCCGGACCAAGGCGTCGAAATTGATGATCTCGCGCCAATATTTTTCCCCGTAAAGCAGTATGAACGGCTTCCGGTTCAATTTCCCGGTTTGGGACAGGGTCAGCATCTCGAATAATTCATCCAGCGTCCCGAATCCCCCCGGGAATACCACCAGGGCCCGGGCCAAATGGGCGAACCAGAGCTTGCGCATGAAGAAATAGTGGAATTCGAAGCCCAGGCCGGGAGAAATGAATTCGTTGGGGCGTTGTTCATGGGGTAAGCCGATATTGAGCCCGATGGATCGCCCGCCCGCGTCCTTGGCCCCGCGGTTCGCCGCTTCCATGATGCCGCCGCCGCCTCCGGAACAGACGAGGAAACGTTCTCCTCCATTGGACACGGCCTTGGACCATTCCGTGACCAGGCGGGCCAACTCGCGCGCATCGCGGTAATACCGGGCGAAGGGGCCCGCTTCGCCTTGCCGCGCGGACCCGAAGAACACGATGGTGTCATGGATGCGTTGCTTTTGCAGGGCGGATAACGGCGATAGGTATTCGGAGAGGATGCGCAAGGCCCGCGCATCCTCGCTCTCCATGAATCCGGGATCGCGGTATATCTTCAAGGGAAGGCCCAATGTCCCGGGTTCGCTTGCGCCATGCAGGGATACTTCGCGGTAATGTTGAGAAGCGTTTTCAGTTTAGCGATCGCTTTGATCTTGATCTGGCGCGCCCGCTCCCTCGACATTCCGAACTTGAGGGCCAATTGGCCGAGGTCCATCGCAGGACCCGCATCGAGTCCGAAGTATAGGCGGAGGATTTCCCTTTCCCGCTTGTTCAGTCCGTTCATGACCTTATCCAGAGCCCGCTTGGCCAGGAACCGATCCATCCGGGCTTCCGTTCCGGATTCCGGGAATTCCGCCAAGGCGGTGTCCTTGAATTCCCCGGTCCCCCGGTCCTGTTCGGCGTTGAGGGACAAGGGTGAGGTCAGTAAACGCATACAAGTTCGGATGCTGCCGGAATTCATGCCGGTCTCGAGCTCCAATTCCTCCACGGAAGGTTCGCGCCCCAGCTTCTGCGTCAAAATCCGCGCCGCTTGCTTGAGAGCATGCATTTTACCCGTTACGCAGGTGGTGAGACGGAAAGGCCGGGTCTGATCCGCCAACGCGTTGACCAGGGCCTGCCGGATCCACCAGACCGCGTATGAGATGAACCGGCAATCCTGGGTTTCATCGAAACGGGCCGCCGCTCGCAGCAATCCCAGGTTGCCTTCGCTGATCAAATCGGTCAAGGGAAGGCCGCGGTTCTCGTACTGGCGGGCGACGGCGATGACGAACTTGAGATTCGCTTCCACTAATTTTCCGATCGCTTTGCGGTCGCCGTTCCGGATGCGGACGGCCAGCGCCTTCTCCTCCCTCGAGGTGAGCTTGTGGCAATCGCGGATATCCTGGATATACGCGGCGAGGGGGTCGGTATCCTGGAGGAATGCCGATTTAAGGTGATTGTTTTTACGCATGGGGTAGCCCTCCTTTCAGGGAGACAAGTAAGCAAGGCATGCGCCAATGCGGGGCGGCTGCCGAGTGAGCCTATCCGGACGCATTCAGCATGCATTCCGGATGGTATGCGGATGTGTTGCGGATGAAAAAGCTCCCGCAACGATTGTTTCGTGACGGAATGACAACGGGTGCGACAGAATGGCACGCGGCAGAACCATGGCGGAACGGCGGATCGGCAATGGCCTGCGCTAACGGTCCGCCTGCGGCCGTGGCGATCGGACCGGCCGGGCTTTGCCTCCGCCATCGGATGGCACCATGCTTGCTCATGCCTTTTGCAACGGAAGTAAAGAATCGGGAAGGGCGGGCATGGATATCATCGCGATTAAAGTGCTCACCAAGGATTATGCCCTGGGGAACACCACGGTGCAGGCATTGCGCGGCATCGATCTCGCCATCGCCAAAGGCGATCTGGTGAGCATCATGGGGCCCTCGGGCAGCGGGAAGACCACCTTGCTCAACGTAATCGGCTGCATCGACACCGCGACCAGCGGAAGCGTGCGCATCTCCGGGCGGGAGATGACCTCCTTGTCCGACAGGCAGACAACGGACATGCGCTTGCATACCTTGGGTTTCATCTTCCAGACTTTCAACCTGATCCCCGTGCTCACGACCCTGGAAAACGTGGAGTTCCCGTTGCAATTGCAGAAGCGCCTGGCACGCAAGGAAATCCGCAAACGCGCGGAAGGGTTCTTGCACGATGTGGGCCTCGGCCAATACCTGCGCCACCGTCCCTCGGAACTCTCGGGCGGCCAGCGCCAGCGCGTGGCCATAGCCCGCGCCCTGGTGACCCATCCCCAAATCGTATTGGCGGACGAGCCCACGGCCAACCTGGATTCCGCCACCGGGGCCACCATCCTGGAACTGATGAAGGAGATGAATGCCCGGGAGCAGACCACCTTCCTTTTCTCGACCCACGATCAGAACATCCTCCGTTATGCGCGCACGGTGATCACCATAAAAGACGGGTTGATCGCCTCAGCTTAGGCGGGGCGGAACGCCATCATGGGCCTCATCTTCAAACTCGCCTTCCGCAACATCCGGCGCCATCGCGGGCAAAGCCTGGTCATCGGCGCCATCCTGTTCCTGGGTTCCCTGATGATGACGATGGGGAATGGGGTGGTCTCGGGAATGGAGCGCGGCCTGCGCCGGACGGTCGCGCACGGTTTCACGGGGGATCTGGTAGTGCTGCCCAAGGGTCAGCTTTCCGACAACGTCTTCATGGAAATGATGGGACGCGCGGTGGAGCCGCTCTACGGATACCCCGCGCTGAAAGCCGCCTTGGATTCCAATCCCCTGGTCACGGCCCACCTTCCCATCGGCAAGGGCACGGTGATGGTCATCAACGAGGACGACGGCCCCAGCGTCTTCCTTTATCTTATCGGCGTGGACTTCGCCCGCTATGCGGAGGTGTTCCCGGACAACCTGCGCATGCTGGAAGGCGGCCTTCCGCGGGCCGGGGCGGCGGGATTATTGTTGCCGACAGGTGCCCGCAAGGACATCCAGCGCCAAGCAAACCTTTGGTTCCGCACGCGCCAGGCGGGGCCCGATACGGCGGGCATGGATGACGACGCACGCCTCCACACGGCCGACCTATCGCGCAAAACGGACATGGTGCTCATGGGATTCAACGACGGGAACACGGCCACGGACGTGCGGCTCCCCGTGGACGGGATCTTCCGCTACCGGGCCCTCAATTCCATATTCGGATCCTTCGCGTTGACCGATATCGAATCCTTCCGGCGCTGCACGGGTTACTTCACCGACGCGGAACGTTCCCAAGGCCGCTTGAGCGGCAAGGACAGCGTCTTGCTGGCCCTGGATGAAAAAGGCATGGACGCGTTGCTGGGCGGGGACGCCATGCCGCCTGAGCCTATCGTTCTCGCCGAGGCGGCTCCCGTGACCGCGACTCCCGTGCCGGCAGCGCCTGCGGCCGCGCCGGAGGCCGCCTTGGAATCGGGCGCCTATAACATGGTACTCCTCATCCTTCGCGATGGGGTCGTACCCGACAAGGCGGCCAAAGCCCTCAATGCCTACTTCGCGGAACGGAATCTCGCCGTGCGCGCGGTAACCTGGCAAAAAGCCCTCGGCCCCATCGGGAGCATGGCAATCTTGATCAAAGCGGCCCTGACCTTGTTCGTCACCTTCCTGTTCGTGGTCGCCATCATCATCATTGTCAATACCCTGACCATGGCGGCCCTGGAACGCACCCCCGAATTGGGTATGATGCGGGCCATCGGCGCCCGCAAAGGCTTCATCGCCCGCATGTTCCTGGCTGAAACGACGGTGCTTTCCGCCCTGTTCGGCGGCCTGGGCATCGGGGCGGGAGCGGCCGGCATCCTGGTTATTGAGGCGATCAGGCTCACCTCGGACAACGATATGCTCCAGCTGGCCTTCGGCGGCGATACCTTCCGGCCTGTGCTCGTGTCGGGGGATTTTCTGCTGGCGGTGGCGCAGCTGGCGCTGGTGACCCTGTTCGCGGTCGCTTACCCGGTGATGCTGGCGCGGAAGGTTTCCGCCCTGGACGCGGTTTACCGGGAATGATTCCCGCAGGGGAAGGGGAAACATGGCGCTCTTGATCCGCATCAGCATACGCAACCTGTTCCGCCAAAAGCGGAGGAACCTGTTGCTGGGCACCGCCATCTCCATCGGCATGGCCATCCTCGTCATCGCCAACGCCTTTTCGCATGGAATCTCGGACGTCCTTTTCAACCGCGTCCTGGCATACGTGGCCGGGCATGTGACCATCGCCCTTTCCCAAGGCGGCAATGCCGCGCGCCCGCTGTTCCGGGACCGGGAACAATTGTTCGCCGCCGTTCGCGAGGCGATTCCGCAAGCGGAGTCGGCCCAGGAGGGAATCGGCATCTTCGCGCGCGCGATCGGGAACGGCCAATCGGATAACCTGATGCTCATTGGCATGGACATCCATGCCAAGGGATCGGCCCGGCAAATGGCCGATCTCAAGGCCGATTTCCGCATGATCCAGGGCGCCTATGACGATCTGGTCCGGACGGATCTGGAGAACCCCGTGATCATCTCCTCCGAGAAGGCGGCCTATCTCAACGCCAAGGTCGGGGACGTGCTGCGGGCGCGCTTCCAGGACATCCACGGGCGCAATCAGGCCGCGCGGCTCACGGTCGCGGGCGTATTCACTCCCTCCAACATCTTCATGAGCGTTCCCGTTTTCCTAGATCTCGCTCGCTTGCGATCCCTGGCCGGGTACGGGCCCTACGATGCGGGCCAGATCTCCGTCTCCCTCCCCGATCCCAAGCGGAACGCGATACCGGCGGCCGATGCCTTGCATAAGGCGCTGGAACCGCGCTTGGCCGCCGCCGCGGGCGAGCTCGCCTCCGGGGGCAAGAGCGCGCTTGCCCTGGTTCTGGGGTTCCTTCCCGACAGCGCGGCCCTGCTCGGGGTGGCGCGCCTGCTCGCACCCGGCCTCGCCGAGGGCCGTTCCGCGCTTTCCCGCAGCGATGTGCTGGCCGGTGCCGGACTCGCCGGGTCCCTCGGCCTGCGCCCAGGCGACGCCGTCCGCTTCAGTTACCAAGGCAAGCGGGATACGGCGGCCTTCTCCGCAGCATGGACCGTGACCGGGATTCTGCCGAGATCGGATCGGGTCCCGGATAACGCGCTGCTGGTCAACGACAAGGATTTCTACGCCTTCTATTACGAACATTGGCCCGCGGCCGTTCCGGCGGGAACGGCTTTGCCGGATCCTGCCGGGGCCCTGGCCCCTTTCCTCGATCCCGAATGGATGCTGCTGCCGCGCACCCGCACCACCGAGGAGCTGGCCCAGAAACGCAGGGACATCTCCCGCCTCAAGACCAAGGCCGCCACCTTGGACGTGCAAACCATGTACGAAAGCGCGAGCATGATCATAAAGCTGGAATACGCCTTGAACATCATCACCCTTTCGGCGGTGCTGATCCTCTTCTTCATCATCCAGGTGGGCGTGGTCAATACCCTACGCATGACCATCCGCGAGCGCACGCGGGAAATAGGGACCATACGCGCCATCGGCATGCAAAGCAGGCAAGTGCGGGAAATCTTCCTGCTGGAAACCTTTTTCCTGGCGTTCATGGCCTGCGCGCTCGGCGTCGGGCTCGCCTTCGCGGGGATGTGGATCCTGGGCCGGCCGGCGTTTTCGGCGGAGGGAAATCCCCTGAGCATGCTGCTCGTGGAAGGCCACCTGCATTTCAAGCCCAGTCCGCTGGGGACCTTGGCTTATCTGGCGCTGATACTGGCCATCGCGGTGGCGACCGCCTGGTTCCCGGCCCGGCGCGCCGCCAGCCTACCCGCGGCCGAAGCGTTGAGGCATTTCGGATGAACCGGCCCGCAACCTTGCATGGACTTTATTTGGAAGAGGTGCGCGCGGAACTGGCCAAGGCCATCGCCTTCGAGCCCGCGCCCATGGATGCGGCGGCCTTAGCCGCCTTGCCGGAACCCGTGCGCCGTTATTTCTCCGCATGCGGATTCGCGGACCGCCCGGCCATGCGCAATGCGCGCTTCACCTGGGACGAGGTCAAGATGCGGCGGGGACGCGGCAAAGGTTGGATGCGCATCAAGATGGATCAATTCAACGACGCGGCCGGTCCCGCGCGCTTCGTATACCTGCATGCCCTACTGGGAGGCTTGCTGCCCTTCAACGGTAGGGACAAGTACCAGGATGGCCATGGGAGCATGATCATCCGCGCCCTGGGCCTGATCAAGATAGCGGACGCGGCATCAGCCCATATGGATCAATCGGGATTGGCGACCTTCCTGGCGGAGGCATTGATGCTGCCTTCCGCCGCCTTGCGTCCGTACCTGAGATGGGAATCCATCGATGGGCTTTCGGCGCGCGCCATCATCACCGATGCGGGCCTATCCGTCCGCGGGATTTTCCGCTTCAACGGCGCGGGTGAATTCACCGCCTTCGATACGGACGATCGCTGGCAGGATGGGCACGACGATGCACCCATCCCTTGGCGCATCAAAGCTTCGGGCTATAGAGATATGGGAGGCTTCCGCCTGGCGACGGAATACAAGGCCGTTTGGATCGAAAAGGCCGGGGACTTCGAATACCTCCGGGGCCGGCTGGGCAAGGTCGAATACAACGTGGAGGAACCGTGAAAAGATGGACCGGCGCTCTGGCGCTGACGGCGTTATGCTGGAGCGCTGCTTTCTCCGCGGGTAAGATCCCGAACGGATCGGAAATGCTTTCCAGGATCGAATTCAATACACGCATGGCCTCGGACATTTCCGCCACCGTCACTTTGACCCAGCAGAAGGCGGGACAGGGGGTCAAGACCACGGATATGCTTTTCTACCGCCGCGACGCGGACAATTCCTTCTTGATCGTCATCACCGGGCCCGAAGCCGACAAGGGCAACGGCTATCTGAGATCCGGGGACAATTTCTGGATGTACCGCCGCAACACCCGATCGTTCCAACATATCAACCGCGATGAGAGCATCGCCGGTACGGACGCCCAGGGGGATGATTTCGGGGATCGGAAATTGACCGAACTGTACCGGCCGGCCGCGGACTCGCAGGGACGCGAACGTATCGCGGAAGACACCTTGGGCAAGGTTCCCGTCTATCGCCTGGAGGCCGTCGCCAAGGTGTTCGATGTCGATTATCCGCGGAAAACCTATTGGGTAAGGCGCGATAACGGGCTCGTCCTCAAGGAGCAATCCTTCGCGCAATCGGGCGCCCTGATGCAGACCGCGTATTACCTCAAGTATGCGCCCATCCTGGGGCGGTTCGTGCCGGTGGAGCAAATGTTCATAGACGAGTTCGAGAAGGGGAACCGCACCCGGCTGGGCATATCCGGGATCGCCACCGCTCCGCTCTCCGGGGGTATATTCACCAAGGCCTATCTGGAAAACCTCGCGAAGTAGGAGTCGGCATGCCCACGTTAAGGCCTATCGCATTCAGGTCCTTCACATCCATTGTGGCGGCTATGGCCATGGCCGCCTTTATCCGTATCGCCGAGGCGGAAGACCTGGCGCCGCTGGATGAGAACGCTCTCTTCGCGGATACCGTGCAGGTGGTGGATAGCGCGTCGCGCGCCCAGCCGACGCAGGCAGAACGCAAATCGCTCGGTCTGTCGGGGGCCATCCTCACCTATGGGAACGGCAGCGTCGATCGGGAATACCATCGCGACTTCGATGCGGCCCATTCCCGAATGTCCGCGGGCGCGGTCGGGAACGCCGCCGTGGATGCCCGCCTCCCCAGGGGCTTCCGCGCCTACGCGGATTTCGAATGGGACCTGGACGCTTCCCGCGGCGACTCGGCGGTTTTCCGGGTTCCGGAAACCTTTCTGGACGCCAACCTCGGCCGCAAGATCTGGTTCCGCGCGGGGAAGCAGGTTTTGCAATGGGGGCCCGGATATCTCTTCAATCCCACCGATCTCATCAACGTGGAGCGGAAGACCCTGGTCCGACGCATAGGCGGGCGCGAGGGCGTCTTCGGGGCGAAGGTGCATGTGCCCTTCGGCACGGCGGTCAATCTGTACGGATTCCTGGACGCGGATAAGGTTTCGCGCCCGGACAGCCTTGCCGGCGCGGTCAAAGCCGAGTTCCTGGCGGGCCGATCCGAAATCGCCTTGATGGTTTGGGACGGGCGCGGCCGGGATCCCGTTTACGGAGCCGACTTGTCCACCCGTTGGCTCGGCATCGACATAGCCGCCGAAGCGGCCTTGCATTCCGCTTTCCAAGCGCACGGGCTGGAACTGGAAAACGGCATTCCCCGGCTGACCGAGTCCCGGCGCGACTGGCAGCCGCGGACATCCATAGGCCTCGGCCGCGGCTTCCGGATATCGGGAGTGCCCGACCGGTTAACGCTGCATGCCGAGTACTACTACAATCATCCCGGTTCGGACGCGCGGCGGATGCCGTTCGCGGGATTGCTGGGCGAGGCCGCCGCCCTTGGCCTTGGCCCCGAAGAGGCCGTGGCCGCCGCCGAGGCGTACGGGGCTTATGAGGCCAATTCCTTTTCGCGCCACTATGCGGCTCTTTTCGGGGTATGGAACCGGTTCATCCGTTCCGACCTTACCCTATCTTGCAACGCGGCTGCGAATCTGAATCAAGGAAGCGGCTTGGTTGCGGGGGTGATATCCTATCGCGATCTGAACGATTTCGGTTTGAGTTTCACGGTTTTCGGATTCGCCGGCCCCGAAGGAACCGAATACACCATGGCGGGCGAAGCCCTGCAGGCGCAACTTCTGGCGGAAATCCCATTCTAGACCGCTTGCCTCCCCCCAGGTAACCTAGAAGTTACGAAGGATTCTTGGATTCCTTAAGCTTGGTCTCGCATGCGACGCAGATGCCGTGGGAAACGGAGAGATTGGTGCGCTCCGCCAGATAGGCCCCGATTTCCTTCCAATACCCGTCATCGTCGCGGATTTTCTTGCACCAGGCGCAGATGGGAAGCAAACCCGACAAGGACTTGATTTGGCCCAAGGCGGCGCGTAAATCCAGGATCAGATTCTCCCGCTCCATGGCCAGCTTCTTCAATTGCGTCGTTTCGGCCACGTGCACGAAGAATCCGCGCACGGCGCCTTCCGAGATATCCGGATAATAGGTGGCCAGGGCATGCCTGATATATCCGGTAGGAGTCGGGATCTCCCGTTCGAAGACCTGCTTCCGGCCCTCCAGGGCGCCTTGGACATAAGGAAGGTTCATTTCGAACAGGGGGCCGAGCAGCTCGCGCATGGTGATCTTGTCGATCATCTCTTCCGGGGATTTGCCGAACCATTGCACATAAGCCTTGTTCGCGAACCGGCAAACCAGATTGGAATCCCAGTAGGCGAGCATGGCGTCAATCTGATCGGCCACGGATAAGCACAAATCGCCGAGCTTCCGATTACGATCCGGCGTCATCGGATAAATGTACAGCACACCTCGGATCAGGGGGTGATCCCGCCCCGAAATAAATTTTGCCAAAATGGCAAACGGTTGACGAGAGAAGGGTATCAGGGTTGCCAACATGGCATTTAAGATCCTTCAGGCGGTGACGGGTAGTCATTTGCCCCCTGAATGCCCGGTCGCCTGGTGTGGTACGGAAATCGCTTTATGATGCGGCATATAAAGGAGGCCTTATGATTCTCTCCAGTTCACAGACCATAAAGCAGATCTTGAAGCAAAGGCCCCTGGCGGCGCAAGTCCTGGAACAAGAGTTCGGATTCCTGATCTGGGATCGGATGGAAACCCCTCTTTCCAATCTATGCAGCGACAAAGGCGTGGATTCCCACCCCCTGCTGGAAAGGATCCTGGCCTTGCCTGTCCCGCCGGCGGATACCGATTGGGGAAAGAAACCGATCTATTGGGTCATAGATCGCCTTACTCGCGACCATATAGCGTTCCGGGAAACCGACATGCCTTCCATCCTGGCCATTATCGAATCGGAACGCCTGCCCGCATTTCCCGACGGGTACGTGGCCAAGCTTCTGCTGCAGGAGTTCAAGTATTTCCAAACCGATTTCAGCAAGCATATGGCGGTTGAGGAGGAGTTTCTGTTTCCCAAGATAATGCGGAACGAGGCTTGCTTCCGGTATCGCGAGCACGGGCCGGAAGTGTTCCGCGGGTCGGTCAATTTATACCTCGTTTTCGAAACCCATAAGCCGGAAGAGGAATTCAAGCGCATGATCGTTTCCATCCGGGAAAAGTTGCGAAACCAGCACATGCATCACGCCACCGCTGAACTGGCGGAACGCGCGCAAGCCGCCTTGGACGGGTTCTCCGAACGCTTATTCGCGCATGCGGACCTGGAATCCAACGTCCTTTTTCCGCGCGCCGGGCGCTTGGAAGAGGAGTTGTTCGAGAATAGCGCGCCGGGAATCTCCAGGTATCCGGAAAACGGAATTTGCTCACCTAACCGCGATTAGAAACACTTCCAAGCAGGAGACGCCATGTCCAGTACCTTGATTCAGTTTCCCATACGCACCCGACTCGATGGAAAGGATCTTGCCTTCCTGACCCAAGCCGGCGCCTCGCTCAAGCTTTCCTTGTATTTCCCCTTCGGTAAATCCTGGCGCGAGCCCATGATGGAAAGGACAGCCCTGAAAGACCTGCGGAGGAATGCGGCTGATGTATTGCGGAACCGTGGGGCTCTCTCCGGCGGCATTGAAGCCATCCTGGGACCCTTGGATTCCCTCCTGGCGGATACCCAGGCTTTCCAGTATGGGGGAGAGGGCATGGCCTTTTTTTCCGATGGGGAAAACGCCACGGCCGTCGTTTTGCGGAAGGCTCCCGCGCCATGCGTTCAAATCGATTCGCGCTTCCGTCTGGACGGGGTGCTGGACCAGGTTTCCGGCCGGGATCGTTTCTACCTGCTCAGCTTGAGCCAACACGCGGTGAGATTATGGGATTGCGACGGCGTGTCCATGCTGCCTATTTCCCTGGAAGGCCTGGAAACGGATATCCGCAACACGCCGCATTTCCAGCAGGCCGAGTACCAGGCCGTGTTCCATAGCGGCGCCTCGTCGGGTCATGGGCACAGTTCGTCCTATGCGGGCATCGGGCTCTCGGACGGGAGCCGCATGAAAAAGGAGATAGAGGTTTTCTTCCGCGCAATCGATCACGGCATCCAATCCCGGCTTCCGGCCAAACGGCAACCGCTGGTGCTGGCGGGAGTGGGATTCCTCCTGCCTATCTACCGCACCGTGAATACCTATAGCGCTTTGCTCGCCTCCGAACTGCCGGGAAACGCGGAAGCCTTGGGTACGCCCGAGGATCTCCATCACCGGGCCGACGCATTGCTGCAGGACTCTGGGATCCTGGAGCGCAACCAGGCCTTGGGGACCTATGTGGAGAATCTGACGCGGGCGCGGTCCTGCGCCGGCTATACGGATCTGGTTCCTCTTGCCGTCCAGGGGCGCTTGTCGCATTTGTTCCTGGCCCAAGGCGTGGAGCAATGGGGAGAATTCGAAGAGGCGAACGGAAGAACCACCTTGTTCGAGGGCTATCGCGACGGCGCCGTGGATTTGGCGAACCTGGCCTGCGTCAATGCCATCCTTACAGGCGCGAAGGCCTATGCCGTTCCGGCCGGGGAGATGCCTTCCGGCGCGCCTATCGCGGGCTTGTATCGGGAATGACCCGTCCCGGCCGCCAGGCATAAAGCCATGGCGGTCGCCATCGTCATCATGCCAAGGTGATAGCCGGATCCAGGTAGACGTCCTGTACCGCATGCAGCAATTCGACGCCCTCTTTTACCGGCTTTTGGAAGGCCTTGCGGCCGCAAATGAGCCCCATGCCGCCCGCTCGCTTGTTGATGACCGCCGTCCGTACCGCATCGCGGAGATCATCCTGTCCCGATGCCCCGCCGGAATTGATCAATCCCGCGCGCCCGGCGAAGCAATTCAGGACCTGGTAGCGCGTGCGATCGATGGGATGGTCCCCGGCGAGCGCGCCATATACGCTGGGATGGGTCTTGCCGAACTTCAGCGCCGTGAAGCCGCCGTTGCATTCCGGCGCCTTTTGCTTCACGATATCGGCTTGCAGGCTGGCGGCCAGATGGTTGGCCTGCCCCGTCAGGTCGGCTGCGACATGATAGTCGGCTTGCGCGGTCTTGAACGCGGGATTGCGCAAATAGGCCCATAAAACCGTCGCCATGCCCAATTGATGGGCCTCCTGGAACGCCCGGGAAACCTCTTGGATCTGCCTCCGGCTTTCCTGGGAGCCGAAATAGATGGTGGCGCCTATGGCGGCTGCGCCCAGATCCCACGCTTGCCGGACCTGGGCGAAAAAAATCTGATCCGCCTGATTGGGATAGGTCAGCATTTCATTGTGGTTGAGCTTGGCGATGAAAGGGATTCGATGCGCGTATCGGCGCGCGATGGATCCCAATGCGCCGACCGTGGATGCGAACGCGCTGCATCCGCCTTCCAAAGCCAGTTCCGCGAGACGTTCCGGATCGAAATAGGGGACATGGGGCGCGAAGGATGCCGCGGCGGTGTGCTCGATACCCTGATCCACGGGGAGGATGGAAAGGTACCCGGTCCCGGCCAAGCGTCCATGATCGAACAGCGACTGCAAATTCCGCAGCACGGGAATGGAGCGATCCGACTGGGCCGCGACGCGCGTCACGAAATCGGGCCCGGGGGCATGCAATGTCTCCTTGGCTACGCCCGCGCATCGGTGGCGCAGCAAATCTTCCCACTCTGCACCCAAGAGGGTTTCGGTCATATCCATAGGTACTCTCCTTCAGCCGGGTTTCTTGAATTTTAAGGCCAGATCCTTGAAGAAGTCGGCCAGGGTATCCTTTTTGAAGTCCCGGAACTCCCCCGCGTCGAAAAAGAAACCGTCATGCGCCGGGCAGGCATCGTAATGCAAGTGCGGCTTGAACGGATCGGGAACCCTTTGCATGGGTTTGCCGCAATCGGGGCAATGGACATCCGCGAGATGATCGAAGGCGCGTCCCAGCTCTTCCGGACCGATGTCGATGCGTTCGGCTCCGCGGTGGTTTTTCAGATCCTTGTGAGAGACGCCCTCGAACCAGATTCCCTTACATGCCACGCAGCGCTGGACGAGGATATCGTGGTAGTTGACTTCTTCCATCGTGGCTCGGCATTTGGGGCATTGCATCGTTTTAGGCTTGTCCATAATCTCCTCTCTTTCTTCGCGCGTGAAATCTCCGCTTGGCGCTTGCCGATAACCGTGGTTCAGGGAATCGCCAATTGCGCTTGGGCGCGCAGCAGCAGCTTTTTCTCGATTTCCACCGCGCGGGGGAAGAGGATATCCGTTTCCAGGAAGGCATGGGCCTTGAGGCCCGCGTCGTGATTTTGCAGCGCGGTCAGGATATCCTTTACCATCGGCAATTGTTGCAGATCGAAGATCATGCCCTTGAGTTTTTCGGTCAGTTCCCCGATGATCAAGGAAAACGCCTCTTCCTGCGCGCGCACATTGGATTTCGGGTACATGGCGACCGAGCCTTTGAAAACCTCGGAATACATTTCCGGATGGTGCAGGCAGGCTTCCGTGCGCAGGATCTTGGGGAAAACGAAATCCTCCTCTTCCTGCATATGCCAGGAGAAGTCGTTACGGAACCCGTTGAATTCCGAAATGATGTCTTCGATGGGCCCGGACTCGGCGCCGAATTCGGACTTCAAGGCTTCCAGCATGCGCGTTATATTCGGAATATAGCGAGTGCGGAATTCGCGGTGGTTGCCGGCGAGAAAGTCGATCAGGTGGTATAAGGGAACCTCGTTCCAATTCCGGCTTTCCTCGCAGGGAGGGAGCGTTTCCAGCGACCGGGTGACGCGGGCGAGATCGATCTTGTTGTCGCCGCAAA
>JBDSWM010000164.1:0-25227 GCA_039926685.1 Fibrobacteria bacterium | reverse complement strand
AAAGCGTCCGAGACCAAAGTGGCCCCCATGATGGGAGGGCCGCGCTGAACAGCCACTCATTGGCCAACGGGAGGCGCCATGATAAATCCGGCCGAGCGATTTTTGTTCGTGACAAGGCGACCCAAGGCGTCCGCATTTTTTCCCCCAATCCTCGGGTTCGCCACAATCTTCGAAGAGCGGCCTATGGAGGTCGCAATCTGTTGGATGATAGTACTCATCATGGAATTCATGGAAGCGGGATGGCTGGGATCGATGCGGGTAAAGGAACCGCCGGATCGATCGGAAAGGGATTTAAGGTAGACTGTGTCGGGCGTGGAGCGCTTACCCAAGAAAATGCTATAGATGGGCGGCATAGTTGAATCCACTGAATTGAATCCTTGGTTTCCGTCAGTCGGCGCGCCATCGGAAATGAATACGATAGCCCGCTTTCGGGTTTTGATGTAAGAGGTGTCGTTCAGCCAGTTCCTTGCCAAAAGCAAGGGCGGGCCGTAATTGGTAGCG
Organism: Fibrobacteria bacterium; assembly: GCA_039926685.1. GTDB lineage: Bacteria > Fibrobacterota > Fibrobacteria > UBA11236 > UBA11236 > Chersky-265. The sequence goes on along the minus strand of JBDSWM010000164.1, from coordinate 24,726 downwards.
GGAACGCTGTCCAAGCGCACCATGCTTTTTACTTGCATCACATTCGCGACGACATTCAACTGCAATGGCGGTTGCGGGTTTTCGATGGCGACTGCGAAGCCCATGACGGCTGCGGTTGAAGTCGGGGCCGTTTGCGCAAGATACTCAATGGCATTTCTGATCAGAACTCCGCGCTCATTGTAGGGGTCTCCGGCATATTCCCTGCAGCTGGTTTGGCTGAAGGGTAATAGGGGAAGCGATTTGTTTAAGCTTTGGGGAGGACGATTGAAAGCGGTATCCTGAACCATGTAAGAGAGGATGTTTGAGCTCGCAGAGGATTGGCAAGCGCCATTCGCATTCCAAAAAGTCGTGTCATGCGTATCCGGGTCAATAGTGGCTCGGTGACTCCACATGCTCGAACTATTGTCCAGAATGAAAACAATATCCGCCCCGTTTTCTTCGCAGCACGCCACGGCGTTCAGCCCTAGAAATAATTGGGGAAAAGCGAACAAAAGCGACCATCGCATAAGCACTCCCGTATTAACGAATAATGCCTCTTATGGTACTTTATTTCTTTATTTCCATTAAATATTTTTCGATTCCACTTGGAAATTTTTGCGGGGATTGAATACGGAGTTGCTTATTAACATTCATTCGGCCAAAGACAACTTCGATATCCTTAGGTTTTACGCCGAATGCCGGCGCTAAGTATCGCCCTCTGTCAGTACCGGATGGATTCCGTCCAGGCCGGAGGCTTCACCTTCGCATCCTTCCTCTTCAACATTTCTTCCCAAGCATCATCATTCAAGCGCTGGAAGGGAATGCTGTCCGTGACCACGTCATAGAAAGTTCCCGTGGGACCGACGAAGAGCGAGGTGCAATCCTTGAGGCGGATCGCAGCCCCCATCAGATTCACGTAGCCGGTCGCCGCATGCAGAACCAGGTTGCGCGGATCCCTTTCGTCGGAGGGTTTGGTATGTACGTCGGCGATGGACGAATAGGACGGCTCGCTGCCGTCCGTTTCCGTGACCGGGCCCTTCTGCGCCGCATCGTAGATCAAATCGAAATACCAGCCGTTATACACCTTGAAGCCGTAGGTCCCGCCGTATCCCCCCGGGCTGGTCTTATGATCGGCGCTGACGCAATTCCGCAGCCAGGCCACCTGCTCGTCCGTGGGATCGCTTCCGGACGCGATGGTGCGGGCGGCGTCTTCGAGCCGGCCGGAAATCTCGGCCAGCCGATCGAAATACGCGGCAACCTGCGCGTCGCGCATCCGGAACAGCTCCGAACCCTTGCGGGCGTAGTCGCCGACGGCATGGAAGAATTCCGGGTACGGCTCCACGTAGGCATGCGGATGCGAACAGGTAATGGAGGATGTGTAGGACTGCTTCGCGTACAGGATGGTGTTGTGGCGCAGATGCGCCCAGGAGTAGAGCTGGGTGTTGCGCATTTTCTTGCGCCAGCCCAAAGTACGGAAAACGGGCGAGAGCTTGGCGTTGTCTTCGGCCCCGTTGAGCTTCCGCAGGAAGGACAGCCACATGCCGTACAGGCTTTCGCCATACCCGGCGGGGCTGAGCTTATCGTAAAGCTGCCGTTGCGCGGCCAGCACCTGCGCGTTGGGGGAGGGGTGATCCGTCAAGGCGCTATTGTCCCCCAGCATGAAGGCGATGTCCAGGGAAGACGGCACGAGAGACGAAACCTGGCCGGCATTCACCACCTCCGAGAAGGTGTAAGAGTCCATGATGAAACGCTGAGGCATGAAGGCGAAAATCCGCGCGCTGGGTACGGTATCGAACGAAATGTTCGACAGGATGGTCTGCATGCCGAAATCGCCCGCGGCCACGACCTGATCGAAGCGCTTTTCTTCGAAGCGAGGGAGGTAGGCGGGAATGGCGGAATCCCCCATGGCATGCACGAGTTGCCCCATGCCATCGATGGAAAGGCCATCGCTTTTCCCCACCATGAAGGCGATGACCGCGGTCATGTCCCGCCAGGCGGGATAGCTTCCCGAATTCACCACGGCGTCCCAGATAGCGAGGGAGGACTTCTTCATCAAGGTGATGTTGGCCTTGGTAGTCTTTCCGTAGCTGTCGGCCGGGCCCCCGATTTGCAAAGACAGGTCGGCCCGGGACAGCCACATCATGGCGCGAAAGTATTGCTGAAGCTTGACCGAGCGGGTGTAATGACCGCGCGGTTTGAACTGCGTCCAGTCGACCTCGACATCGCGGCCGAAAGGATGGCCTTTGGCGGTCAGGTTCTGCTCGGTCGAGGTCCCCGCCAGCAGGTTCCGCGCGGTCTGGAAATAATTGAGCACGGGCGCGGCATAGTCGCGGCCGGCATGCGCGCGATCCACTTCCGCCAGCGAGGCCGCCAGGATCTTATCCAAGGCGGGAATGAGGCTGTTCTCTTCCAGGGCCATGAGGATATTGTCATAGCTCCGGTACACGGTGTTGAGCAGGGCGTCGGTGGTGAACAACAAGGGCAGATCCTGGGTATGCACGAAGTCCAAGGCGGACTGGAAATTCTTGAACTCTCCCTGGGTGTAGACGGCCATTCCCGTTTTCAGCACCCGCCCGGTGAAGCTGGTTCCCAGCGCTGGTAGATTCCCCGCGCCAGGCAGGGTCGCGAAGGCGGAGTCGACCCGGGACACGAACTCGACCGTGTCCGTCCGGTAGTCGAGGTCTCCCGCGAGGGCATGGGACGGATAGGCCGTTTGCAACCCCGCTTTGGTCATGCCCGCATTGTCGGATTTGCCTTTCGCATAGGCCGAAAAAAGCGCCCGGTCTTGCGGGGCCCCGAAAACCAGGTTGGGGAAGCTGGTATCGGACCACATGCCGTTGACCCATTTTCCGAATAGCAATGCGTCGGCCAAATCCACCTTGCTGTCCCGGTTGCAATCCAGTTTCGCGTCATAGGCGGCCGATCCCGCGGAAACGCGCGCCAGGAAGGCTTTGGCGTCGGCCAGATCGATGGCGCCATCGCCATTGAAGTCCCGCGCATCGGCAGCGGCCAGGAGGGATGCGGCGGAGAACAAAATACCGGCCAGGACGATTGCGGACCTGTTTACGGATTTGATTGAGGACCTGTTCACGTTCTTCATTGGGTATGGCTCACGGATTTGTGGTAGGTGTTGGGGCCCAGGCGCAATTCCAGGAAATACTCGCCCGCGGGAACCATCCTTCCCGCGGCAGTGCGGCCGTCCCATCGCAAGCGGTGCCTCCCCTCCGGCATCGTACCGGTTTGCAATGGGCGGATTGACTTTCCGCGCGCATCCAGCACCCGGGAATGCACCGGCATGGCTTTGCTCAGGTAAAAATCGAGCTCGTACATGCGATCCACCTGGCGGAGGATCACCGGATTTCCGGCCGCATGGCGCGGGCGCAGACCTGTCGTGAACGCGGTCTTGCTTAAGGCCAGCCCGATGGGACGCGCGCGGTAATCATAGGCTTCCACCACGCGCGCCGAATCGATGAGGGCCGAGTCCAGAACGGGGACGGCGAAATCGAGCCGGAATATGGCCAGGCCCGAATCCAGAGCCAGGGCCGTGTGGTTGGGGGAAATGGCCATCACCTCCACGGTTTGTCCGTCGCGTTTCAGTTCGGGCGGAACTTGCGACCAGATACCCGAGGGGCCAGGGCGCAAATCCAGGGCGGAAACCGGCGCCGGGGATTTCAGGTAGAGCCTCAAACGGATGGCCGAAATCGGTTCCGAAATGGGATTATGGGTTAACCGCAGACTGAAGATCCCGGGAGCCTCGCTGAACGGTTCCAGGGTCAAGGCCGGTGCGGTTGAAATCATAGGCCCTATGCAGAGTACGAGGGCATTGAGGGTGGGCTTCGTGAAACGGCCATACCTTTTCATGGTGTCATCTCCTGATAGTCAAAACTTAACCGGCGCCTTGGCAATGACCAACCGGTTCCCCAAATACGCCGCGAATCGGGATAAACAAACAGGTATCGCCATCGGGGCGAGGGAAAAGCGATAATCGTGCCGGCCGGGGAGGCGGGAAACGGCCATGGTGCCATTGGTTCTAGACGGATAACGGGACAATCTCGCCTTTTGATTGCGTCGAATCCCCCACCGCGGCGAATAATCTTAAAAGGCTCTGAATCTCCCGGCGCGGGATGTCGCAAAAATCTTACGTTAAGAACGTCAATTTTTGGGGTAAATCGCCGTCGGAAAAGGTGCGGATATGCAAAAACTTTGGGTCCTGACATTTCTAGCGGTGTGGGGCGTTCAGGCACAGCAGGTGAACGTGCGAGGGAAGGTAGCCGACGGAACCGGGAAGGGGGTGGCGAACGCCATCGTCGAAATCGGGAAGCTGAAACTGAAGGACACCACCGGGACGGACGGATCCTTTTCGATCCTATCCTCCGTCACCGCATTGTCAAGTCCCGCCCAATCCATCCCCGGCATCAATTCATTCAACAACGGGTTGTTGGATTTGACCTTGGAAAGCCGCACCCGGGTGAAGATCGAAATATCCGATGCCAAGGGAAATGTTTCCTATCGTGGGATATTCCGCGGAACATCGGCCGGAAGCTACCGCCTTGACCTCCGCGGAAAGCTCCCCGCAAACCATATGTCGTTCGTGCGCGCCACCTATGGCGATAAGTCCCGGTCCTTCCAGCACCTGCCCATGATGAGCCGTGAAGCCGATGCGGATGTTTCCATGAATGCCGCGGCACCTTCCGGCGCATGGCTTTCAAAGGTTGCCGCTACCGTCGACAGCCTGAAGGTGACAGCCCCGGGATTCACCCCCAAGAGCGTCGCCCTTTCCACCTATGACACCACGGTGAATGTCACCCTCGGCGGAGCGGAAGCGGCCGTGAGCGCCGGATGCGCCTCGACCTCTCCCCTCAAGACGGGCAACTTCACCGAAACCATCAATGGCACCGCGCGCAAGTGGATGCTCGACGTCCCCGCCAACTACGTCGCCGATGCAGGCAAACCCTATCGATTGATCTTCGTCTGGCACCCGCTAGGCGGATCCGGGAGCCAGGTCGTGAGCGGCGGATTCAACGGGCTCAAGCCGCTTTCCGGCACGTCCACCATTTTCGCGACCGCCGACGGCCTCCAGGGGAGCAACTCGGAAGCGAACGGATCGGGTTGGTGGAACGCGAACGGCGGCGACATGAAGCTGGTGCAGGCCATGCTGGACAAGATCAACGGCGGACTCTGCATCGATCAATCCCGGATTTTCACCACCGGCTTCAGCTTCGGGGGGATGATGTCCTATACCTTGCCTTTCGAGTTCAACGTGTTCCGGGCCACGGCCCCTTGCTCCGGCAAGGAGGGAGTGATTACCTACACTGCGAAATACACGAACCCGATCCCCATCATGGCCTTCCACGGGGATGTGGATGACTTCGTCCTCACGAGCCTGGGCAAGGCGTTCTTCGACAAGTATGCGGCGCGGAACACGTGCGGCACCCAGACCAAGGCCGTGTCCCCCACCGGCTGCGTCGAGTATCAGGGTTGCGCCATGTCGAGCACCTGGTGTCTGTTCAAGGGTGGGCATACGACCTGGTCCGAAGAACCGGCGGCCATTTGGAAGTTCTTCTCGCAGTTCTGATTTTTTGGAAAGCTCGGTCCGGATACTTAAGCGGACGGGAGTTCGCTTAAGTATCCGGAGATCTCCTTGAGGCCACTATTCCACCAATGGATACTTCCCTCCCATCGTCTGATTGATGGCACCCAAAAAAAGGTTCGCGATTTGCTTCTGCCCTTTGGAGTTGGGATGGATCCCATCCAGGCTGAAAGCCGAATGGGCCGAGTCCAGCAGGATGAAGGTGGAGTTAAGTCCCGCAATCTCGCCGGCGGTGAGCCGCTTGAGCAGGGCATTGACGTCCACCAGGGTGAGGCGATCGGGGTTGGCTTCCGCCTTGGCCCGCAAATAGGCGTTGTAGCCGTCGGTCAATGCGTCGGCCGTGGCGGCTTCGGCTTCCGTAAGGGTTAGTCCCGCTTTCAATGGCTCACCGGAGCCTCCTAGCGCCACGGGGATGCCTTTTTTGGCGGTTATATCCGGCAAGGCGGACAACAACACGTATTTGACTCCGGTCTCCTCCGTCAGAAACCGGACGGAGGTATCGACGGCGGGCCGGAACGTGGCGGGATTGAACACGTAGGTGGGTACCGTGGTCACGTACGGGATGGAAACGATGGAGGGGATGTTGGCCATGAAAATGCGGGCATCGGTCTCGCGGAGAAGCGTGTCCAGGCCCGCGTCCATAAGGGCGGAGTAGGCCGCCACTGGAGTCACCGTCACGCCTTCAATTACAGTGCCGGCGATGATGCCGCCCAGGATATCATTGTTTCCCAGCCACAGGGTCATGAGCGAGGGACGGAGCTTGATGGCCTGGCGCAACATGGTGGAGTTCTGGAAAAGCCCGCCCCGCAGCACGATATTGAAGAACCCGTTGCTTTTGTCCTGGGCGGAGCCGCTGTCATGGGCTTGCAGGAAATCCCGGGTGGTGGCCCCGGGAACACCCAGGTTGTTGTACGGCCGCTCCAAGCGGCTGTTCAACAGGAGGTCCGTGACCGGCCGGCCGAGCAAGCGCGTGGTGATTGCTCCGGTCGCGTCCAGGAATAGGGGGACGGTGGATTGGCCGGCTATTCTGCGGCTGCCTATGCCAGGGGTGTCGATAAAGGGAAGTTGGAAGCCGGGACTTCCCATCTGGCGGGCCAGCAAGGCTGGGTAACTTTGCAGTTGCCATTCGGATCGCAGGCCGCCGCTTTGGAAACCCGCGGTCAGGCTGTTGCCCACCGCGACGTAGTTTTCAGTGCCCGAAGGGGTTTCGGGTCCGGAGCCATCGTCGAGGCATCCCGTGATCAGGATGACGGTAAGCGGAAGGATGGAGAAGAAGAGCGACCTGGACATAAAAAACTCCTGGCCCGGGTTTGGAAAACTAGATTCCGAACAGGTTATTAAGATTCATGTTTCATGAAATAAAAATATGGGCAGTGGCCCACACGGACTATTTTCGGTTTTAATGATCAACGGTTCAGCCTGAGTGGAGGGCTTCTCTATGAACAGCCGACTCACGTCCTGCTTGGCTATCTCCCTGGCCTGCGCGTCCGCGCCACTGGCGGGAAGCGTGGACAACCGCAACAACAACAGCGTAGAATTCCTGCGGACCACCAGCCGCAATGCCGCCACCGAGGGCGCCGACATCGCCGTCTACAATCCCGGCGGCGCGACCCGGCTCCGGGATGGACTCCATCTTTCCCTGTCCAACCAGACCATCGACAAATTCAACCGGCATACTTTGGCAAATCCCAACATCGCATACGAGTCCCGAATCGCGACTCCCTTCTATCCCACCGGATTCGCGGTCTACAAGCGGAACGACTGGGCCGCCTTTGCCGCTTTCAGTTATCCCGGCGGCGGCGGGGAACTGGAGTACGACAAGGGCTCGGCCGCGGTTTTCCCACTCCAGACCAATCTCTCCTTCATGGATCCGCCCCGGAATGCGGTTACCTATCTGCGTTCGGTGTATTTCGGCTTTACCCTGGGCGGAACCTGGGCCCCGGCGGAATGGGTCGCCGTTTCCCTGTCAGGCCGGGCCGTGTATGCCCGCAACGACATCTACGTCGATGCCGGAGCCGACCTGCCTCCGGGGAATACCGATAAGATCGTGGACCATATGGAAGAGGCGCGGGGCGCAACCGGAGTCCTGGGAGTGGATTTCTTCCCTACCTCCCGCTGGGTATTGGCCCTGCGTTACGAGGCGGTTACCTCCCTGGAATGGGAAGTGCAGAAGTCCTCTTTGAACCTTGATTCGGTTATCAAGGATCCCGGTACGAGGGCAGGCTACATCGGTCTGCTCCGCAAGAGCCTGCGCGCGCCGGGCGCCAAGTTCCAGCGGGACCTGCCGGCCGTTCTGGGCGTCGGGGCGGGCTACCTTATCTTACCGGAAATGCGCGCGGATCTTTCCTTAAACTATTACTTCAACGCCTCGACGGATTGGAGCGGTGCTGAGGATCTCCATGATGATGGCTACGAACTTTCCTTCGCCCTGGAATACGACTGGGCAATTCCCTTGACGACGAGCGCGGGCGCTCTCTACACCGTGACAGGAGCCGGAAGGGACTCGTACCAAATCGAGAATCCCGCCCTGGACAGCTACACCCTTGGACTGGGCGCCCGCTATGCCTTCAATGACCGTTTGGGGCTCACGGCCGCGTGGGCCGGGAACTTCGCGAGGGAAGACGAGGTGTCGGTGGCGTCGTTCAATTCCACCGCCCATCTGGAAAAGCGCGCGATCCTCTATGGTTTGGGGATCGATTACCGCCTATTCTGAAAGGGGGGCGTGGCCGCATCTGCGGCAACTTTTGGTCTACCAGGGAACGAGCTCGACGCGCCTATTCTTGGCCCGACCCTCTTCGATCGCGTTGGTTGCCGTGGGCGCCAGCGACGCAACGCCGTGCGCTGACAGACGGTGAACGTCGATACCATGTTCCTTGGTCAAGGCAGCCACCACGGCGTCGGCACGCTTTTTCGACAGCGTCAGGTTCTGTTCCATACCTCCGACCCCATCGGTGTGCCCTACCACGCGCAACTTGAGGCCGCGCTCCTTCGTCAAAAGTTTCGCGATCTCATCGAGGGCGCCCTTCGATTTGGGCAGAATCTCGGCTTTGTCGGTGTCGAAGAAGATGCCATACAAGGCCACGCGTCCCGCAGACGCGATCGCCCGACTCATCTCGTCCGCGCTGACGGCGACCATGTTCTGCTTCATCGCCTGCACCTCGATGATATCCACTGCCGCGTAGGCACCCCGCTTGGCATGGAAGGTAGCGTCGTCCTTATCCCATTGAACTGTAATGACCGAGACGTACACGTCGCCTTGTGGCCGCGTCAGCTTTGCGCTGATCGTGTGCAGGTTATTGGTGCCGGCGCTGAGAAAAACGTAATACGAGCGGCTCGTTCGCCGGTTGTCATCGTCAAAGGGTACGCAGAAATTGGACCAATCCTTCGCGGCCGGGTCCTTGCCCGAGTCGTAGAGGATGTCGAAACCCTGGGCCTTGAGTTCTTCCACGTAGTTGCGTGCCAACTCGGTCGAGGAAGTGCTACCCGCCGCTTCGTACCAAATACGGGTCAGAGCGCCTTCGACTTTGAGCGCAGGCTGGATGTACTCGCGCCTGTGCGTAGCGAGGTTCATCTTCTTGAACGTGGATGTCTGAAGCTCGTACTCTTCGAAGCGTTTGACGTCGTAACCGACGATCTCGGAGCCACCGAAGCGCTTCAAAAACTGGGGATCCCTTGAGTCCGGCAAGTCCGCTGCCTGAAGGGACAACGACGAAAAGATTGCAACAAAAACCAAAATCAGCGTACGCGCGAGCTTTATCATGTGCATAGAGATTATGTAAATCAAAGCCCCTTTCCCGTCAACTTCGGAGATCGTGCGACGGAAGTCACAAACTGTTGGATGATGGTACTCATCACGGAATTCACGGAAGCGGGTTTTGGATAATGCGTCCAACTATCTGAAGCTTTCGGCGCTGACGCGCTTTGCCTGGTTTGATGTGGAGCCAACGCCGGGTCATGGCCCGACCACAACAGCACGGTTGTAAGCGCGCCCCGCCCATTCCGCCTCGAGAATGTAGACACCGGAAGACAGTCCCCGGGTGGAGAAGCGGAGCTCCCCCCCGGACGTCGATTCCGGATCGCGGACGGGCATTCCGCTGAGCGTAGATAGGGATGCCCGGATGGCTCCATCCTGTTTCTCCGATCCGAAACCGGGAAGGGTCACCTGCAAACCGTGAGGGAGGCGGCGGTAAGCTAGGCTTTCCCGCCTGGGCGATTTCCGGATCGCGTTCGAAGCGGAGGTTCCGGTCACGATGGCGCCAGCAACGCCTACGCCCACGAGCCGGGAACCGCTCCAAACCAAGGAATTGATGCTGGCGCCGACGTGCGAGCTCTGCTCGCTCCACTTGAGGCCATCGGGCGAAGTGTAGAAGTCGGCCGCATAGGATGCAGCCACCCACTGGGTTCCCGCCCATGCGGCGGTGGTCGAAATCGATCCAAGCATGGTGTCCGCCCAGGCGATTCCGTCGGCGGAGGACAAATGGCCCCCGCCATCGGCCAGAGCGATCAAGCGGGAATTCCCCCATGCGACGAAACTCAGGCTTCGATCCCGGGGGGCGCTGCGCGCGGTCCAGGCCAGGCCGTCTGGCGAAGTCAGGATCACCGATTTTTGCTCGGTAGCATCCTTATTACCAACGGCGACCAATTGCGTTCCCGTCCAGGTTATCGAACGGAGGTCCGCCGCTTTGCCCGAATTCCGGGCGGTCCAGACGATCCCGTCCGGGGATGTGAATATGGATTCCATGGCCTGGGCAGGGGCCGCATATCCCCTATCCCCAACGGCCACGAGCAGGGACCCGGTCCAAGCCAAGCTATACAGATCCTGCTCGGTTCCGGAGATCCGCTTGGTCCAGGTCGAACCGTCGGGGGAAGTGAGTATCGTGCCTTTCGCCCCCACGACGACGAATTGGCTGCCGGTCCAAGCCGCACCTTTCAATTCGACATCCGCAGACGTGGTCCTGGCCGTCCACGCCGACCCGTCCGGCGAGGTAAGCGCCGAACCATGCACCCCCACCGCCAGGAATAGGGTTCCACTCCAGATCACCGAATTCAATTCCTCTTTGGAGCCGGATGTGACCCGCGTCCAAACGGTGCCGTCCAGGGACGCGTAGGTTTCGCCCCATTCCCCCATGGCCAGGATTTCCGTTCCCGTCTTCACGAGGCATTTGAATGGGGTGGTTTGTGAGTGCAGATCGACCGCCGTCCAGGTCGCGCCGTCCGGAGAAGTCCCGATCGAACCAGAATTGCCGGCCGCGACCAGGCGGGTTCCGGTCCAGAGCATGGACTTCAGTGAAACGTTGATGAGGTCGTGAGGCGTCCAAGCGACCCCATCCGTCGAAGTCAAGGATGCTCCGCTTCCGCCAGCGACGATCCGGCTTTCGGTCCAGGCAACGGAGAGGATATCACTGGTCGTTCCCGAGGTTTCTGAAGTCCATGCGACCCCATCAGGGGAGGTGAGAATGACTCCATGGTCCCCGACGGCGACGAGCCGCGACCCGGCCCAAACCACCCCGTTCAAATCCATGTCGGTGCCGGAAACGGCCTCTTTCCACGAAGTCCCGTCCGCCGAGGTGGCGATGGATCCGCGATCGCCTACGGCGACCACTTTGGAGCCGGTCCAGCATACGGCATTGAAATTCCTGTAAACGGGCGTAGAGCGCGTCGTCCAGGCGGTACCGTCCGTGGAGGTGCTGATAAAACCCGAGTTCGCTACGCCCACCAGTTTGGTTCCCGTCCAGGCGATCGCATTGAGGGTGACGCCCCTGCCCCCGTCAAGCTTCACCTCCTTCGCGGTCCACGCGCGGCCATTCGGCGAGACGAGTACGCTGGTCGGCGAACCCACCGCCACGACCTGGCTACCTGTCCATACCGCCCCCGAAATATCCTCCCCATTGGGCAAGGGGTTCCTCCACGTCCAATCGATTCCAGTCTGCGCCTTTGCGGCAAGCGTTCCCAGGGAGAGGAGAAGGCCGAACAGAAGGGTGGGTAGTCGATTCCCCTTATCTGGAAAAACGTGACATCCTCACCTTCAAACGGACGGTTGCAGCGCAGCCGCAATAGGGGGTTGGTAAGGCCGCCTCAACCCTTCCACCCAAGCCTTCACCACCCCTGCCTGAAACAGTATCAACGCTGGAAAAGCCAACGCGGACACCCGCCCGGTGCTGTTGTTTATATCAATGGTGATCCCCAACCAGATCAAAAACGGAAACACCAGCAATTCAGGATTCAACCGCGGCAACGGCGTTTTCCAATTTCGCTTCATCCAGAAATACAATCCAAACGCCACCCACAAGGGAGTCTGCGCCACCACCACATGAAAGACCAGGGAAGCACTCCATGTAGAGGGCAGAAAGACGTCAAAAACGCGGTGCAGCACAAAGCCCGGAGTATAATAGTCGTATGCCGCTTCGGCCGGAAACATGCGGGTGGCGGCAAGGTAGGCTAAAGCGCCCGGCAACATATACAGCAAGTAACGCAGCCGGCGCCAGTCACGGTTACCCAGGGCCTGGCTGCAGATCCAGGGGATCATGACCAACAGCAAGGTTTCCTTGGCAAATACGCCTATCAGGCAGGCAAGGGTAAACCAGAACGGTTTTCGACGTTCGATCAGCAACACGCATACTATCACGGCCAGTTGGCACGCGGTGTCCCCCATGGGTATGTAGTTGATGACTACCGTATAGAAGGAGAAAAGGTAGAGCAGCGAACCCAGATAGGCGTAAAGGGGGCCCAGTTTCTCCTTGAGGTATAGGAAGAGCAGGCCGGAGATGAGGATGGTCATGGCGTAGTTGAGCAAGGTGAAATGGAAATAGTCTTCTTTCTCCTCGGGGTCCCGAGTATAGTCCACTTCAACGTTGTAGCCCGGCAGCGCGCGCATGGCCCTTACGATAATGGGCGCAAGGCAACGGTAACGGAAGGGCGGTTCATATTGACCTGGCTTTTCCACCATCTCCAGATAGGCATGCACGTCCCAAGGGGTTATGGTAGCGCTGTAATGCTTGTAGGATTGGTAGAGGATGGGGAAAGTCAGCAGGGTGTCCACTATCAGTATGGCCAGGAAGGCGCGCCAACCAGACGTCATTGGCGATTTTCCGGATTCTTTTTCCCGCGGCATTCGGTTCCCCTGGAGGTTTGGGCTGGGGGACAAATATACTTTTTCCCCCACCTATTCTCCGTATCATTCCGATCCCCTTCGCGGCCTGCTCGGCGCGCGGTTGCGCCGCACCGGATTAAACATTTATTAGGGTTATCACACCATCAAGGAGGCTTGTATGTTGAACGCAATTGGTAGATACGCTATCGCTGCCGCCATTTCAATCACCCTCGCAACACCATGGGCGCAAAGCCAGACGAATATCACGGTACAAGAAGGACAAAGGACGACCCCGCCGCGGGATTCGGTAAAGGTGGTGCCGGAAGGCTCCACGGTGGTTCCCAACGCCAGTGGCGGAAACACGGTCGTGGACGATCAGGCGTATACCCCGCCGGATACCGCCCATGAAGTTGGCGCCATACCCAAGTCGCAGACCAAGACCCTGCAGAACCGCAGGGAGGCCAAGCGTTTCGCAACGGCCGGGTTCGGCCCCGCGGGATTCGGCAATATCGATGAGAGAATGCCGGCATACGATATCTATGCCGGACGTATCATGGAAGTCAACAAGTACGCGGCCATCAAGGCCCTGGGCGAAGTCGCTTCCGATTTCAAGAACGCCACGCTCGCCAACCTGACCCTGGGCGCCAATCTGTACGCCATGCCCAACGATATCTCGCCCTATGTGGGGGCGGGCCTGGGCATGGGATACGCTACGGTGCCGGGGGATCAATCCTTCGGCTTCAACCTGGGCGCCTCGGTGGGGGCCTTGCTGTTCCGGACTTCCAACGCCCAGATGAACATCGAAGGTTCCGCGCAAACCTTGCTCTCCGAAGTGGGTGACAATGACAACATTCCCACGGTATACGCGGCCCGGTTGGGCGTCTTGTTCTAAGGTCGGGAGCGTTGTTCCAAGGCTGGTTCCTTTTTGCCGCGCCATTGCTAGCGCGGCATAATTCCTAGTTTTCCGGGAATGTCCAACCCCTATGGAACCGCGAACAAGCTCGCGGCCGACACCGGCCTCAATATCCTCATCGTGGATGACGAGGCCAATATCCGCAAGACTTTGGGGATGGCCCTGGAGGTACAAGGGCATGCCGTGACGGCGGTCAGCAATGGCCGCGACGGACTGCACCAAGCCTCCCTGCGGGCCTTCGATCTGATCTTCCTGGACCTGCGCCTGGGCACGGAGAAGGGGACGGATTTCATCGCCGATTTCATCGCCGGCAGCCCGTGGATCAAAATCGTGATCATCACCGCCTATGCTTCCGTGGAAACGGCCGTGGAAGCGATGCGGCTGGGGGCGGTGGACTACCTTCCCAAACCCTTTACGCCCGATCAGGTGCAAACCATAGCCAAGCGCGCATGGGAGACCAAGCGCGCGGAAGCGGGCGTGGCGGCCCTGGGGGGCGCGGCCGATAAGGATGATGCGGGGACGGATCTCGATAGCAAAAGCGCGGCCATGCAAAGGGCGCTTACCTTGGCCCGGCAAGTGGCGCCCACGGACGCGGGCGTGCTCATCCGCGGCGAAAGCGGCACCGGCAAAAGCGTATTGGCGCGCCTCATCCATACCTGGAGCGCGCGCGCGACGCGTCCTTTCGGCGTGGTCTCCTGTCCTTCCTTGTCCGCGGAACTGTTGGAAAGCGAATTGTTCGGGCATGCGCGCGGCGCCTTCACCGGGGCCTTGCGCGATCATCCCGGCCGCATCGCCGCCCATGACGGTGGCACTTTGTTCCTGGACGAGATCGGCGATTTGCCCGTGCAAGTGCAACCCAAGCTGCTGCGCTTCCTGCAGGATCGCGAATACGAGCGAGTGGGGGAAAGCGCCACCCGTAAAGCGGACATCCGCATTTTGGCGGCCTCCAATCTCGATCTGGAAGCCTTGGCGGGGAATGGCCGGTTCCGGGAGGATTTGCTGTACCGGCTCAACGTGGTGCAGATCGAATTGCCCCCTCTGCGCGAGCGCGCCGAAGACATCCCTCTGCTGGCCAACCGATTCCTCGCCTTCTACGCCCGCAAAACCCATCGGCAATTCAGCGGCTTCACGGAGGAGGCCATGCGCGCCATGAAAGCGCATGCCTGGCCGGGTAATATCCGCGAACTGCGCAATGTGATCGAACGCGCCGCCATCATCGCGCGCGGAACGGATATCGGACCCGCGGAGTTGGGACTTAAGACGGGCAAAGGGGGCGATCCCGTGCATGTGGGCGGGGACGTCTCGCTGGATAAATTGGAAGAGGCGCATATCCGCCATATCCTGGCGGCGGCCAAATCCCTCGACGAAGCCGCGCGCATACTCGGCATCGATGCCGCCACCTTGTGGCGCCGCCGCAAGAAATACGGCCTGTGATAAACAGACGTCACTTCACTTCCAGGCCCCTGAGTTCCTTTTCTGGGACATTGGGAGAATTCTGTTTCAAGAGAATGGCCGGGATGTGCTTGTTGAGGAGCGTGTACAGCTTACCGAGTGAATCCACCACCGGACCCCAACCGTAGAAACATCCGTCGACCGCTATTTCCTTTTTCGCATTGGCAACCAGGATCATCCGTAACCCGCAATCCTTCAAGTAGAAACTCCCGAACGCCCCGGCCGGAATGCTTTTGATTATCAGATCGATCTCATCTCGGCCCGTCTTCCCGAGTTCGACCCCTACGCTGTCTCCGTATCCACCAGGTTTGGTCGGCCATACGGTCATCGCCTGGTTTTCGATTTCGATCTTCGACGCTGGGCCGTAACCCCATATCACGATTTTGTTTTCCATCCTGGCCCGATCCGAATCGGATTTCACTCCCATGGAATGCCATGTTTGCGGTGTGAAACCGCTCTTGCATCCATGCAGTTCAGTCCCGTCGGGCATTTTCGTGATGTCCACGCAATTCGACGGATCATAGGAATCTTTGGATCGGGATTTGGCCTCCATCGCAAAAGGTCCGCAATCGAAAAGGAACGGCATGAATAAGATTCCGATCAAAAACACCCGCCTCCGCGGAAAGTGCTCGCTGCCTTTTCTCATGGTTTCAAATCTATATCGCAAAGCATTCCGGGAAGTCCGGATACTTCGGCCAATCTGCGCTGAGGACCAGTTGACATCGAAACTGGCCGCATTGCAATCCGCAAGCCCGCTTCCAGCCCACCTTGCATTGTGCAATCTCGGTTCGCGCTGCGCTTCCCTGTGGCCCCGATTTCCCCCTTAAAATGAAGGTTGGCCGAGGCTAGTCGCCTCCGGCGGGTGGCACGTTCATTGCGCTCCTTGCAGACATGCTCGGACTGCGCCAGAAACTCCTCATCGCCTTCGCCGGTTTGTCCTTCTTGCTTATCACCGTGGCCGGCTTGGGTACGGTGGTCATCGAAAGGGTTTCGCAATCCTTCGATCGCATCTTCCGGGAAAACCTGACCAGCATAAACGCCAGCCAGGAAATGCGGCAAGCGGCGGAAAAGCTGAATCAGGCGGCCCTGGAAAGCCTGTGGGAAAACAGCGAATTGGATACCGGCCTGGTGCGCGAGGAAACCGACGCCTTCTCCGGGAACCTGGCGTTCCAACGCGGCAACGTGACTGTGACAGGCGAAAAGCCTGTGACCGACAGCCTGGAAGCGGCCTGGAAAGGGTTCCTCGGCCGCTATGCCGCCCTGGAAACCGGCAAGCTGAGCTTGGCTGAACGCCGGGCCCATTATCTAAGGGAGGTGCGGCCGTTTTATCGCGTCATCCAGGCACAGGCCCGTTCCATCGCGGATCTCAACTCGCGCAACATCCTGTCCGCGGACGGGCAGGTGCGGGGGGAAGCGAGGGCCGCGCGCCGGGCCATGACCTTATTGTTGACCTCCGGAGCCGTCCTGGTCGTGCTTTTCTTCTACCTGCTGGGCAAGGCCATACTGCAACCCTTGAAGGCCTTGACCCGGTCCACGCGGGAGATTGAGCGCGGCAACCTGGATCTGACCCTGCAAGTGCGATCGCGGGACGAACTGGGGCAATTGGCGGGCGCCTTCAACGCCATGACCTCGCGCCTGCGGGAATTCCGCCGCACCGATCAGGCGAAACTTATGCGGACGCAGCGGACCACGCAAATGGCCATCAACAGCCTGCCCGATGCCGTGGCCGTGATCAGCGCGGAAGGCTCCATCGAAATGTCCAACGATCCGGCCCAATCCCTGTTCGGCATCAAACCCGGCACGCACGTGGATTCGCTGGGGTTGGATTGGCTCGCCCCCTTGTTCCGCAAAGTCGGCACGCAGCTGCGGCCCTTCATTCCGGAAGGGTACCAATCCGCCATCCAGGTATTCCCCGGCGGCAAAGAACGCTTTTTCCTGCCCCATCTCATCCCCATCGTGGACGAATCCCGGTTCCTGAACGGCATGACATTGGTGCTGGCGGACGTGACCGAACTGCGCAAGCTGGACGAAAGCAAAAGCGATTTGCTGGCCACGGTCTCGCATGAGCTGAAAACGCGCCTAACCTCGGTACGCATGGCGGTCCATCTGCTGCTGGACGATAAGGTCGGGGACCTGAATCCCCGCCAGGCGGACCTGCTTGTGACCGCGCGCGAGGATACCGAACGACTGCACGCCATCATCGAGGGCTTGCTGGATATCGGGCGCATCCGCTCCGGCAATCTGAAGATGAAGGTGCAGCCGATGGATCCGCAGGGGATGATCCTGCAGTCGGCGGATTCCGTGCGGCATGCCTTCCAGGACAAGGGCATCAAGCTCGATTCGGAGGCGGCGGGGGATTTGCCCAAGGTGTCCGCCGATCCTTCCCGCGTCCATCTCATCCTCGCCAATCTACTCGCCAATGCCTTGAAGTACACGCCTGCGGGCGGACGCGTGGATATCCGCGCCACCGCCCAAGACGATGGCGTATGCTTCAGCGTGGCAGATACCGGGGTCGGCATTCCGGCAGAGGATCTGCCCAGGGTGTTCGAGAAATTCTACCGAGGAGCGGGCCAGGGCGATAGAGGCGGCGCCGGCCTGGGCTTGGCCATCGCGAAGGAAGTGGTCGAGGCGCATGGCGGGGAAATGTCGGTGGAAAGCGCCGAAGGCAAAGGGACGACAATCTCATTCACGTTGAAAACGGCTGCGGACGGCCAGGGAGTCTGACATGGATATTGTATACGTCGGAGTCACCATTCTCTTCTTCATCCTCTGCGGGCTCAGCCTGCGCCTTTTCGGCAAACAGGATGGACAAAACGGCAGGGAGGGCTGAAGCATGGGAACTTTAATCATGGCCGTTGTGTGCCTTCTGCTGCTCGGTTATCTCTTCGTCACCCTGTTTTTCCCGGAGAAATTCTGAGGAGGATGCATCATGGACATATTCGGTTGGATTCAATTGGCGTTATTTCTCGGAATCCTGTTCCTGGTTACCAAGCCTATGGGCCTGTACCTGTTCCAGGTTCTCACACCGGAAGGAAGGACATTCTTATCCCCCATACTGGGGCCGGCGGAAAGGCTTTTCTACCGGATCGCCGGGATTGAGCCCGACAAGGAGCAGGATTGGAAGGGGTATGCCCTGTCCATGCTCCTGTTCAGCATGGTCGGGATGCTCATCACGTATTTGGTCCTGCGGGTTCAAAACCTGCTGCCGCTCAACCCTCAGAATTTCGCGGCGAACTCGCCCCATCTGGCGTTCAACACGGCCGCGAGCTTCACCACGAACACCAACTGGCAGAGCTATGGGGGCGAAACCACCATGTCCTACTTTTCCCAGATGGTAGGGTTGGCCTGGCATAATTTCACCTCCGCCGCGGTCGGCATCGCCATAGCCGCGGCGCTGGTGCGGGGCATCTCCCGGGCCACCGCCAAGACTTTGGGGAATTTCTGGGTCGATTTCACGCGCGTCACTCTCTATCTCCTCCTGCCCTTCTGTCTGGTCTACGCGCTGTTTCTGGTGTCCCAGGGAATCCTCCAGAATTTCTCCGCCTATACGGCCGCGGTCGGGCTCGAAGGCGGGAACCAGACCATCGCGCAAGGCCCCATGGCCTCGCAAATCGCGATCAAGATGCTGGGCACCAACGGAGGTGGTTTCATGAACGCCAACGCGGCCCATCCTTTCGAAAATCCCAACCCCTTGAGCAACTTCGTGCAGATGATCTCCATCTTCCTCATTCCCACCGGCCTTACCTACTATCTGGGCAAAATGGTCAAGAACCAGAAGCATGGCTGGTCGGTCTGGTCCGCCATGGCCATTCTCTTCCTGGCGGGCACCTTGGTTTGCTGGTGGGCGGAGGCCCATCCGAACCACCTGCTCGCCGGACTGGGAATAGACGCCTCCACCGGCAGCATGGAAGGCAAGGAAGTGCGCTTCGGCATCTTCAACTCGGCGCTCTTCGCCACCATCACCACGGACGCCTCTTGCGGCGCCGTCAACGCCATGCACGATTCCTTCACCCCCCTCGGAGGCATGGTCCCCTTGTTCAACATCCAACTCGGAGAGCTCGTTTTCGGCGGCGTGGGCGCGGGGCTATACACCATGATCGTCTACATCGTGCTGTCAGTTTTCATCGCGGGACTGATGGTGGGACGGACGCCGGAATACCTGGGCAAGAAGATCGAAGCCTTCGACGTCAAGATGGCGGTCATCTACGCTTTGGTCGGCGCCTTTTCCATACTGGGTTTCTCCGCATGGGCCGCAGCGACCAAATGGGGAATCGCGACCTTGAACAATTCCGGACCGCACGGATTCAGCGAATTGTTGTACGCCTTCTCCTCCGGTACGGGAAACAACGGCAGCGCCTTCGCCGGCATCGGCTCCAACAATCCCTGGTACAATACCACTTTGGGTTTCGCCATGTTGATCGGCCGTTTCCTGATGATCATCCCGGCCCTGGCCTTGGCCGGCAACCTGGCCAAGAAGAAAATCGCCGCCGAAAGCGCGGGCACCTTCCCGGTATCCGGCGTGACATTCACCCTGCTCGTCATCGGCGTCATCGTCATCGTGGGAGGGCTCACCTTCCTTCCTGCGCTGGTCATGGGCCCCGTAGTGGAACACTTCCTGATGCTGTCGGGAAAGCTTTTTTAAGGGGTTATGAACATGAAAAGACAAGCGAACTCGCTATTCGACAAGAAAATCCTGTTGACTGCCTTATTGGAGTCGATCCTTAAGCTGAATCCCGTCCACCTGGTCAAAAATCCGGTCATTTTCGTGACGGAAGTGGCGGCGGTGCTTACCACGGCCCAGATTTTCGCTTTGAAAGCTAACCAGGAATCACTTGGCTTCGTCCTGCAAATCAGCCTCTGGCTATGGTTCACGGTTCTTTTCGCGAACTTCGCGGAAGCGATAGCCGAAGGGCGCGGTAAAGCCCAGGCCAACACGCTCCGAAACTCGCGAACCAAGACCAAAGCCAGCCGGATGGACAACGATGGCCTCTTCACGTCCGTGTCGGCCGATGAGCTTCGCAAGGGGGATATCGTCATGGTCACAGCCGGGGAAGTCATCCCGGCGGATGGCGAAATCATCGAAGGCGCCGCTACGGTCAATGAAAGCGCCATCACGGGTGAGTCCGCTCCCGTGATCCGGGAAGCGGGCGGGGATCGCAGCGCCGTCACCGGCGGAACCACGGTGCTTTCGGATTGGATCAAGGTGCGCGTCACGGCCGGCGCCGGGGAAAGCTTCCTGGATCGGATGATAGGCTTGGTGGAAGGCGCGAAACGGCAGAAGACGCCGAATGAAATCGCCTTGTCCATTCTGCTATCGGGCATGACAATCATCTTCCTGGCCGTCATCATGGCCATGCGCCCCTTCGGGAACTACGGCAACGTCTTCTTTTCCGTCACTTCGCTGGTATCCCTATTCGTCTGCCTCATTCCCACCACCATCGGGGGCCTGCTCAGCGCCATCGGCATCGCCGGCATGGATCGGTTGCTGCAGAAGAACGTGCTGGCCATGAGCGGACGGGCCATCGAGGCCGCCGGAGACGTGGACGTGCTTCTCTTGGACAAGACCGGCACCATCACCCTCGGCAACCGCCAGGCGGTGGAGATGATCCCCGCCCCCGGGGTAACGCCGCTGGAACTGGCGGACGCGGCTCAATCGGCTTCCCTGGCCGACGAGACCCCGGAAGGCCGCAGCATCGTGGTCCTGGCCAAAACCTACGGCATACGCGCGCGGGAAATCCACGAGATGTCCTCGGCCAAATTCGTCCCGTTCACCGCGCACACCCGCATGAGCGGCTTGGACACGGACGGGCGCTCCATCCGCAAAGGCGCTTCCGATTCCGTGCTCAAATTCGCCAAAGGCCCCTGCCCGCCCCAAGTGCTGGAGGACGTGGAAAGGATTTCGCGCGCGGGCGGCACGCCGCTTCTGGTCGCCGATGAAAGGCGCGTGCTCGGCACCATCTACCTCAAGGATATCGTCAAAGGCGGGCTTCCCGATCGCTTCCTGCGCTTCCGCGCCATGGGCATCCGCACCATCATGATCACGGGGGACAATAAACTCACCGCCGCCGCCATCGCCAAGGAAGCGGGCGTGGACGATTTCCTGGCCCAGGCGACGCCGGAGGACAAGCTGGCCCTGATCCGATCGGAACAGGCGAAAGGGCATCTGGTGGCCATGACCGGCGACGGCACCAATGACGCGCCCGCCCTGGCGCAAGCGGACGTGGGCGTGGCCATGAACTCCGGCACCCAAGCAGCCAAGGAAGCGGGCAACCTGGTGGACCTGGATTCCAATCCCACCAAGCTGATCGAAATCGTCGAGATCGGGAAGCAGTTGCTGATGACGCGCGGCGTGCTCACCACGTTCAGCATCGCCAACGACGTGGCCAAATACTTCGCCATCATCCCGGCCATGCTGCTGGGCGCCTATCCCCAGATTGCGCCCCTGAACCTGATGGGGTTGGCGTCCCCGCATAGCGCCATTCTGAGCGCCGTCATATTCAATGCCCTGGTCATTGTCGCATTGATTCCCCTCGCGTTGAAGGGAGTGGCTTTCCGCCCCATGGGCGCCGGCGCCATTTTGCGGCGCAACCTGCTTATCTACGGCCTGGGCGGCGTCATCAGCCCTTTCATCGGTATCAAAATCATCGATCTTCTGCTAACCACGTTAGGATGGGTATAATCATGAAAACCTGGCTGCAACAACTCAAGATCTCGATAGTGGTTTCCGGATTGACCTTGGTCCTGCTCTGCGGACTCTATCCGCTTGCCGTATGGGCGATTTCCCAAGCGGCTTTTCCGGGGAAGGCCAACGGCTCCTTGATAACCCGGGACGGCAAGGTGATGGGATCGGAAATGCTCGGGCAGAATTTCTCCCTGGAAAAGTATTTCCATCCGCGGCCTTCCGCCGCCGGCAATGGCTATGACGCCGCCAATTCCAGCGGCAGCAATCTCGGACCCACCTCGCAAAAACAATTCGACGCCGTCAAGGATCGGGTGGCCATATACCGCAAGGAAAACGGATTGGACGCGCAAACCCTGATTCCCGCCGACGCCGTGACCGCCTCGGGTAGTGGTTTGGATCCGGACATCAGCCCCGCCAACGCCGGGTTGCAGGCCGCCCGCGTGGCCAAGGCCAGAGGATGGGACAAGGAAAAAGTTGCGGCGTTGATCGGGGCCAATACCCGCGGACGCAGCCTTGGCATCCTGGGGGATCCGGGAGTCAATGTCCTGAAATTGAACCTGGCCTTGGACCAAGCGAACTAGGAGGCTGAAGATCCATGGCCGATAAAGCCGCCAGCTTTCTGCAAATGATCCGTCGGGACCGGCGGGGACGCCTCAAGGTGTATCTGGGCTATGCGGCCGGGGTGGGCAAAACCTGCCAGATGTTGCAAGAGGGCCATCGCCTCAAGGCCGAAGGCATCGACGCGGTCATCGGGGTGGTGGAAACCCATGGGCGCAAGGAAACGGCTCAGTTGGTGGAGGGACTGGATCGCATCGACATGCGACATTCCGAATACCATGGTATCGCCGTGGAAGAGATGGATCTGGACGCTATCCTCGCCAGGCAGCCCAAGGTCGTTCTGGTGGACGAATTGGCGCATACCAACGCGCCCGGAAGCCGCAACGGCAAACGCTACCAGGACGTGGAAGACCTGCTGACGGCGGGCGTCAACGTGATCGCCACCTTGAACGTGCAGCACCTGGAAAGCCTGTACGATACGGTGGAGCGTTCCACGCGCGTCAAGGTGCGCGAGCGTCTGCCGGACTCGGTGCTGGCGGAGGCGGATCAAATCGTCAACGTGGACGTGTCCCCGGAGGATTTGCAGAAACGATTGCGCGAAGGGAAAATCTATCCCATGGAACGGGTGCCGGTCGCTCTCGAGAATTTCTTCCAGGCTTCGCATCTGGAGCAATTGCGGGAATTGACCTTGCGGGAAACGGCGTCGCAAATCGATTTCCGCCGCCGGGAAATGGCCGGAGACGGAGGCAAGAGCGCCACCGACCAGGTGATGGTCTGCCTGGACGCGCGCGGCCCGGAGAACGCGGCCCTTTTGCGTTCCGGCTCCCGTCTCGCCGGACGGCTGAACCGCAATTGGTACGCCGTCTACGTCCAGACCTTGGAAGAAGAGCCCACCGCCATCGACGCAACGCGACAACGCCATCTCGCCGATACCTTGACCCTGGCCAATCAATTGGGCGCCACGGTCTTCACTTTGAAAGGCGAGAACGTTGCCGAAACGCTTTCCCGCTTCGCGCTGGAATACCGCGTCGGCCACGTGTTGATCGGCAAACCGCGGGAACGGCCGTGGTGGAGGCGGTTCCGCTCCCAGGACGTGGCGGGCCGCTTGCTCCGCAGTGAAGGCTCCTTCAATCTGATCGTCATCAACAACCGCCCTTCCGGTTCCGGAAAGGAAATCGAAAAGCAGAAGGAAACCAATGTCGGGTCTTCCCAAAAAGGGGGCGAAAAAATCCGCCTCACCGATTTCCTGAAGCCGGATCAGATCCTGATTTGGGAGGAGCCCCTCACCAAATTCCAGGCCATGAAGGCGTTGGTCAGGACCTTGAAGGATAAATCCTCGATCCCGGCAGAAGTTTTGATGGAAAAGGTGCTAGATAGGGAGAACCAGGGTTCTACATTCCTCAACGAAGGCGTGGCATTGCCGCATGCCCGCCTGGAAGGCTTGCGTTCCCCTATGGTAGCCTTGGGCATTTGCCATAGCGGCATCCTGGACGCCTTTACGGAAATGCCCATCGAGGCGGTATTCTTATTGTTCACACCCAAGGATGAGCATCGCTCGCATCTTCAGTTGTTGGCGATCACGGGCCGCTTGATGCAGAACAGGTCTTTGCGAAACCGCCTGCGCCATGAAAAGGATCCTGCGGTAATTTTCGCGATTCTGAAAGAATCCGAGCACGCTTAATCCCCGGGGCCCCCGCCCAGAGCCGCAATCCCCCTCTTTCCCATAATCCGGCGCATTTATCAACCGGATTTTGCAACCATTTCTAGATTTTCCAGCCAGAACCGATAAGCTGCGATCTCCATCTGGACGTATTCGCCTTTGCTATTCCGGCTTCCGGAGACAATTCGACGCACATGGTAAAATCCGAAAAACCTTCCCTCGTCAGTCGTTGCAAGTCCATCATCTTCGGCGCTGCCATCGATCCTACCAACAAGCAAGCCTTCCACAGCATCACATTAGCCGCCTTCTTCGCCTGGGTCGGCCTCGGTTCCGACGGGCTTTCCTCCTCCGCCTACGGCCCGGAAGAAGCCTTCTTGGCCTTGGGCGGGCATACGCATCTGGCCATACTCATCGCCATCGCCTCGGCGGTCACGGTGCTGCTCATCAGCGCAAGCTACGCCCAGCTCATCGAGGTCTTCCCTACCGGAGGCGGCGGCTACCTGGTGGCCAGCAAATTGATCTCGCCCACCGCGGGCATGGTTTCCGGCTGCGCCCTTATCATCGACTACGTCCTCACCATCACCATTTCCATCGCCAGCGCCGCGGATGCCATCTTCAGCTTCGTTCCCGATCAGTACCACCATTACAAACTACCTTTCTCGCTGCTGGCGTTGGCTTTTCTCACGGTACTGAACATGCGCGGCGCCAAGGAAACGGTGATGCCGCTGGTGCCCATCTTCCTGGTCTTCGTCATCTCCCATGCCTTCGCCATCGTATACGCCCTGGGCACGCATTTATGGGA